>CAIVVT010000090.1 GCA_903909435.1 uncultured Acidobacteriia bacterium | reverse complement strand
CGATCGAACCCGATTCGAACCAGCCCGGGCGGGGCGTCTCTCCAGAGCCCGCCAGCGCAGCCATCCCCTCCCCTACCCCATCCAGTGCCAGTGTCCGGGGTGGGGCGGCTCTCCGAGCCGCGCGGGCTCTCCAGCGCCCGCACACGGGCCTGCCGTGCCGGGCAGAAAGCAGGCCCCACCAACCCCCGTCCGAACTCCTCGCTTGTTCGCCCACAGAGGCCGGATTTGAACGTTCGAACCCAATCGAGGCGCTGCCTTCCACCACGGTGGCGCGGGCTTTCCGCGCCGCGCCGCTGCCCGTAGACCACCGTGCGCATTGGCCTTCCCCCCGCAGTGGTGGCGTCTCGCGAAACGCTGCCCTTGTGGACCCGCCCATCGAGGAAACGGTACACGTCGTCCACGCTCCCGGCCCAAAACTCCGCTACGGAGTCCGCCACCTTGCGATACACCCGCGGCATGTCTTTGTAGACGGATTGCCCTGCCAAGGTGAGAGCTCCACACCAAAGGACCGCCGGCAAGTGCGTGACCATTTTCGTTTCTCTTACTCTTCCTCCGCTTCGCCGGGATCGCTCCGGAGATCTGACTCAGCTCGGCACAACTACCTCCTCAGTCCCGGAACCCGCTGGCAGAAACCTCAGCGTCCGGGATGCGCAGTCGCGTAGTCTGCATGGGCCTGGCTCCCACTCGTTCCGGCGGGTTCCGGTGCTCGGTGGTTTTCAGCGCTGCACTGCCCGCAGGTCAGCTCGTCATCCCGTAGCAGGGTTCGAAACATCCGGGCGTTCGGTCTCTGCGGCCGCACTCCCGAAGGCGGTTGGTCCAGCGAATTGCAGCCTGACGATTGCGTGCACACGCTGGTCGCCTTGCTGATCGGGGACGACCCCGTCGGATGGGGAACCGTCTCTACCAGCGAAGAACGCGTGCCGGCGCCATCTGTTATTGCTAAAGTGAGGCGGCCATGCGAGTTGTAATCATCGGCGGAAGCGGACACATTGGAACCTATCTGGTGCCGCGGTTGGTCGCAGCCGGCCACGAGGTGGTCGCTGTCAGTCGCGGCCTGCGCGATCCATACCAGGCGCAAGCGGCGTGGACGGCAGTGGAGCAGCGGACGATCGATCGGGCGGAGGCCGAAGCGGTGGGGACTTTCGGCGCGCAGATCCGCGAGCTGCGGCCGGAGGTTGTGATCGATCTCATCTGCTATACCCTTGAC
The DNA here is from genome assembly GCA_903909435.1 of uncultured Acidobacteriia bacterium. Taxonomy (GTDB): domain Bacteria; phylum Acidobacteriota; class Terriglobia; order Bryobacterales; family Bryobacteraceae; genus CAIVVT01. Next base: position 39,477 of record CAIVVT010000090.1, on the reverse strand, counting down.
AGCGCACGTCAGCTGGTGAACGCGCTGCGTGGCAATGTGCAGCATTTCCTCCACTGCGGCACCATCTGGGTGCACGGGCCGAGCGCGGTCGTACCGGCGACCGAGGCCCAGCCGCGCACGCCGTTCGGCAACTATGGCATACAGAAGGCGGCGATCGAGTCGTATCTGATGGATGAGGCGCGGCGCACCGGGTTTCCGGCGACGGTGCTGCACCCGGGGCATATCGTCGGGCCCGGCTGGGTGCCTTTGAACCCCGCTGGCCACTTCAACCCTGCCGTGTTCACGCAGTTGGCCGCAGGCAAGGAGTTGACTCTGCCTAACCTGGGCCTGGAGACCGTTCATCACGTGCACGCCGACGACGTGGCGCAGGCGTTCGAGCGCGCGCTCGTCCACTGGCGCGCCGCGACGGGCGAGAGCTTTCATGTCGTGTCACCTGCGGCGATGACGCTGCGCGGCTATGCCGGGGCGATGGCAGCGTGGTTCGGGCAGCCGGCCCGGCTGGCGTTTCTGCCGTGGCCCGCGTGGCGCGCAACGGTCGCTGAGACCGAGGCCAATGCGACATGGGATCACATCGCGCACAGCCCGAGCTGCAGTATCGCCAAAGCGCAGCGCCTGCTCGAGTACCAGCCGCGCTACTCGTCGCTTCAGGCCGTCTTCGAGGCGGTGCAATGGCTGATCCAGGACGGGCAGGTGCGACTGCCAGACAGGTAGTTCGCGAAGCGAAGCGGGTAGCCCGTTCACTTCGCCGCTCACGCCGCCCGGAAAAAAAGCTGTGGGCGTGATGGTGGCTGGGCCGATGCCGCTCGCGCTCAACTTCCCCTTGCATGCCGTCCATCCGTGTTATATGCTGAACCGAATGGTTCAGTTTCAACGAGCCCATCTGGATGCCTCGTTTGCCGCGCTCTCGGACGCCACCCGACGCGGCATTCTGGAGCGTCTTGGGCGTGCGGACGCTTCGATAACGGACCTTGCCGAGAAGTTTCACATGACCCTCACGGGCATGAAGAAGCACGTCGGTGTCTTGGAGCAGGCGGGACTCGTCACCACGGCAAAGGTCGGGCGCGTGCGTACTTGCAAGCTCGGGCTACGCCGCCTGGAGGAAGAGGCGGCCTGGATTGAGAGCTACCGCCAGCTCTGGGACGCACGCTTCGACGAGTTGGACAAGCTCGTTGAGTCATTGAAACGGGAGGAAAGATCCGATGGACGAAAACAGAGAAAGTGAGCCCCTATGAACAACCCCACGACGGTAGAACGAAAGTCCGAGCGTGAGCTAGTCATCACGCGAACCTTCCTCGGCCCTCCGCACATCGTGTTCGAGGCCTGGACCAAGCCTGAGTTGCTGAAGCGGTGGTGGGTGCCGGAGTCGTGCGGAATATCTTTCGTTTCGTGCGAGGCCGACGTGCGCACGGGGGGCACGTACCGTTTCGTGTTCAGCCACCCTGCCTCCGAGCAGCCTATGGCGTTCTTCGGCAGCTATATCGAAGTGACGCCCCACTCGCGCATCGTCTGGACGAATGAAGAGAGCGCCGATGGTGCCGTTACCACGGTGACCTTCGAGGAAAAGGGCGATCAGACGCTACTGGTCCTGCACGAACTCCATCCCTCAAAGCAAGCCCTCGATGACGCAATCGCCTCTGGAAGCACGAGCGGGGCCGGCGAGCAGTTCGAGCAGCTGGACGCACTTCTCGTCACCTTGGGGAGATCGTGAGCACGCCTCCCCTCAAGCCCGATGCCCAAGGCCAAACTGGCCCGAAGCTGCTGGTCGCCATGACAGGCAAGGCAAGCGCCGCGAAGGCCGCGCAAGGTGATGCGCCCGTGTTCGCCTATATCGCGAGCTTGCCGCAGCCGCAGCGCAGTATCGCCGAGCGTGTCGATGCTCTGGCTGCCAATACGTTGCCAAACCTCCAACGTGCGGTGAAGTGGGGGATGGCGTACTACGGTGTGGACGGAGGCTGGTGCTTCTCGTCCGGTGCTTTCGTCGGTCACGTGAAACTGATGTTCATACGCGGCACGGAGATCCAGCCTGAACCGCCTGTGACGCCCATAGGGATGGGCAAGTCCACACGAGGCGTAGAGCTGGCATCCGTGGACGATCTCGACGAGAACCGAGTAGCCGCGTGGATGCAGCAGGCGGCCGCCAACCCCTTTGTCGGGGGGAAGAAACGATGACGAAAATGGAAGGCATCAGGCAGGGGCAGCGTGATCCTGGCATGATCGGCAGAACGGGGTGCGGAGTTGTTCAAACGGCCCACCCAAATCCCGGACTGAAAAGCCCTTGGAACTTGGATCCTTATGCCCGGAACAAAGCGCACATTCGATATCGTCCGTGAGATTGGCCTGGCGCTGCCGGACGTGCAGGTCAGTACAATGTACGGATCACCGGCGCTCAAAGTGCGCGGCGCCCTCTTGGCCTGCTTGCCTGTTCACAAATCGGCTGAACCCGAATCGCTCGCCGTCCGCATCGATTTCGATCAGCGGGCTGGGCTCCTGGCGGAAGCGCCGGAAACTTACTACCTGACGGATCATTACCTGGATCATCCCCTCGTGCTGGTGAGATTGTCCAAGATCCGGATCGACGAACTACGGGACCTCCTGGGCTCCGCATGGCGCTTCGTCACAGCCCCAAAGACCCGCACGGCGTCGGGCCGCGCCGTCACGGGCAAGGCCAAGCCCGTCACCCGGTAGTACGCGTGAATTCGAGCGCCCGGCGCCTTCGTCCGCCGGTGCATAATGGCGAAGGAGCACATCCGGCGCTATGGAAATACGAACCTCGGAACCGCTAGCCCAAGCACTGATGAGTGCGATTCACTCAGGAGATGTCGAGGCGTTGAGGCAACTGCTGGACGGCGAGCCTTTGATTTCCAAGACGCGCATCGTCGACCCAAAGGGGACCAGTCGCACTTTGCTCCACATCGCGGTAGATTGGCCCGGCCATTTCCCCCGTGTGCCGCAGACAATCAAGCTGCTCATTGACCGGGGCGCGGACCCCGATGCCCCACTGGTGGGAGCTAACGCCCCGGAAACGCCGCTCCACGGGGCCGCGAGTTGCGATGATGTTGACGCCCTCGACGCGCTGCTCGATGGCGGCGCCAGGATCGAAAGCCCGGGGGCCATTTTCACGAACGGCGCCGCCATGTCCGACGCCGTGATCTTCGCACAGTGGAATGCAGCGCGCCGTCTACTAGAGCGGGGTGCGAAGACCACTTTTACGGAGTCGGCGGGCCTCGGCCTGCTAGATCGTTTGGCGACCTACTTCGAACAAGAGCCCAAGCCGGCGGGCGACCAAATCACCGCAGCACTCTGGCACGCGTGCCGGGGCGGCCAGTTGCAGGCCGCGCAGTATCTGACCGGGAAAGGCGCAAACATAAACTGGGTCGGCTGGGACAAGATCGCGCCGCTCGATGGTGCGCAACAAAGCAGCAATCAAGACCTTGTCGCGTGGCTCCGCAGCCAGGGTGCGAAACCCGCACGCGAGCTAGCCGGCTAGGAGTATTCCTCAGTCGTGCCCAGTCCCGGAAGAGATACCCGCAGGCCGAGTGATGCTCCTTGTTAGACCTGTTTAATCGCACTGCACCGCCAGGCTTCAAGCCGGGGATGTGCGTTGCTGATGGCGCCAGGGATTCCTGATAGCGCGTTCTCTGGAGTATGGACGTGTGGTCGGCGACTCGGACAAAGCTCCAATTCCGCAGCCGCCCAGCGACCTCGCTATTGGGCCGAAACGGCGATCTCGGCCAATCGCAACGGCGGCACGGCGCAGCTGAGCGTCTTCCCGTAGCAGCCACTCTCCTGGAACGGCGCTTCCGCCCTCGGCCCGTGCTACCTGCAGTCCTTGCCAGCGCACAGACTCTTGCTGAAGAATGGCAGAACGTGGTTCTGGAAGCGGTCGGCCACCGCGCTGGTGTGGGTGCCTTTGTAGATCTCCCAGCCGTGAGCGATGCCGTAGTTGCCGAGGATCTCGTGCAGCTTGATGGCATCGAAGCGCAGGCCGTCCTGATCGCCTACGTCGATAGAGATGGCGCGATACTGCCGCAGAGCGCCGATGTACTGATCGATGAAGACCAATGGAGCGTTCGCGGTCAGCTTGGCTACGACGTCCGCCTGCGGCTTGCCGTCTTTGGTTGGCAGGTCGAGGTAGAACGGCGGGTTCTTCGGATTCGGCGCCCACGCGGCGGCAGTGGCGAGCGCGGCGCGCGCCCCCCAGGGCAGATTTGCGGCCTCTTGCCTGGTCTTCACGGCTTCCAGCGCCTTGGCCTGATCCGGATTGGGCGGCCCACCGGTCATCGGCGTCAGACAGCAGGGGCTCATGATGTAGAGGCTGCCGAAGACGTCGGCGTGCTTCATGCCAATGCGCGTCGCGCCATAGCCGCCCATCGAGTGACCGGCCAGTCCGCGGCTTGTGCGCTTGGGAATCGTGCGGTAGTGCGCGTCGATGTAGGCGACCACGTCGTGCGCGATGTAGTTCTCAAAGTCGCCCGTGGTGACCGAACTGGAGTACATCGAGCCGTTGTGCACGGTCTTCGAATCCGGCAGCACGACGATCACTTCCTTCGAACCTTGCGCGAAGGCGCCTTCGATGGTTTGCGGCACCGCGATCTCATGCGTCCACTGCTCGGCGCCGATCGAGTAGCCGTGGAGCGCGTACACCACCGGGTAGCGCCGGCTCTTCTGCTTGGCGTAGCTCGGCGGCAGGAACACGATCGCGTCGCGATCGACAGCGTCGCCTTCAAGGTTCCCTTCGAGCGTGGCGCCGTGGATCATGATGCGTTCCACGGCGACGGGCTTCGCGCCCGGCACCACGGGCGGCACCTCCGTCTTCACCTGCGCGGTAAGCGGCCATGCCGCCGCCACGGCCAACGTAAATGTCACCAGTCCTGTTGAATTCATGGCCTCGTTCGATCTCCTTGCTGAGTTGCAGGCTGTCTGCGGTCTATTGAATCGGATACGAGTATATATTGATGCTGAACCGCGGCACCGTCAGTGTTTCGGGCATAGCGCCGAGTGTACTCTCTTTCACCTGGACCTTCGGATTCTTGTCGAGGGCAACAACGGCGTCGATCGAATTGGATCTTCGTCGAGTGACGCCACCTCGCCCCCTATTGCAGTCCAGCGCCGTGGCGCCACACAAAACCGGAGAGGCCGAACTGATGATGCTCAAAGAAATGATGGAAAACCGTGGAGGTATGCGCAGCGAAAGGGCCGTCCTTATTGGGGACGGCCCTTTTTCGAGGATTTGGTGCGGGGGGGGGGACTTGAACCCCCACGGGATTGCTCCCGCTAGCACCTCAAGCTAGTGCGTCTGCCAATTCCGCCACCTCCGCATTGCCGGTTTGCCTGGAGGGCTTCCGGCTAAGACCTATAGAGCCGCGTGGCGCTCACGACTCATCCCACAATATACGATTTCCCGTCAATCCGTCACTTGCGGTAGACCGGGACCTGAGCTTCGGCTACTTCTTAGCGGCTGGCAACGGGATCTGCACTGGAATGGTCTGGCCGCTCTTGGGCTGCGCCGGGGCTGCCGGAGCGCTCGACTTGGCCGGAGAAGTGCGGTCGAGAACCGACGCGCCGCCGACGTTGCCGCTGCCCTGCCTGGTGTACAGGATGGAAAGCGACAGCGAGGTGACCATGAACAGGACCGCCGCAATCGTTGTGGCCTTGGAAAGCACGGTGGCGGAGCCACGCGGGCCAAACGCCGTCTGCGAGCCCATGCCGCCAAATGCGCCAGCGAGATCGGCCGCCTTCCCGCTCTGCAGCAGAACGACGATGATCAGGAAGAAACACACAATAATGTGCAAAATGGTCAGAGCGATAATCATCGGGGAACCCTTCAAGAGAAAGCCCGCACAAGAAGGCGCGAACCGTCCAACTCATTAGTATAGCCGAGCGGCACACCGCGTTTGCAACGCGCGGGCCCTGCGCGCGGGCTCTACGCTTCGGCCGGCCTTTGGAATCAACCGCCTAGGTGGGAAACGGAGTCCGGCCGACCGCTGGCGGCGCCTTCGCCGACAGATCCGGGTCCACAATGCCGCGCAAAGTCCGAGACTATTTAGAATATGGCACGCCTCGGAATTCGCCCGGCACTGGTCGCACTGCTGACTTTGCTCGTGATCTCTCCATGGGCAACTGCCTCGGGTCAGCGGCTATCGTTGGAGTCGTTCCGGAATCCTCCGCAGCAGTACCGGCCATGGACGGTGTGGTGGTGGTTCGGCAACGCGACGCCTGCCGCCGAACTGGTTCACGAGTTGGAGGAAATGGACCGCAACGGGATCGGGGGCGTCGAGATCAACCCGGTTTATACGCTCGACGGGGCCGATCCGAAGCTGGGTTTGGGGCCGGTAGAAATGTACTCACCCGAGTGGGCAGCGAAATTCACTGCGGTGGCCAGGGCGGCCGAGCGGCTCGGCATGAAGATCGTGCTGAGAGGCGGATCAGGCTGGCCGTATGGGGGGCCGTGGATCCCGGAAGGGGAGAGTGCGGCGGCGGTGGCCCACGGATTGGTGGACCAAACTGGACCACTCGCTCTGGATATTCCGGCTCCCCAGCCAGCGCCATACAGCGATTGGAAGATCGACAGGCTGGAGGCCGCCGCCGCCTGGAACAAGACGAGCGGGGAGACCCGCCCGCTGAGAATCCAGCAGGGACGGATTCGCGGCAGCCTTCCGGCCGGCAACTGGCGGATCACCGCGGCGTGGTTGATGCGGACTGGCCAGACCGTCAAACGCAACGCACCCGGCGGCGGCGGATTGGTTCTGGATCATTTCCGGGCGTCGTCTCTCGACCTGCAGCTGCGTCCGCTTGGTGCTGCTCTTGCCGCAGCGCGGGCTGTTGCTCCGCACGCTGTGTCGGGCGTGAGCAGCGACAGTCTGGAGTTGGACGACAGCAACTGGACGCCGGGATTCCTCGATGAGTTTGCCCGGCGCAAGGGCTACCGGATGGAGGCGTATTTGCCGCACCTGTGGAATGAAATCGACGGGAAAACTGCGGGCGTTCGGCAGGATTACCTGGAGGTTCTGGGGCGCCTGCAGGTGGAGAACTACGCCGGGCGCCTGACGGCGTGGTGTGAAAAACGCGGGTTCAAGAGCTACATCCAGGCGCATGGGGCGCTCGCCGACGCATTGGAAGCGTATGGCGCCGCCAGCGTGCCGGAAGGTGAGACCATCTGGCCTGGCACGGAGCGGTTGGTGGTGAACGTCCGGAACCGGCGGATCGCCGCCTCGGCCGGCGACATCTACGGCAAGCCGGTGTCCATGGCCGAGAGCTACACCTGGCTGCGCATGCCGCGTTTTCTTGTACGGCTCGATCAGCTGAAAGCGGCCAGTGATGCGATTGTACTGGACGGAATCCGCCACATTAAGAATCACGGCTTCCCGAGTTCTCCGCGTCAGCTGGGCAAGCCCGGTTGGGCGTTCTACGCCTCGACCATGATCAACCCGAACCAGACCTGGTGGCCGCACTACCACGCGCTCTCGAAGTACGTAACTCGGCTGAACTACCTGATGCAGGCTGGTGAGCGCGTTTCCGATGTGGCCATTTACTCGGGCTTGGCAGACTCGCGCGCGCACTACGACCAGCCGGGAGCCAAGTGGTTGGGCGAGGACGACGCCTGGCACCGGCCGGGGCAGGATCCGGGGCTTGACTCGTCGGCGAGGATCGCTCAACGCGTAAACGACCTTGCGCAGTTCCTGTACCAGCGCGGCTACGGATTCGACATAGCCGGCGACGACGCTCTAGAGCATCAGTTGGTCGTGCATGGTTCAAGGCTTACGGGTATCACGCGGTCTTATCGCGCTGTCGTCCTGGTTCGACCGGAGAGTGTTCCGCTGCCTGTGCTGCACAAGCTGGCCGACTTCGCAAAATCGGGCGGATTGGTGATCAGCATTGGCCGTCTGCCGGGGCGGGGTACGGGGCTGAACGGCGATCGCCAGTCGAGTGAGGTCGCCGGACTGGCGAGTTCATGGACACTGGTGCAGGACGAGGCGGCCGCGGAGCGAGCACTACAAGGGCGCGGGATGCGCGATTTTACCGTTTCCACCAATGCCAGGGGGCCGGATCCGAATTCACCGTTCCGTGCGCTGCACAGGCGCGCGGGGGACGTGGATTACTACTTCGTGGCGAACGGCGATCAGGCGAATCGCGAGTTCGAAGTCAGCTTCCGTGACGCGGCAGGGCGCGCCGCCCAATTGTGGGATCCCATGACCGGGGAACAGCGGGCCTGGGGCGGATCGCGGCTGGCTCTCGGGCCGTGGGGCTCAGCGGCGATCGTCTTCGGCCTGGGAAAAGGGCGACCGGCGCTCAGCCCACATTGGAGCGCGCCGTCGACGGTGACCGGGGATTGGCGGGTGAAGACCGAGGGCACCACAGCCTACGCGGCAGTTTGGCCGGCGCTGAGAGACTGGCTGGACGTGCCGGAGTTGAAGAGCTTCGCGGGCTTGGGGGTCTACACGAAAAGCGTGGATGCACCGCGGATGGCTACCTCGGCTCGGGTGTGCCTGGGCCGGGTCGAGCAGAGCGCGGAAGTGCGCGTTAACGGGCGCGAAGCGGGAGTCGTTTTCTTGCCGCCGTATTGCGTCGAAGGCCCGGTCCATGCGGGCGAGAACACGCTTGAGGTACGCGTGGCCAACACGTGGAGCAACGCAGTCGCCGCCATGCCCGCTAAACCCAGTCAGGCGCCCGGGCCAGGCTACGGAATCACCGACGTGCTGTATGGCAACACCGTGCGGCGTCCCCAGCCGGGCGGTTTGCTGGGTCCGGTTACGGTGCAGTTTCGCCCCGATCAGCCCTGAACCGGGGGTCAGGGCCGCTTGGTCAGCAATCGCGCCTGGATGCGGTCGCGCGCCGCACCGGATCCATCGCCGAGCAGTTGCTTTACGGCGCTGCGGTTTCGATATGCGTTCCTGTAGCGGGGATTCAGTGCGATCGCTTTGTTCAGCGCCTGCAAGGCCGCTTTGTAGTTCTTTTGCCGCATGCGGCAATAGCCGAGAGCGTTCCAGATCAACGGGTCGCTGGGGTCGAGCGCCGCGGCCTGAGCCAGTTTCGCGGCGGCTTCCGTCGTTTGGTCCTCCCGAACCAGATTGAGGCCCGCCTTGTAGAGCAGCTGCGCAGATTGTTGCGGCGGCGCCGGTGAACGGTCCGCGGCTTTCGGGCTGGCGGCCGGCTTTACGGGTTCTACTGCCGCCGCCATTGTGGGCTTGGGCGCCGGAGCAAGCGGCGGGCGCGGCCCGGTCGAATGCGGGGCCGGAACCGGTGCGGTGCCCGCTATTTGCTGGCTCGACCGCACGGCTGGCGCGGTGCTTTCGACCGGAGGCCTGAGGACAGGAGGCGCAATGGGCGCTCCCGCGGTTGGCGGACCCGTCGACGGAGTGCGCGGCTGGGGCGCCAGCGGCTGCGGTTCTGACGAGGGCAATACGGTGGACAGCTTCAATCTGCCGGACGCTTGGATTTCATCAATCAGCTTCCTGGCGGGCTCAAACCCCGGATCCTGGCGAAGCGCTTCCACGGCGTCGTTGACCGCATTGCCGGGCTGCCCGAGGGTGAAGTAGGTGGTGGCTCGGGAGTACCACACCATCGCACGGGTCGGGGCCAACTCCACGGCACGAGTGCGGTCCGCGAGCGCCTGCTCGTAGTTTCCGAGCGCCAGATGCGAACCGCCGCGCGCCATGTGGTAGAAAGCGTTGAGCGGCTCCAAGGCTACGGCACGATCACGGTCGGCCAGGGCATCGGCATGCCTGCCCAGACGGGAATACAACTCGGCCCGGGCGGTGAGCACTCGCGGATTGTCAGCGTCTGCCTTTAGGGCGCCGCCATAGTCGGACAGTGCTTCCTCCACGCGGCCGAGCGTATCCAGCGCGGCTCCGCGATAGGCCAGAGCCGGGCCGTCACCGGGTTTCATGCGAAGGTAAACGCTCAGGTCCCGCACCGCGTCGTTGAACTGCCTTAACTCGCCCCAGGCGCGGCCGCGGTTGAAATATGCTTCGGCGTAATTGGGGTTGAACTCGATGGCGCGGCTGAAGTCCTCAATCGCGTCGCGCTCGCGCTTCAGCTTTATCAACAACATGCCGCGAACGAAGTAGGATTCCGGATTGTCCAGGCGCAGCTTGATCGCGCTCGAATAGGATTCCAGGGCTGATTCGTTTTCGCCTGCTGCTGCGAGTGCATCCCCACGCTTGCGGTTGGCGGCGGCGTTGTTGAGCCCGTTCTCGGTGGCTTTTTGGTATGCGCTGGCGGCGTCCTTATCCTGACGCAGGGCTCGCAGGCAGTCTCCATAGCTCGACCAGGCTGCCCCGTCGTCGGGATGCGCGAGGAGGAGTGCCGAGAGATCGTGCGAAGCGCCGTCCAACTGCCCGGACTGAAGCAGGAGTTGGGCGCGGTGGCGCAGCCCGTTCTGGTGGTTTGGGAACTGCTGGAGCAATTCGCCGAAGGCAGTAATCGCGGCGGCCGTCTGGCCTTCCCTTTCCAGCCGCAGGGCAGACTCGAACAGCCGGCGGGTCTGTCTGGGTTCCTGCTTGAGCTCGTCGCTTTCTAGCGGGCGCGCGGGCTTGTCCGCAGCGGGCTCGGCCGGGCATGGCGTGAGCACGCTGGCGAGTAGGGACGCTATGAGCACGACACGCATGACGCTCCGATTGTTACAGCGCACGGATGCGCTCTTCAAGCTGGCGGGCCAGTGCGGCGTAGTCTTCCCCTTCCAGCCACAGCGGCTCGCCGATCGTCACAGTGACGCGCGCGGGCCGGGCCATCCTGGCCCCGGCTGGCAGGACTCGGTTCGAGCCGCGTAAACGAATGGGCACGACCGGGATGCGCAGCCGTGAGGCGATCATGGCTACGCCTGCCTGGAAAGGCGCTATTTCGTCGTTGGGACTGTGTCGCCCTTCCGGGAAGATCAGCGGGCAATCGCCGCCTTCCACCAACTCGCCCAAGGCGCGGAGAGCCTGGCGGGTACCGGCTTCGTGCTGCGGGATTGGAACGGCATTGAACATCAGGAGCGAAAGCCAGTAATTGAGCGAGTTCGTAAACCACGCGAAAACACCATGCTCGCGCGGATGAAAGTGCGCGTTGAAGAACTCTTTGCGCATGGCTGGCGCCAGAAGGTGCCGCCATTTCCAGGGCAGCGCGATGAAGATGGCGGGTGTGTCGAAGAAGCTCTGGTGGTTGGACGCAAACAGCACCGGGCCCTTCAGGCCATCCAAGTGCCCGCGCCCGACGACTCGCACCCAGGCGAAGAGGTGGGCGAGGTGCAATAGCCACAGGTTCAGGTTGAAAATGCGAATGCCGCGAGCGAACCAGTGGTGATTCCAAGTCGGATAACGAAACGCCCCGGCCCGCTTCAGCCCGGGCTGGCCTCCCTGCAGGGCGACGACATCGGCAACCGTCTTCGCCGAAGCGAAGACGCTCTCGTCCACGGGCTGACCCAGTTTCTGTTCCAATGCCACGAGCAGTTCCACGCGGTCGAGCGAGGAGAGCCCCAGGTCATCGAGTGAGGTCGAGGCCGTCACTGAGCGTCCGGAGGTCCAGCGCTGCATCAATTCGTCCACACGATCCGTGGGGCGGTGGCTGGTCGCGGACGGCGTCGGAACATCGCCCGTGAGCCGATTCCGCAGTTCGCGCCGCTTCAACTTGCGCGTACCCTCCGTTCGCGGGAGTTCGGACTCGCTCCAACGCGTGTAGGTGCGGATTCTCTGGTGATCCTCGAGCTCCGCGTTGGCACTGGCGAGTGCGCTTTCGGGATCGGCCGATGGTTCGAGCACGAGCACGGCGTGCACGCGTTCGCCGCCTTCGGAAGGCAGACCGATCGCTGCTGCATCCCTGACTCCAGGGGCTCGCAGCAGCGCCCGCTCGACGTCTTCGGGAAAGACGTTTCGACCATCCGCCAGGACGATCATTTCCTTCTTGCGGCCTTTGATGATCAGCCGCCCGCTGGAATCGAGTTCGCCGATATCGCCCGTGTGAAACCAGCCGTCCACGAAGGCCTCGCGCGTGGCTTCAGGATTGTTGTAGTAGCCGCTGGTGACATTGCCGCCGCGCACCAGCACTTCGCCGTCCGCGTCGATGCGGATTTGAACGCCGGCGATGGGCTTGCCGACGGTGCCGCGACGCGCATGGAAGGGATGATTCAGGGTAACGATGGGCGCGGTTTCGGTCAGCCCGTACCCCTGGATGACGGCGAAGCCCAGATTGCCCCAGAACTCTTCTAAAGCCGGGTCGAGAGCGGCCCCGCCCGCGATGAAACTCCAGAACTTCCAACCGAACAGATCATGCGTCTTGCGATAGCGCCACCAGCGATGCCAGAACTTCTCAGAGACTGGAGCGGGGAGAGCGGTTTCGGGCCGCAGCCCGATGATGTATTCGCGCAGTACGTCAAGAATCTTGGGGACCGAGACCAACACCGAGATTCGGCGCGATTTGATCTGAGCGACGATCTCCTGGGGGTTCTGGCTGCGTTGGAAGATCACGGTGCCCGAGATCATGGGCGGAATGAAGAGCGCCATCGCCTGACCGAACATGTGGCTCAGAGGCAGAAGGTTGAGGAACCGGATTGGCGAGAAGGGTCGCGCGTACTTGCGGTATTTCAGGATCTCCCGCTCGACGGGCACGATGTTGGCCAGGATATTGCGATGGGTGATGACGACGCCTTTGGGTTCGGCTGTCGCCCCGGATGTGAACAGGATCTGGCAGACATCGTCGGGTTGGGCGTTAACAGTCTCAGCAGGAAGGTCCGACTCCCAGTCGAGGTCGGCCAGACGAAGGACTGGCACGGTTCGCTGCAGGCGAGGCAAGGTCACAGCGTCGCCGAGCAGGATCGCCTTAGCATCCGTGATGCTTGCGACTCGTTCCAGAAACTCGGGAGAGTGGCGTTCATCGATGGGCGCCACAGCGATGCCGCGCAGCACGCAGCCCCAGAAGGCGGCCACCCAGGCCGGGCGGTTCTCGCTCCAAAGCACGACTCGGTCGCCTGGCTTTAGTCCGTGATTCTGGAGTATGCGAGAGAAATTTGTGGCGGCCCGGGCCAATGCGGGATACGAGTACGAGCGCGGGCGGAAGCCGTCGTCGTAGACGAGATACTCGCCCTTGAGTGTGGCTACGGTATTGAAGTAATCGAGGAGTGTTTCTCGCACCCTATAGCCGTCCGTCGCGACCGGGCCTTGCGAACTCAAGGGCGCGGTCAACCTGATTCTACTGGATCGTGCTGGATCCCTCGACTCCCATGTCGTCGGGCAGGACGTTGCGGTTGATGTAGTTGCCGAGGTTGATCACGTACGTCTCCGGATCCTCGATGAGCACGGGCGAATGCGTCGCGCAAACGATGTGGAATAGCTTCTGGTCGGCCAGCTCTTTCAACATCTTCAGCACCCGCTGCTGGTTGGATGTTGAGAGCGCCATCTCGGGCTCGTCCAGCAGCAGGCAAGTTCCTTCGGGCAGTGCGGGGAAGGTCTCCCTAAACATGGACAGCATCACCTGGCCGTGGCTGGCCGAAGAGACGAACTCCTGCATGCGCGGATTGCCCTCAAACAACTCGAGGTGCATGCGCGGATTGTGCTGCTCCGCGTCAAAGAGGAAGATCTTGGGAGTCGTCACAGCTTCGTCAAGGCGATAGACGTAGCCGTCTACCTCATCGCCGCGCAAAGCATAGTAAATCGAATGCAGCAGCGTCGACTTCCCGCAGCCGTTTTCGCCGGTCAGCAAAACCAGGCGGTGCGAAAGATCCACCATGATGGGCATGTGGAAATTCAGGTTGACGAGGATGGGGTGAGCCAGGATTGTTAGGATCATGCAGGGATCTACGGCTTGCGCCGGGTAAGAGACTTCTATCGTAACAGTGCGCTGGCGGCTGTCACGCCGGGCGGCACGCGCCGGGGCGGAAACTGAAGTTTCGAAAACTGCCGGTGTTGAAGAATGACCCGAGGCCGATTGCGCCCGCCCCGAGGCTCAAATCCACCCCTCGTAAAGATGGGTTGAGCTGGCCGTTGATCCATGTTTCGACCAGGTGGGTTGAGCCGTCATAAACCAGACGCACCTTCGTCCACTCGGACGGATTGGCTAGAGCGCAGGCCCCTTCCTCGTTGCTGATTCGGACGCGATCACCACCGTAGACGTGAAACACACCGTTGTGGACCGGCTGCTGTTTGGCGGCATCGGTGGACAGGTGCACGTAATCGAAATGGATCGGATCCCTCCAGGCATAGACAACGATCAGCGAGACGCTTTTGATAGCGCTTCTCACTTCTATGTCCGCGGTGAAGCAGTCCAGCGGCTGGGATTCGAGTAGAGCATATTGGACGGGTGCTCTGGGGTCAGCCTCCTGTGGCCGCGGGACGTTGAGGTGAAGCACCTCCCCGGAGGAAGTAGTTTCCGTTTTCCAATCGGCTGCCGTCCGGACCAGCCAATTCTGCTCGAAGCATCGGATGCGCTCCGTGTGCGCCGGCAGGCTGACGGCGGCGGAGAGTTTCAGGGTGGGGAGGGACAGAGTCAAACCGGACGCTGCAAGCGATGTGAAGTTCTTGAGCAAGGTCCTGCGCCGCATGGTCCGATACTCTCACAGCTCCGCACCACTGGGGTATTGGCAAGTTGCAGCTGGTTCGAGGTCGAAGTCGGGGGCCAAAGCCCGGAGGCAGGCCTTGGGTTTCCGCAAGTTCGACGGTTACAGACTACGGCTAAAGATGCTGTGTGCCAGAGCCGGGGAAGTTACCGAACAAAGAAATGGCGTCCCTTTCTGAACCGCGTCGATGCTCTCTCCAGCTACTCCGGGGTACGGCATGGCTAGCGCGCGATAAGCGCCATGAAAGTGCACAACTTGCACAACGGTCCACAAACGGAGAATCTCCATACTTGCCAACCGGCTCCAACGATCCGTCGCTCGTCGAAGTTCGGAAAGCTGGATCAAACGCGCCCACTGCCGCGCGCCCTAAGACCGGAGGTTGCAGGAGATCGCCACCGTTCTAGTGCGCCTAAGCCGGACCCGAGCATACAACCCCTCGTTAACCAAGACCGCGTGTATTTGTCGTATGCGCTGCAAACAAAGGCTTGCATGGCCAGCCTACAGGAGAAACGCACGACGGGTCCGGAATTGGCGTGACCCGGACAACAGCCTACTTTCTAGCCCGTTAGCCCCTCAGCTCATGGCGTAGTTCGTGGGCATTGCAATGCTTCTGATCTGTCCTTCCAGACCGACCTTCACTCACGAACCCAAACGATCAAGTGCCAAACTGATCAGCCTATCGTTGAATAGCTTCTGCTTGCGCTCTGCTGCAAGCGGACCAGCCGGCCATCGGCTCAATCCCTCTCTGATGCTTGAGAGGCTCCGACTGCAATCCTCTCGTTCGATTAGCCAGTCCACAGTCGCCAGGAGTTCCATTCCTAGGGGCGACTCAAACCCATCGATCCGCTCAGCGGTCCGGTCCAAAATGGCAGGAAGAGCTTGGGCATCGGGCTGCTTGAGGAACAGGTCGACGTAGGTTCGACGCTCTTCGTCGAACCAAATCGTGTCTGATGGGCCAGCGTCACTAAGGCGCTTGTCGCAATGAAGATAACTCCCATCCAATCCATCGAGCAAATGCCGGAGTCGCTCGGAATATGGTCCGTACTTATCGGCGACGAACCTTAAATCCAACGGGTCGTCAATGCCCGACTCGTGGATTGTTCGCTCAAGAAACC
This sequence comes from uncultured Acidobacteriia bacterium, assembly GCA_903909435.1. Lineage (GTDB taxonomy): Bacteria > Acidobacteriota > Terriglobia > Bryobacterales > Bryobacteraceae > CAIVVT01. Next base: position 23,835 of record CAIVVT010000090.1, on the reverse strand, counting down.
AGCCCAACTTCTGTACTTCCAAGTACGTGCATTCAATGCCGAGCACCCAATAGCGGCGTACCATCTCGGCGACTAGCGCTCGCGCGGGCGTCAACTTTGTCACGCCTGTTCGCTTGGCCACATTCTGGTATTTTGAAGTCGGTTCGAACACCAGAACTTCTACCCCGCTCAATTGTCCCAATGCCCCCTCGATCTCGGGCCGGACGTCGGCCCAATCGAGCCCGCCGTTGCCGCACCCTAGCGGTGGCAACGCGATGGACCGAATGCCCTTAGCCTCGATTACCTTTCGCAAGTCCTTCAGCCCTTCGACTATCCACTCCAACTGCGACGGCTGGCGCCAGTGCTTCTTGCTCGGGAAGTTGATGAGCCAGCGTGGACCATCGAAGACGACGTTTTCCGTAACGAACATGTGCCCGATCCGGATCTCTTTGCGCCTGCAGGCTTCTTCGTACGCGCGGAAGTTGTCAGGAAAGGCTTCCTTGAACATCAAGGCAATGCCTTTGCCCATGACCCCAACCGTGTTGACGGTGTTCACCACCGCCTCAGCCGGCGCGTCGAGCAAGTTTCCTTGAAGGAACTTAATCATTGGAAATACCACTTCGGCTGCACACTACTTTTTAATCCCAATCTCCGCTCGTTAAGCTGGGCCCTGACCAAACTTCCGAGTTCCTCTGTACAACAACATACGCCTAGCAGTGCGTCCAGCGGCAGGTGTCCCCAGATGAGTGCCTCGGCCTGATATCGCTCCTTCTTGCCAGGATCGTCCGGGTCATGCTTGAAGTCGCGGCTTTGCAACAAAGGCCAGTCGATCCGATCAAGCTGAGCCAAATCGGTGAAATACTCAGCCATCTGCGGGTAGGCATGCTGATTAGTGAAGACGAAAGGAATTCCCTGCGCCGCCACATGATGGAGTGAAGACACGAAGATGATGATCTCGTCGTTGGGCACTCTTTTCACTCCACCGTAGCCCGTCTTGATGTTATACATCATGATAGAGAATGGCGTGAAATAAAAGGGGACGTAGTCGCTAAGCGTGCCGCCCGGGGGCACTGGCACAGTGCGCCTCGAACGTTTGTCAATCAAGTCTAGATTCCCGATATTCCGGAAGGTGGGATCACTGACCCCGCCATTCCGAGCGTACAGGCCGTGGTCAAGAACCCACGGAAGGTTGTCGCGATGAGTAATCCGGAAGATCAGTGCCTTTCCGGGATTCAAATTGGTGGACATCATCTGCAACTCGCCGAGAACGTGTTAGGATTCTCCTTCTGAGGCACCGCGAAACTCGCCAAGTATCAGCACAGAGCCTTCTTGTAGGCACAGCGAGGTTGCTCGGCGCCCTCGAGCGACCAAGCACATCTAAGGCTAACATCTCTCAGGATCGGCATTCCCAGTTCGGTGAAAGGGAGCGTGGCATCATGCCAGCGCTGGATCAACAATGGGGTTGTCGGAGCGCGAAAGCCGATGGTATCTTGCCCCCGATCAGCAGGCTGGTCACGGCCGTGGAGAGCAACCGATGGTCCCCGCGTTTGACGAAGCCAGGAGCGCATGGCAGCCGATGCTTGTGTCGGCCGGCGCATTCCGATTGACCGGTTGTTTTGAATCAATCGGTTTCGGGGAAAATAGGGGACTCCGGCCAACTGACTTGGATTACCAACTTCATGCGGGGATCACGGACGACATGCTGCGCGACATTCGCACAGTTACTTAGAAGTAGTTGCCGTTATATCTAAAGGCAATGGGCTGGATCCATTCTGTTAGGCCACCAATGTGCACGCTTCCTCGAACTCGCCAATCGCATCGCCGGCGCCCATACCGGCCAGGAGCAGATTAGGATGCTTCGATGGCAGCATTCTGTACGTCGCGGAGTACCAACCCGAATTCGGTCTTCCAGGCAATCCGTCCGTTCACCTCATTGCCGCAGACGACTTTTGCTGCCGTTGAAGGGGAGTTGAACACGTAGTCCTGTGTGAACAGGAAATGATCACCGGCGTCGCTCAACACCCCGAGTTCAACCAACTGCTCACGAAGTTTCACTGCGCCGGGCTTCAAGGTTCTACTAACTTCTTTTGCTGCAGCAGATTGCGCACGAACGAGGAAGCCCTCTGGGGACTCCAACCCAATGGCCCGGCCTTGCCTGAAAGCCAGGATGTAGCTTACTGCACCCTGTTGCGCGGCGACAGGAGTTTGAAAAAGGTGGACTCCGGCAACCGGGTAAATCTGAAGCATGTGTGCGAGGAATCCTTCCATCTCCGCATGCTCCATCTCCGATAGGCTCGGCTCCGCCGGGACATTGCCGTTCTCCAGCTTGCAACGATTGGCCTTCTTGGCGAGTTGAACAAGCCGGGCCTCAAGGAACTGCACATGCGCCTTGTTGAGCTGTTGGTCCTTGCTGACGAAAAAGACGGCTGTATCCCACCACTCCTTTTGTTTGTAATGGTTTACGAGCCGCTCGATGATCGGATCGGCCTCGCCGATGTACGCCTTCGGCATCTCGTCCTCAGTCACGCCTAGCAGCACGTACACGCCGGCCCGGTTCGCCTCGGGACGCGACTTGAGCTTGGCAAAGCTCCCATGGGGGCAAATGACCGCCTGTCCAACCCAATTCGATCGTTCGATGATCCGGATTCCTTCAGAGGCGCCTTCGGGGAGGAACATCCGAATCACGAAGGGCGGACTTACAGGATTCACTTGGTGACCTCTCGAACGATCATAGTGGTTCACGGTCCTTGAGGTTGGCGGAATCGCCCGCTTTGGCGAGAAGTGGACGCCATCATCGTTCGGGGGGTGATATCTTGGCCAGGGGCACTAGGTTCAGGGTCGGCACGCCAGGCGGTCTTGGCCCGGCTGGCGCTAGGAAGAGACTCAGGTATCGACATGTAGTTCTCGGAGCCACCAATCCTTAATCTCCACCTTGGTCACAGTCCCGGCGCCAAGATCCAGAGGCGAGTATTAACAAGCACGGATGCGCCTCGAATTGCGAATCGGCCGTGGCGACCTCCATTTCGCAGATTCGAAAGGGCCTAGGGACCAAGAATTGACCCATCCAATGACGAACACAACCACTCTGGGCCAGCTTGAATCTCACCTTTGGGAAGCCGCAAATATTCTCCGGGGGCCCGTCGATGCGGCCGACTTCAAGACGTACGTCTTCCCGCTGCTCTTCTTCAAACGCATCTCGGATGTACATGACGAGGAATACGACACGGCGTTCGTCGAATCCGGCGGCGACGAAGAGTACGCCCAGTTTGGGCAGAATTACCGGTTCCAGATACCCGAGGGCTGTCACTGGAACGACGTGCGCGTCGTGGCGGCCAACGTCGGCCAGGCGTTGCAGAAGGCGATGCGCGGTATTGAGAAGGCAAATCCGGACACGCTGTACGGAATCTTCGGCGACGCCGCCTGGACAAACAAGGATCGCCTCCCCGACTCGCTACTCCGCGACCTGCTCGAACATTTCTCGCGGATCAGCCTCGGCAACGAGACGGCGGAATCGGACATGCTCGGGCAGTCCTACGAGTACCTGATCAAGAAGTTCGCCGACCTCACAAACAAAAAAGCCGGCGAGTTCTACACGCCGCGCCCCGTGGTGCGGCTGATGGTGAAGATCCTCGACCCGCGCGAGAGGGAGTCCATCTACGACCCGGCTTGCGGTACCGGTGGAATGCTGCTCGAGGCGATAAATCACGTTCGCGAGAGCCACGGCGACGACCGTACGCTCTGGGGCAGACTGTTCGCGCAGGAGAAGAACCTGACCACGTCGACCATCGCCAGGATGAATCTGTTCCTCCACGGAGCCGCCGACTTCCAGGTGGTCCGCGGCGACACACTCCGCCAACCGGCGTTCTTCTTAGTGGACGACCTCGCCACCTTCGATTGCGTCATCGCCAACCCGCCGTTTTCGCTCGAAAAGTGGGGCGACGAAGTCTGGACCAGCGATCCGTACGGACGCAACTTCGCCGGGATGCCGCCCGCTAAGAACGGCGACTACGCCTGGGTGCAGCACATGATCAAGTCGATGGCGACGCGCAGCGGCCGTATGGCGGTCGTGCTTCCTCACGGCGCGCTGTTCCGCATGGGCAAGGAAGGCGAGATCCGCAAGAAGATACTGCACATGGATCTGCTCGAAGCCGTAATCGGCCTCGGACAAAACCTATTCTACGGTACGAGCCTGGCCGCCTGTATCTTGATCTTCCGGCAACGCAAAGCACCGGGCAGGAAGAAAAAGGTGCTCATCCTTGATGCGTCGCGCGAGTTCAAGTCGGGCCGCGCGCAAAACGAATTGCTCCCTGAGCATGTCGAGCGCATCTACGGCTGGTACCGCGACTACAAAGATGTTGAAGGTGTCGCCCGCGTGGCCACGCTCGAAGAGATTGCCGCCAACGATCACAACCTCAACATCTCGCGATACGTGGCGCCGAAGGACGAACGTGAGGTGATCACCGTCGACGCGGCGATGAAACGACTGGGGGAAAGCGCACAAGCGGCGTTCTTCGCGGAAGAGAAACTGATTAAGATCCTCAAGCAGGAAGGTTTTCTAGCATGACGAGCCGCATCTCCCAGCAGCAGCTCGAATCGTACCTGTGGGGTGCCGCCGTGCTCCTCCGCGGCACCATCGATGCCGGCGACTACAAGCAGTTCATCTTCCCACTCCTCTTCTACAAGCGGCTGTGCGATGTCTTCGAAGAGGAGACTCGGATCGCGCTCAGCGAGTCCGGCGGTGACGCGGCCTTTGCGGCCTACCCGGAGAACCACCGCTTCCAGATTCCGCGCGACGCGCACTGGCGCGAGATTCGGCAGGTCTCAACCAATCTCGGCCGCGCGATTCAGACGGCGATGCGGGCGATTGAAACCGCCAACCAGGACAAGCTGTACGGCATTTTCGGCGATGCGCAGTGGACGAACAAGGACCGTCTTCCCGACTCCATGCTGCGTGACCTGATCGAGCATTTCAGCGCGCTCGACCTCAGCATTGCCAACCTCCCCGAGGACGAACTCGGTCAGGGTTATGAATACCTGATCAAGAAGTTTGCCGACGATTCGGGCCACACCGCCGCGGAGTTCTATACCAACCGCACGGTCGTCCACCTGATGACCGAGATGCTGGAGCCGCAACCCGGGGAATCCATCTACGACCCGACCTGCGGCTCCGGCGGAATGCTGCTCTCCTGTATCGCGCACCTTCGTCGCCAAGGTCAGGAATGGCGCAACGTGCGCCTGTTCGGACAGGAGCGCAACCTCATGACGTCCTCGATTGCCCGAATGAACTGCTTCCTGCACGGCATCGAGGATTTTCAGATCGTTCGCGGAGACACCCTCTCCGAGCCGAAGCTGGTGGAAGTGGACCGGCTCAAGCAGTTCGATCTCGTTCTTGCGAATCCGCCGTATTCAATCAAGCAGTGGGATCGGGAGGCGTTCGCGTCTGACCCATGGGGACGCAATCTATATGGAACTCCGCCGCAGGGTCGCGCCGACTATGCATTCTGGCAGCACATCTTGTGCAGTCTTGCGCCTAAGACCGGACGCTGTGCCATTCTGTTCCCGCATGGTGTTCTCTTCCGGCAGGAGGAGTCAGAGATGCGGCGAAAGCTAGTCGAGGCCGACCTGATTGAGTGCGTTCTCGGGCTTGGGCCGAACCTGTTTTACAACTCGCCCATGGAGGCCTGTGTCGTCATCTGCCGGACCCGCAAGCCCAAGGCGAGCAAAGGCAAGGTCTTCTTCATCAACGCCATCAGCGACGTAACGCGCGAACGGGCGCAGAGCTTCTTGACCAACGAACACATCGAGCGCATCGTCGCAGCGTATCGCGCTTTCCGCGACGAGGCCGGCTTCTCGCGGGCGGTTCGATCGGACGAGATCCGGATGCAGAGCGGCAGCCTGAACATTCCACTGTACGTTGGCGCGGTTGCGGCTGCGGGAAACGGTGGAAAGAACGGCAGTTCAGTCGCCGATTCCCTCAAGCAGTGGATGGAGTCCGCCACTGATGTTCGCGAATCGCTGGACCGCTTGCTTCCAAGGTCATGCACCAAAGACCACCTTTCCGGGCTCTCCGCAATTCAGCGGTTCTCACCAACGTGGCTGAAGCGTGACGAATGGAAGCGTCTGCCGTTCGGTGCCTTTGTCGATAGCATCAATGATCGGGTCGAACCGGCCCAAGCGGCCGACGAGATCTACGTTGGTCTGGACGACCTTGATCCGAGAGACATGCACGTTCGTCGTTGGGGCAAGGGTAGCGACGTAATTGGAACCAAACTGAGATTCCGAAAGGGCGACATCATCTTTGGCCGCCGACGCGCCTACCAGCGCAAACTGGCGGTGGCCGAGGTGGACGGGATTTGCTCTGCACACGCCATGGTGGTTCGCGCGAAGCCAGAGGCGGTTCGCCCCGAGTTCCTACCTTTCCTGATGACTAGTGAAGCGTTTATGACAAGAGCGGTGGAGATCTCCGTCGGGTCGCTATCCCCAACGATCAACTGGACGGCGCTAAAGGACGAAGAGTTTGAGCTTCCACCGCTTGATCAGCAGCGCCGAATAGCAGTGATTCTTGAGGCGATGGACGGGGATCTGGAGGCGTCAATTGCTCTCCGCGGCGCAGCCCTCGTTCTCAAGGCAACAGCGCTTGAGCAACGAACGTTGGGCGCTGGCACCAGGTTCCCACAGAGGCTTCTTGGGGACCTTGCCACCTTCCAGTACGGTTTATCGTGTCCACTGAGTGAATCGGGGGAGTATCCGGTCCTGCGAATGATGAACTACGACGAAGAGCTTGTAGTTGCATCTGATTTGAAGTTCGCCGACATGCCGGCCCAGGTCGCGGGTGGCTACACGCTTAACGCAGGGGATCTCCTTTTCAATCGAACGAATAGCGCCGATCTGGTTGGCAAGGTCGGCATTTTCCTGCTCGAAGGCCGTTTTCTGTTCGCTTCCTATCTCGTGAGGATTCGGGCGGATGAGACCGTGCTGCTGCCCGAGTTCTTGAACTTCTTCCTAAACAGCAAGGCAGGCCAGCAGGCCGTTCGGGTTTTCGCCACTCCGGGGGTGAGCCAGTCGAACATAAGCGTAGGCAGCTTGAAAAAAGTCAGCGTTCCGCTACCGCCGATCAGCGTACAGACTGCCATTGTCCAAGAACTAACGGAGATTACCGCAACAACACGCTGCGTCAAGCGACACGTCGAACGCAAGCAAGCACTGCTGCGAGAGATGACCAATACGCTATTTGAGGTGGCCAGTGTTCAATGAGTCCAACACCATCGAGCAAATGATCATTGAAGTGGCACGAGCCAGTGAACCCGGTGATTCAGCGCATTGCCATTGGGAGTACGTGCCAGGCCCCCAGCTTCCACGGCAGAGCGCCGAGGTGCTGGTCGAACCATGGGTGAGGGAGGCACTAATCCGCCTCAACCCGGAGATCGGCAGCCAACCCGACCGGGCTGACGAGGTCATCTACAGCCTGCGTGCGTGCATCCTCTCGGTACGGGCAGACGGGCTGGTCCGGGCCAACGAGAACTTCATGACGTGGCTCCGCGGCGAGAAGACCATGCCATTCGGCCCGAACGGCGAGCACGTCTCCGTGCGCCTAGTGGACGCCGCCGATCCCGCAAACAACCGCATGACCGTGTGCAACCAGTGGACCTACCAGGCTGGGTCGGTCGAAAAGCGATTTGACGTCGTGTTCCTGGTGAACGGGCTGCCGCTGGTGATCGGCGAAGCGAAGACACCGACGCGCAGCGCGGTCACGTGGTTCGACGGTGCGTTCCAAGTGCACGAGATCTACGAGAAGCAAGTCCCGGCGATGTTCGTGCCGAACGTCTTTTCGTTCGCCACTGAAGGGAAACTGTTCCGGTATGGCTCCATCCGCATGCCAATCGACATGTGGGGGCCCTGGCGGGATGAGGAGAGCCAACAAGAAGGTCAGTTGCATCATGTCCGCGCCGCCGTCGGGAGCATGCTGCGGCCAGAGGTCGTTCTCGATATCCTCCAGAACTTCACGCTGTTCGCGACCGACAAGAAGCACCGGCGTATCAAGATCATCTGTCGCTACCAGCAGTACTTTACCACGAACCAGATCGTCGACCGCGTTGTGAAGGGCTACCCGAAGAAGGGCCTCATCTGGCATTTCCAGGGGAGCGGCAAGTCCCTGTTGATGGTGTTCGCGGCACAGAAGCTCCGGATGCACCCGAGGCTCGGCAATCCGACGGTCATGATCGTGGTGGACCGCATCGACCTCGACACCCAGATCACCGCAACGTTCAGCGCGTCCGATGTCCCCAACCTGGTTGGCGTCGATAGCCGTCAGGAACTCCAGACGCTCCTAGGGCAGGATGTCCGCAAAGTGCTCATCACGACGATCCACAAGTTTGGCGAGGCCGGCGGCAAGCTGAATGAGCGCTCCAACATCATCGTGATGGTGGACGAGGCGCACCGCACCCAAGAGGGCGATCTTGGCCGCAAGATGCGTGAGGCTCTGCCGCACGCTTTCCTCTTCGGGTTGACGGGCACGCCCATCAATCGCGCCGACCGCAACACGTATTGGGCGTTCGGAGCGGACGAGGACTCGAAAGGCTATATGAGCCGGTACTCGTTCCAGGATTCGATTCGGGACAAGGCTACTTTGCCGCTGCACTTCGAGGCGCCGGAGGTCAGGCTCAAAATCGACAGGGCCGCTATCGACGAGGCATATCAGGCGATCACCGGGGATCTGAGCGAGCAGGATCGGGACGATCTCGCCAAGCGTGCTGCCAAGATGGCCGTGCTGGTGAAGAACCCGGAACGGATTCGCGCCGTAGTGAGCCACATCGTCAAGCACTACCAGGCCAAGGTGGAGCCGAACGGCTTCAAGGCGCAGGTGGTGGTCTTCGACCGGGAATGCTGCGTGCTCTACAAGCAGGTGATGAACGAGTTGGTGGGGCCCGAGGCGAGCGCCATCGTCATGAGTGCGGCGTCGAGTGACCCGACCGAATGGAAGGAACACGTCCGCGACAAGGACGCAGAAGAGAAGCTGCTCGACCGGTTCCGCGATCCGGTCGACCCGCTGAAGTTCGTGATCGTCACGAGCAAGCTTCTAACAGGATTCGACGCGCCGATCCTGCAGGTGATGTACCTCGACAAGCCGATGAAGGACCACAATCTCCTGCAGGCCATCTGCCGGACGAATCGCACCTTCGGCCAGGAGAAGACCCACGGCTTGATCGTGGACTACGTCGGCATCTTCGATGACGTGGCGCGGGCGCTCGACTTCGATGAAAAGGCTGTTCAGCAGGTCGTATCGAACATCGACGACCTGCGGAAGGAACTGCCCGTTCAGATGCAAAAGTGCCTGGCTTTCTTCCCCGGTGTCGACCGGTCCGTCGGCGGCTACGAAGGACTCATGGCCGCGCAACAGGCTCTCCCCAACAATGAAGTCCGCGACAGGTTCGCTGCCGAATACTCGTTGCTGGGCCGGATTTGGGAGGCATTGTCACCCGACCCGCTGCTCAGCCCCTATGAAAAGGACTACCGCTGGCTCACCCAGGTCTACGAGTCGGTGAAGCCGCCTAGCGGGAACGGGAGACTGCTCTGGCACGCGCTTGGCGCGAAGACCATTGAGCTGATCAACGAGAACGTCCATGTCGAGTCGGTCCGCGATGACGTCGAGACGCTGGTCATGGATGCGCAGGTGCTGGAGGAGATTCTCGAAGCCGCTGATCCTGAAAGGAAGGGCAAGGAGATTGAGATCAAGCTCATTGCGCGCCTACGCCGGCACCTTGGCAATCCCAAGTTCACCGCGCTCGGGGAACGGCTGGAAAAGGTCAGGGAACGTCATGAGCAGGGCTTCCTCACCAGCCTTGAATTCTTGAAGGAGATGCTCGAACTGGCCAAGGAGGTCGTCGAGGCCGAAAAGGGCGTGGACCCGGTGGAGGAGCGGGACCGCGCAAAGGAAGCCCTCACAGAACTATTCAACGAGGCGAAGAACTCCAACACCCACATCATCGTCGAGCGCATCGTGGCAGACATCGACGAAATCGTGAAGAAGGTTCGCTTCCCGGAATGGCAGCAAACAACCCAAGGCGAGCGGCTGGTCCAAAAGGAGCTTCGCCGCAGTCTGCTCAAATACAAGCTTCACACAGACCAGGCGCTATTCGACAAAGCTTACGGCTACATCCGGCAATACTACTGAGAGGACCGATGGACCCACAACACGTCGTCGAACACATCGCCAAAGCGCGCAACTGCTCCACCGAATTGGCCAGAGCCATCGTTACCGATTGCCTTTCCGCTCTCCATGAAGGCGCCGTCAAGGAAGGGATTGGAATCTCGATGTGGGCTGCGTATTTTGCGTTCGGTGACCTAGCCGCATACCATCTCGGCGGACTGTTCGCCGAGGCTGGCAAGTTCGAGACGGGCGAACTCCTGGAGACGTACCAACGCCTGGATCCCTCCATGGAACGATTCCGAACCATCGTCGAGCGGTGGGAGTATGAAGCAGCGCGCGCCCGCGAAAGTGAGAGTTAGCCCCAGTCGCATAGTCGCGGCGGCCAGCCAACTGCGGTCAGGTGGCCAGGATGAACTACCCGGGATTTCTGGATAGTTGGCAACGTGGAGACGCTCCTACGAGTTGCTGCTTTTGCCTGATCGCAAGGCGTACGCAAGCGCGCCCGTCCATCTTCACTCCGTCGAGACCTCAAACGAATCCCGGACGATCTCCTCGATGCGGGCGACTTCGTCGTCCCGCAGCTGAGCGAATTCGCCCTGCCGGCGCCGTGCTGAAAGTGCCCAGTGGTTGCGCCGAATGTAGGCGACCAGGTCTTCCGCCATCCGGTCCGGCATTTCGACCGTGTCCATGACACGGCGGATGGCATCGTCGTGGCGGCGCAAGTAGTCGATCTCTCGCGGCAAATCCTCGTCGACGGTGCGGCGGACGCAGGAGTACAGGAACTCGGCCGCGTCGGTGCAATCGAAGTAACGGTAGAGGTCGACGGTCTCATTCTGCACTTCGACATTTCTCGCCGGAGTCGGCCGCCAATCGATGAAGGACATCAGCGGGCCGGAGTGGGCCTGCAACGTGGCGCGGTAGTCGTCGATGCGGTCCAGCAGAACCGACGACACAGGGAAGACCAGCCCCGGCGGTGTGAAGTGGCGCTCAGCCAGGACATGATGGATCAGGCAGCGGTGCATGCGCCCGTTGCCATCCTGAAACGGATGAACGTAAACGAAGCCGAAGGCCGTGGCCGCAGCCTTCAGCACCCCGTCAATCCCGTCGTCGCGCATGCGGCTGTTGGCTTCGAGCAATCCATCCATCAGGTCGGGCAGATCTTCGGGCCGCGCTCCGATGAACTCGGGCAGCGGTTCGCCGTCGTGGTCACGCTCACCCAGGAAGACGCCTTCCGTGCGCAGCCCGGCGTGCACGAAGCGAGTGTCTTCGATGAGGACCCGCTGGAGGCGCAGGATCTCGTCGAGCGAGAGAGGATTCCTGCCGGCTTGCAGCACGGCGCGCCCCCACCGTTCCAGCCGGGTGCGTGGTGCCCGTTCGCCCTCGATTTCGAAGCTCGCCCGGCTGTCTGCGAGCAGCAGGAAGCTTGCGGCGCGCGAGACCAGGTGAGCGCCGATGCGGCCAACTGTCGTGCGAGCTTTCGCCGCGAGGTCAAGTGCGATGAGCTCCGTCAGCGCCGGTGTGCGCCGGATGACTGGGCAGAAGCGGCCAGTCCCAAGCAGGTTGTCGTGCAAGCGGTGGCGTTTCGAGATGCGCGGCGTGCCGGTGAAATAGGCGTCCTCATCCAACAGGTTGATGGCTGTGACACGCGGCGCGTCCGGCACGTCGAGGCTGCGGCCAGTCAGTAGCTCATACAGAAACCAAAGACGCCGCGCCAGAGCTCCGGTCGGCGCCGCGTGGATGAGCGGCTCGATCTCCGCTGGCGGCACCGCCGTGAAGGTGAGCTTTAGCAGCAGCAGGTCGATCGGTTCATGTCGAAGGGCAAAGCTGAGGTGGTCGGCCAAAGTGTCGCCGGGCCAGTAGCGTCTGTCGAAGATGGTCCAGTCGCCCTCTTGGCGGCGGCTGCCCCGGACATGCTGCTGTGAGACACAGCTCCGGTGGCGAACCGGTCCGGCAATGTTGAGTGCCTGCACGAGCAGTGACCAACCCGCGAGTTTCGTACCACGTGGAACGGTCTCTTCCTGGAACACGTCGACTTCGCCAACATCCAGTCTCATGTCGAATTTCCTTCAGTTAGGTCGAAAAGCGCCACAGCCGGCCCATCTTCGTCGTAATTCAGCCTAACATGGCCGCGGTCGAAATCCAATCAATCGTGTCGAAAGTTGACTTGTATTGGTGTGATAGGTCGAAAACAACAGCAGTCCGGCTAGCCCGTCGCAGCAACGGCGGACTTCTTATGCAAATAGGTGGCACCCGGTTGATCAAGGTTTGCTACCCGCCAATGATTCAATTAGCTCTCGGATAGTCCACGCGCGGAAGGACGCCCGAAGACGATTCGTCTGGTGGGCGATTCTCTGCGCGCCAGGGAGTTCCGGCGGTGAACGCAACTGACTTGAAGGCGTCGAACTCGGATCGTTTGGGCCGGGGTGAGCCTTCACGAAACCGTCTCAAGTGTAATCCCAACAATAACTTGCATTCCACCGGTGAAAGGCCCATACATGTGATGTCGGCCGATCCTTCGGTTTCGCTATTGCTGCCGCAAACGGACGTTAGGCACCCCAACTCGTATGACTGACCAGCCTGAAACCACTACTGACCAAGCGCCTCTGGTCCGTGCCGCGGAGTACGCGCGGATGTCCACAGAACACCAGCAGTACTCCATCGAGAACCAGGGGGAGGCACTGCGACAGTACGCCGAGAAGCGTGGCATGACGATCGTGCGCACGTACGCGGACTCCGGCAAAAGCGGCCTACGGATTGACGGCCGCGACGCGCTGAAGCAGCTGATCCTGGACGTGCAGACTGGCAAAGCCGACTATGCGGTGATTCTGGTCTACGACGTCAGCCGGTGGGGACGGTTCCAGGATGCCGATGAGAGTGCTTACTACGAGTACATTTGCCGGCGTGCCGGGATCAGCGTTCACTACTGTGCCGAGCAGTTCGATAACGACGGCAGCCCGGTTGCCACGATCGTAAAAGGCGTCAAGCGCGCAATGGCCGGCGAATACAGCCGGGAACTGTCCGCCAAGGTTTTCGCCGGGCAGTGCCGGCTGATCGAATTGGGGTATCGGCAAGGCGGCTCGCCGGGCTTTGGTCTGCGCCGAATGCTGCTCGACCAAGCTGGAGCTCAGAAGGGCATCTTGACTCGAGGCGAACAAAAAAGCCTCCAGACCGACCGAGTGATCCTGGTGCCGGGGCCGCAGGAAGAGATCGACGTGGTCGCCAGGATCTACCGGATGTTCGTCGAGGACGCCAAGGTGGAAAGCGAGATTGCGCAGCTGCTCAACGCCGATGCGGTTCGAACGGATCTGGGCCGGGAGTGGACCCGCGCCACGGTCCACCAGGTCCTGACCAACCCGAAGTATGTCGGCGACAATGTCTACAACCGAGTTTCCTTCAAGCTGAAGAAGAAACGAGTCGTGAATCCGCAGGAGATGTGGATACACAGCGACGGCGCATTTGGCGCGGTTGTTGTGCCGAGCATCTACTACACGGCGCAAGGGATCATCCGCGAACGGAACCGGCGCTACTCTGACGCGGAATTGCTGGACAGCTTGAAGCGGTTGTTGGAGCGGAAAGGTCGGCTTTCCGGCATCCTGATCGATGAGACCGAAGGAATGCCCGCCAGCTCCGCCTATCGGTCTCGTTTCAAAACCCTGATTCGAGCCTATGAGCTCGTAGGCTACACCCCCGAAATAGATTTCCAATACATCGAGACAAACCGGCGTCTGCGGGAGATGCACCCGAAAATCATGGTGGACGTTGCGCAGCGAATTGAGGCACTTGGCGCAAGCATGGAGCAGGATCCAGGCTCGGATATCTTTTCCATCAACGGCGAATTCACGGCCTCGCTGGTGATCGCTCGCAGCCGTCAAACCAGCATCGGGGCACTGCGATGGCTGATTCGGCTGGACGCCGGTCTGCAGCCGGACATCACCGTGGCCATCCGCCTCAACGCTGAAAACACCGATCCGATGGACTACTACCTGCTGCCCGCGATGGATCTCAAGTGTGGCCGGCTCAAGTTCGCCGAAGAAAACAACATGGCGCTTGACGCATACCGCTTTTCAACCCTCGACTACTTCCTGGGCATGGCTGAACGAATTCGAATCGAGGAGGGCGCATGAGTACATCCCGAGCCGCAGTCCAGATGATCCCGATTGACAAAATCCACATACAGAACCCGAGGAAACGCAACAAGGGAAGGTTTCAAGGGATGGTAGAGAACATCTCCCACGTCGGACTAAAGCGCCCGATCACAGTCAGTCCCATAACAGGTGCCGGCCAGACCAAGGAGTACAACCTCGTGTGTGGACAGGGACGGCTGGAAGCGTGCCTGGAACTGGGAGAACACGAGATCGCCGCCATCGTAATCGACGTATCGCAAGAAGAGCAGTTGTTGATGAGCCTCGTAGAAAATGTCGCTCGACGGCACTTCAGCACAACGGAGCTGATGCGCGAGGTTCGCGCGCAGAAAGCGCGGGGCTGCAAGGCGGAACAGATTGCCCAGAAGCTCGACCACGACGTGGCCTACATCAACGGAATCCTCCACCTGCTGGAACACGGCGAGGAGAGGTTGGTTCGCGAAGTCGAGGCTGGACGGGTCGCGCTCACGGTTGCGATGGAGATCTCGAGCTCCGACGACGCGGAGATCCAGCGGGTGCTGTGCGAAGCATATGCAGATAATAGCCTCCGCGGTAAGAAGTTAAGCATGGTTCGCCGGTTGATTCAGCAGAGGATGGCCCATGGGAAAACCATCACGATTGGCAAAGTGAACAGGCAAAAAGCGCGTCCGTCCAAGGAGATGCTCTTGCGTGCCTATCGAGAGGAAACACACCGGCAACAGCTGATAGTGAAAAAGGCCCAACTTACGGAGAATCGGCTTCTGGTGATCCTGTCGGCCGTCAAAACCTTACTTCGGGATGAAAACTTCATCACGATGTTGCGGGCGGAGAGCCTCGATAGCATGCCGAAGTACTTGGCGGACAAAATCCAATACCGAGGAAACGGCAATGGAGGAAGCGAGTAGTGAAGAACGCCTTTCTCATGAACGTGATCACCCTAAAACTGAAAGACATCGTTCTTTCAAAGCAGATGATTACGCATACCCGGAATGGCCCGAAATACAAACAAATCGCGGCATCGATCGCAGAGGTTGGCATCATTGAGCCACTCGTCGTCTTCCAAATCAAGGGCGGCTCCGGCATGTATATGTTGCTCGACGGGCATCTGCGTTTCGACATTCTCCAGCAGCGGGGCTCCACCGAGGCAGCTTGTCTGATCTCGACAGAAGACGAGGCGTACACCTACAACAAGCGAGTGAACCGTCTGGCCCCAATCCAAGAGCATTACATGATCCTGAAAGCCATTGAGAATGGAGTATCCAGCCAACGGATCGCCCGCGCGCTGGACGTGGACATCGCGAGCATTCGCCAGAAGGTCAACCTGCTCGATGGCATCTGTCAGGAGGCCATCGATTGTCTTGGAACCAAACACATCGCGGCTACTGCCTTCAAGATTCTGAAGAAGATGAAGCCGCTCCGCCAACTGGAGGTGGCCGAACTGCTGGTGGCCGCGAACAACTTCACCATGCCCTACGTCAAGGCGTTGTACGCCGCCACGCATCAAGCACTGCTTCTGGATGCCGACAAACCCAAGAAAGTCGAGGGTTTGACGAGCGAGCAGATGCTCCGCATGGAGCGTGAAATCGAAGGATTGCAGAAGGACTTGAAGCTGATTGAGGAGTCCTATGGGACCGAGATGCTGAGTTTGGTACTGGCGCGGGCTTACCTCCTCAAGCTGCTCAACAACGCGCGGGTGGTGCGTTATATGTCACAGAACCACCCCGACCTGCTCGCTGCCCTGCAGACCGTCGTGGACTCCGTTTCCGCTGAGGGGCAGGTTTCTGCGACCGCGGCAATGTCGTAGGAACCGTCGCGGGCCGCTGAAGAGGTGTGAAGATCCACCATCGGTGCCCGGCTTCCGTTACGCCTATTCGCGCTTTGCTGGTTCAATGCGTGATCGCGGAACAATCCCTTGCATAGCCACACGAGAGAAGTGATGAATCTAGGTGCGCAGGAACGAACCTGAACGCACCAAGGAACACACATGCCCACTTACAGCATCAATACGGACAACAACCTGGCAGTGCACCCCGACGCGGATGCCGCCCTCAAAGAAGCCGGCACATACGGCACGGCATTTGACACAGAGGCCCAACTCACGGAAGCCACATCCGTGTGGCCCGCCAGCCGCATGATTGACATCTGGAACGGCTTCGCCGGCGCGCCGCCCTTCGCAGAACTGAAGGAGGTCAAACGCTTCACGGATCGCAAGAGTGCCGTGGCTCGAATCTGGAACGCCGCCCAGCGCCTGGGAGAGACGCTCGAAGAGGAGATGAAGATCGCGGAGCAAGACATGCTCCGGGCCCAGCAGGAGACGGCGAGCGCGACGAAACCGGCCAAACCCGCGCGCACGGCCTCCAAGGCGCCC
The DNA here is from genome assembly GCA_903909435.1 of uncultured Acidobacteriia bacterium. GTDB lineage: Bacteria > Acidobacteriota > Terriglobia > Bryobacterales > Bryobacteraceae > CAIVVT01. The sequence continues at coordinate 7,220 of CAIVVT010000090.1, read as the reverse complement.
GCCCAGGCGCAGGCAACCAAGGACGCTACCGGCACTGACGACGCGCCTGAACCCAGGCAGCGCGAAGGAACGCGTAAGGCCAAGGTGCTCGCCCTGCTCGAACGCGAGGGCGGCGTGACTTTGGAAGAGATAATGGCCGAGACGCTGTGGCAAAAGCACTCTGTGAGAGGCTTCATCTCGACGCTCGCCAGCAAGCACGGCCACGTGATCACCAGCACGCGCCGGGAAGGAGATCACGCCCGCGTCTACGCCATCAGCAAGTAAAAACGCCCTTTGAATGAGAACGGAGCCCGGCAGCGATGCCGGGCTCTGTCGTTCCAGATGACGGCGGTGAACATCTCAATTGAGCGACTTGAAAGGCACTCCCGGACATGGCCGGATCCCAGCCTGTTCGTGTCGAAATCGAAATGCTCTTTCGACGCTTGCGCATTTCGCCTGGTCCATGTCATCTTGCGAGCGCAGCGCAAAACCATCGCGTAAGTCAATCATGAAGGACTGAGTTGCGAATTTCTTCAACCACCAATGCGTCTGGGTGCGCAATGTGTCTCGCCCCCCATCTTCAGGAGAGTCGTAGTACACCAGAATGGTGGCAATCTGGCGTTTCCTCATCCATTCCAGCAGCGTGATATGATCACCATCGCAAGCGACGAGCACCATAGCGTCCGGCTTAAACGTTTCGGCGAAATCGAGTGCTTCCGCGAGCAGCCACGTGTCGATGCCCTTCTCACTCCAGTTGTCCTCTTGGGGCCCATTACGTGGCTGCATGTCCCGGCGATGTTGGATTATGCCAGCCTCGCTCAGTTCTTGCTGCAATTTGCATTCTTTGCTGAGATGGCGCTCAAGCTCACGAGGATCGTCTCTCCATCGTTTCCTGGCCTGAGCTTCCTTGAATTCGCCAGCGAACCAGTGAACCTCAATGGCGTCGACTCGGACGCTATTATCCGGGCACCATCTCAGTACTGTGGCACTTACAAGTTGTACGAACTCGCTCAGCGTCGGGCACTGCTTTCGGTCGCGGCGACAATTATCTCTAACGACCTCTAGAAAGCGGCCGTCGATGAAGATGCCGGTGCGCAGGACGCCAGAGTCATTCAAGGGTCTCATGCTCCCGCGTGGCCCTTGGCTTGTTCCATTGCGGCGGCCAGATCCTTCCGCTCGATCATCCACTTGGAGCCCAGCCGGAAAGCCTTTAGGCCACCATTCTTGATCCAGTTCAGAACGGTGTTTCTTGGCACGCCGAAGAGTTCCGCAACCTCGGTGACGCTGAGAACATCACCCCCGAAGGTCTCTTGGAATTTAAACGCGTCCGCTCGCAGGCCGGAGACAACGTCCTTGATGAAGCCTCGGACGACATCCTCCGCATCCTCGAAGCAATACTCTCCGTCCAATTCGAAGAACTTCTTTTTGGCGGCCTTCCGGAGCTCTTGTCGTTCCGCGCGTTCCGGATCGACGGACAGTTCCTCCTGGTCCCCGGTAAAGTACTCGAGGTCCCTCCCTGGGAATGTACGAGAGATCCACGAGGACCCCTCCGTGTTGGATAGGGCTAGCGGGATACAGCCAGCTACTCGAACTTGGTGGCAGTGCCGCACCTCAAGGTAAAGCGCAGGGAAGTACAACGCATCGACACCCGTGATCTCGATCCCATCTTCGGGGAGTTGTTCGCGTTGAATCCTGGCGATCAGCGCCGTGAACACCTCACCTTCCTCCTTCGGAAGAGGCAGTATGCACTCCTTGTATTCGACGAACTGCATCTGCTCACTGGCTTCGCTGCCAATGTGGACACGCTTTTGCCACTCGAACTTCGATCTCATGATTTCCTCACTTCCCCACCTTACTCGATTTGATCGTGCAATACAATACGATTCACACAAAATGCACTTTGTGTAATGAATGCAGAAGAAGCAGAAGAAGATGATCGGTGATTGGGATGACGTTCCTTCCTTTAGGCCTCAGTACAACTGGCTCACCGTGATCGCATAGCCATAGGTGAAGCTCGCGCAGGCCGGAACCGTCGTGCTCGCGGTGATCGGATCGGTCGTGGACGTGAACAAAGTCAGCGGCCCGATCATCACCTGGGATCCCAGACTCGATCCGCTGGCGGGCGTGGCCACCGCCGAGGCATACCCCACATTGACCGGCTTGTAAGAGTTCACTCCGCGAGGGTCCGTCCAATTGAAGGTGACGCTGGCCGCGCCGGCCGTGCAACCGCTGGAGGATGCAATCCCGATGGTCCCAGTGACGAGCCAGGCGTGCAGGTTCGTGTCCGGTGGTGTGACCAGTGGGAACGCAGAGACTGCGGTTGAAGTCGCGCCAGCGATGGTCACAACGGCCTGATTCCACGACGTGGCCTGTGGTGGATCGGACGATCCGAGCATGGCGAACGAGAGAAGGACGAGCAGAGCAATCGAAATGAGTTTCATAGTTATCCAAGCCTTCGTGCGGAAACGAACCAGTCGTAGGGCAGCGCCGTACAGGTGGGCAGCGACGTCGCAAACGTCGGCGCAACTGCGGACCGCTGCACAAACTGGAAGCTGAAGTTGTACTGACCCCCCAGCGTGGTTCCACTGGCCGCCGCCGAGGAAAGGCTGCCGTAAGCGATGCTGACCGGACTGTAGGAGTTTGTGCCTCGCCCATCGGTCCAAGTGAGGGTCGCCGCAAATGTGCCGGCCGAGCAGGTGATGGTGCCCGTAAAGATTACGGTGCCGGACACCTCCCACATCTGGCCCACGGTCGATCCAGGGGCAGCCGCGAGACTGACGCTCGCTACAGTGTTCGCGAGCGAGCCTCCCGTCGAGAAGGAAATGGGTTGGACGCCGAGTTTCTGCCCCGTGCCGGAAGGCGCCAGCGTGTCGTACATCTCCATGAGAGACGGCGTGCCGGATGCACCGAAGCCGTGATTCGCGTTCGTGCTCCGGTTGAAGTACCCATCGGTCGACCCCGTGTAGGCTGCCGATGGCGTAATGTAGCCAGCGCCTGTGGTGCCGGAGTTGAACTTGATCGCTGAGGTGAAGTTTTGCAGCGCGGTCCAGGTATTGGACAAATTGGATGCAGCAAGGAGGTACGTCGTAGCCGCTCCGCGGTACTTCAGGCCCGTCCCATTCAGCCACAGATCGCCCGCCACAGGCCCCGATGGGTCCGTAGTGATGGCCGAGCCGATGTTGATACTGGGGCGAACCGGCGCAGTGCTCGAAGCGGTGAAGGTCTGCGTGGTGCCGTTCAGGAAGGTGTTGCTATTGGCCTGGTAGACATCACCCCCGCCCCCGGCGCCACAGGCGGAGCCCGAGTCGTGGACGCCATTGGCCGACCAGTTCAGGCAGTTACCCACCGTGGGTGTCGTGTCCAGGGTCGGAACTGTCGTCCCCGCCCCGGTGACCGGGAGATTCGCGATGGGCACATCGCTGCTCGCGTTCAAGCCGGCGTAGCCGTTGGCCAGGCCCTTGTTCGCTGCGTTCTCGGCCGTGAATCCCAACGCCGCTTGAAAGTCCGCTCCCGGCGTGGCGGCCACCGCGTTGCCCGCGCCATCGCCCTTCAGGACAGCAGACGTCGTCGCCACAGTCGCCCCACCGCCGCACACCGCGCTCGACCCGTCCACGTGGACACAGTAGGTTCCGGTGCCGGTCACGGCCACCGCGTTTCCAGCGCCGTCCCCCTTCAGCGCCGAAGTGGTCGAGGCCACCGTGGGCAATGCCCCGCACGTGAAGAGATGCGTGGTGGTGGAATACGCCAGTGCGCCGGCGCAGTTCACCAGAGACTTCAGGCCGAGAAGCCCGGAGATCAGCTGGTCCTGGGTTCCCGTAGTGATGGCGGCCTGCTTCGCACCAAAGGTGGTGTAATCCGCGTTGCTGAGTAGGCCTGCGGTGACAGAGGCCGCGCTGGCCATCGGGATGTTCAGCGTTCCGGCACTCCAAGCCGGGGTGAGGCCGGAGAAGCCGTTGCCAAGCACGACGGCGCCAGTAACGCCGTTTACAGTGTTCGCGATGGAAGGGACTCCCGAGAGCGAGCCCCATGCCCAGGTCGCGGGCCAGGTCCCGGGAGCTCCCGTGATGGTCGCTTGCCTGGTTGTGTCGGAAGGATGGATGTGATCGGCCTTCGCGAATGTCGCGAGCGACCCAATCGCTCCGACGCCATCCATCACCGGAGTGGTGGAGCTCGCGACCGGGATTGTCGGCGTACCCGTGATCGAGCCGTAGGCCCAGGTGGTCGGGAACGTTGCTAGAGCGCCGGTGCCGAGAACATACTGCGCCGCCGTGCCCGCGCCGGAAATGGCCAGTGTGCCGTTCGCTATGAGGGGCGAGCCGGTCACAGTGAAGGCGGCCGGAGCGGTCAGCCCGATCGAGGAGATGCCGCCCCCCGCGCCGGGGCAAGTGATGAGTGTCACGACGCCGGTCGACCAGTTCGGGCACCAAGTCCCGTTGCCCGGGACCGCCAGCCGCGTCAGCGCACCCGCCGCGCCGCCGACCAGCATGTCCCCGGCGGTGGTCATCGGATTGGTGAGCACGGCCGGGAAGGCTGCAAGCGAGAGATCACCCCGCAAATACTGTGCGGTCGTGCCGAGGGTGATCGGCGACTGGTACAGGCCGGCCATCGCGGCCGTAACCCGAGGATTCGTGAAATACAGATTGCCCGATTCGCTGATCTGCGAGGTATTTGAAGGGATCGTCGGAAACGCCGCCAGGGACAAATCGCCGCGCAGATATTGCGCGGTTGTACCCAACGTAATGGCGGCCTGCTTGGCGTCCCAATAGAGGTGCTCCGCGTTCGTAACCAGCCCGGCAGTCACACTGGCCGTGCTCGAAAGCGGGATATTGAGCGTGCCGCCCGACCAGGCCGGGCTCAGGCCGACGAAGCCGTTGCCCAGCACGACCGCGCCGGTCTGGCCGTTGACGCTGTTCACGCTGCCGCCCCCGCCGCTGGGGATGGCCAGGCCCCACGCACTGCCGCTCCAGGTCGGGACCTGGAACGCCAGCGTGCCAGGTTGCAGCTGGTTCAGGCTAATTTGCATGTTGGGCGGGAGCGGCCCCTGCATCTCCACAGCAGCCACGGTGGTGGTCAGCGGAGTGGCCGGAATACTCCAGAAGGCCGTCGTGCGCTCCGTGCCCTGGTACACCACGGTGTAGGAGTAGCCCGGAGTGCAGGCGCCCAGCGCATACAGCTGCAGCATTGGTGAAACTACACCAGCAGTGATGGTGTAGTTGCGCGATGCTGCGGGAATGGCCACGCCCAGGCACAGCAGGCGCGGGTTCGAGACCGTCATGCGCCCGGTGAAGCCGGTGCCGTCGGTGTTATTGATCGGGCCGTTGACCGTGACCAGGGCGGGCTGCGCCACGGCCAGTGCAGCCAAGAACAGGCCCAAAAGGATGAGTTTCTTCAAGGAATCTCCTACCGGCGCAATGCGCCTCAAACTGCCGTTACTTGCCGCGCTGCAGCAGCCACCCGATGGTGACCAGGGCCACCGTCAAGGCGGTGCCGAGCGCGGCGATCGCTCCGTTCACCCAGGACTTGAAGGATTCGAGGACTGCGATGCGCGCACGAACGGCATTCAGCTCCTCGCCGCGCTGGAAGCAGAGGCCGGGATTGCCATTGCCCTCCAGGTGCTCCTTCAGGTCGTAAAGGCTCGTGAGCAGGCTCACCAGGAGCTCGCGATCTGTCATGGATGCAAAGTCGGGACGGATCATTTGTCTCTTGCTCCTGGTGAGGAATGTGGGGCCGAAGCCCCGTTTCAGGCGGTCTGCGCCTTCTCGGCCGGGGCGGCAACAGGGTCGGGGGTGACTGGCGAGGGCGTGAGATGCGCCAGCAGGGTCAGCACCGCGACGAGGCCGGTGTTGATGCCGACGCCGCTCCAGAACGCGCCCGTGGTCGGGCTCGCGCCGGATTGCAGGCCGGTGGTGATGATTTGGCCGGCTGCGCCCGCAGACGCGCTGGCGACCAGTTTGAGAACGCTTTTCCAGTTCATGGTTTTCTCCTGAGAACGGTTCGAACGTTGAGTCAGAGGTACCCGCCTGCAGCGGCGCGGAAGCGCCGGAGTGGAGCGGGCGGAATGGGGGTTGAGAGGTTAGGCGGGCTGAGCGGCCAGGCCTGCGGGCGGAATCAGATGAGTCGGGTCGTTAGCGTTGATGCTCCAACCCGGCCCAAGCTCATACCGCTGCACGATCGTCTCGACGGCGACCTGGAACGCCACGCCTTCGCGGGAGCTATCCAGCGCGTACTTTCGCGCCTTCAGGATGTCCTGCTCGACCTTGGTGAGTTCGATGGGCGTCATGCGGGCACCTCCACCGGCGCGCCGATCACATAGTTCGCCGCATACTGCCCGTTGGCCGGTGGGTCGGTGCCTGCGACCGTGGCCACGACAATGACCGCGACGTTCCTGGTTGCTCCGGCGCCCGAGTTGATCTGAACGCTGATGGCGGAGGGGAGTTGCGGCTCGAAGTCCGCAGCGACCGCCGCGACGAGCGCACCCACCGCATTCTGTGTGGTTGTGGTGATCATAAGTGTTCCTTCTACCAGGCGAGAGCCCAGGCGGGTACGACGGCATGCGTGCCGTCGGCGAGCACGATCTTCACGAACGCCCTTGGATTGCCCGAAACTGTTCCAGTCGGAAAGTTGGTCAGCGTCCCGCTCACCGCGCCGTTGGTGGGCTGCGCAGCGGAGAACTTCGGGGCGTCCACGAAGTTAATGATGGTGCCGTGAAACTCCAGCGTTCCGCCAGGGCTCGCGTAAACGGAAGCGGCTGCGATGACGCCGTTGTCGCTGCAAAGCGCGGTACTGCCCACGCCCGAGGAATTGACGAGCGCCAGTCCATGCTGGAAGCCGCCGCCCCACTGGGTGGCCAGGAAGCCGCTGTATGTGCCGTCGGTCAGCCCCACGGAGGCGCCGCCACCGGACGCCGAGATCGATACGTTCGCGGTGACGCTCGCCGAAATGGTGACCGTGGCTGCGCCGATGGCCACATTTGGGTAGAGCGGCGTCACGCCGGACCAGCCCTGCGCAATCGTCGCGCCCGTCGCCGTGATCGCCATGCCTGGCCCGGTGACCGTGTTTTCGACCTTGACCCAGGAGGGCGTGATCTTCACCGCATACTGCGGAGCCGTCTGCTTGTCCTGAAGGATGATCCCGCCCGTCTGGAATTGCGCGATCGGCAACGAGGCGTTCGAGTTCGCAATCGTGATCATGCCGCCATCGATCAGGACGTATTGGCCGCCGACGCTATCGGCGAACTTCGT
>CAIVVT010000089.1 GCA_903909435.1 uncultured Acidobacteriia bacterium | reverse complement strand
TTGCCGGTCAAACAGAATGCCGGCGAGCGTAAACGTGTGAATGTTGCCCACCACGTTGCCGATGGTCATGACGACCGTCTGTACGGTCGCCGTCAGCGCGGTAATGAGCGCCTGGAAGTTGGCCGAGTCGTCGGCGTACAGCGTGAGCTCGATGGGCCAGGAACGCTCGCCCTGCATCACGCCGATGGCAAGGCCCGCACCGAGCACGTCCGCCTGCAGTTCGCGGTTGAAGTCCACGGCGAGCGCCCCGCTGCGCAGCGTGGCGTAGGTGTTGCCGCCGATAGTGACACCACCGTTCCAGCCGAGAACCGGCGCGCCGTTGTAAACGGGAGACGCCGGGCGCACGGGGAACGTCGTCAGCCCGCATTTGTTGGCGGTCGGCTCTCCGGCGAAGCGGTGATTTTCGAGCACGTATTTGCTGGGACCGCTGAAGCTGATCTTCTGCGCGCCGTTTTCGTTGAACGACAGATTCAACGTCTTCACGACGGAGCCGACCGAGATCTGCTGGAGCGTCGTGGCCGGGTCGCGGTAGTTGAAGATCGACAAGGATGGCGCGGGCGTGGCCGTCAGGTTGTCGGCCAGGGCGTAGGTGACCGAGGTCGATGCGACAACGGTCGAGGCCTTGCCGAACGAGGCGGCAAGGAAGTCGTCCAGATCGGGTTTCACCCCGGCCGCGCCGTTGCTCGAAAGCTCGGTGGCGAGACTCCAGGAGCCCGAAGGACGCGAGGCTACTTCGACAATGGGGGTCAACGAGCCCGTCTTGACATCCCGCTTGACGGTGGCCTGCGAGGCCGTGGTGTCGAGCGAGGCAATGCGCACGGCATCCGACCCGAGCACCGTGGCTGCGCCCGCAGTGTTGTTGACGGTTCCAAAGACGGTCTCGGTGGTCGCAAAGGCGATCTGCGATACGGAAGGGGATTGGTTGGCCATCGCTATTCGGTCTCCTGTTCAAAACTCCCGCCGGCGCGCAGTCGAACGCGCTGCTCCGCGAGCAACGCCCAGGCTTGCGCGCGCTTGGCGGCAAACGTCTCGGAGTTGCACCAGCGCAGCTCGTCGGCCGTGAAGCCGAGGGAAGCGAACAACTCGTCGGGCAACAGCGCGGCACTGTGCTCGTGCGCAATGATCTCTTGGGCCATAGCTGGTTCCAGTTCGATGGCCTGGCCAAACGTCTTCAATGCCACGTGGCCGATCTGCAGTTCGGAGCCGACAAAACGAAACGTCATAGGATGTGCACCTCAAGCGGGAATTGAATTTGGAGAACCTGCTGGTAGCCGTCCGAAACCTGAAACAGCGGCGTGGTGCTGCTCTGCCACACCAGCCCATACACGACGCCCGGCAGCCAGAGCGCCGTGGCCAAGTCGGCGTGCAGCACCGTCATGGCGGTGTCTTCGATAACCGCAATCAGCGATTCGGTGTCGCTGCCTTCCATGCCCGGGTCTTGGGCATTGCCAGCCTTTGCGTCCGCGCGCAAGGCGTCGAACCTTCGCGCGCCCTGGCGGATGTAGAAATCGATGTGCGTCTGGCAGACCCCGGCAAAGCGATGGCCCATGGCCAGGCCCAGATTCTGCACCTGGGTGGTATAGATCGCCACCGACAACGCGTCCGAAATCTCCGCCAGATCCATGTCCGCGAGACCCGCCAGATAGGACTTGGCGAACGACCGGGAGTTGTCGTTGAAATCGATTTCGTTCGGCTGAACCGCCAACTCCGGATAGCCGCCGCTCGCGTGCACCAGGGGGAAGATGGCGTTGTATCCGCACACCGGATCGGACAGCAGCCGCACCACGGAATCGATCGCCAGCTTGCGCACCGGCAGTCCGGAAACGAAGCTCACCAGCCGCCTCCAAAGGTGCGGAGCCTCGGGCTCTCGCCCCAAGGTGGAATGGCAGCGTTGATCTGCGGCGGGATCCCCGCGAAACCCAGACGGAAAGTCTTGGCCCGCTCGTCGACGAGCTTGCGGCCTGCTTCAAGCAGTTGAGAGACGTTCCGCGGCGACCAGCCCCACCAGCCCATGCCACCCTTGCGCCGGATGGCGTATTCGTTGCGCAGGGCTTTCTCTCGACCGGCCGTTGTCGTGATCGAGATCTGCGCGCGACGCGCGTCGGCCTGAGTCACATGGATGTCGTCGAGCATATGGCCGGTACCGGACCGTTGGTGGATGACTTTGCTCGGGCCACCGAGGCTCCGGCGCGTAAACGTGCGGCTGCCGGGACCGAACAGGTTCCGGTCGCTATTGCCGAGATGGGCGGCCTTCCACTGGGCATAGCCGCCCAAGGTTGCCGCCAGCCGCCCAGCGATGCGCTTGCCGGACTTGGTGTAGAACTCGGACGTGCCCGTGCTGAGCGGAGGCATGGGCGAGTCGCCGGAGTCCTTCATGCCGTCAATGCGCTCGCGGAGAATCGAAACCCCGTACTGCGCCAGCTGGAACATGCGGAACTTCAGCGGATCGTCGCTGCCTAACGGCAGCCGGACCTTCACGCCGTTGTACGTGATTTTGACGTAGTTCTTGGGGGTCATCAGATCCTCGCGCCCGCGCCGCGGACCAGGCGGCACTGCAGAGTCGCGTGGCCGTGCTGGTCGGGCGGCGCATTCACGACGTTGTACAGACTCCCGTCGTAAATGAGCTGGTCTTTCTCCAGCGGCCGTTGCGGCAGGTCCGCAATGCGCACCGTCGCCACCAGGTGGATCTTCGGGTCGCCGGTGGCCGGACCCAGCTTGACCAGCGCGAAAACGTCGGTCGAATTCGCGTCCTGAATCAGAGTGACCGGCGTGGCGCCGGGGTGCAGCAACGGGTTCAACGCGAAGTCGTGCGCCTGCCGAAGGAAGTCGTCAGAGGAAAGCACGCTAAAACTCCGCGAGCATATTGGTTGCCGTGGTGAGGGTGGCGTAAACGCGCGTCGCACTGATGCTCAGGCGCGT
>CAIVVT010000088.1 GCA_903909435.1 uncultured Acidobacteriia bacterium | reverse complement strand
GCCGCCTTGTCAACGCCGAGGAATCCGCGTAACACTCCAACAAATCCTGCCGTCGCCTCCGACGTCCACCCCATCGCGATCAGGTTAGGTGGAGGAGTTTGCCCCGGCCACGGGTGGAGGAAGTCGAAGTAGCCGCCGGGGCGCCATCGCGTTCTCCCTGACAGGAGGGCAGGCCGGCGATGCGCCGGCCGGCCGCGACTTGCTGCGGACCTTGCCCGAGTTGCCGGCGCGCTGCCGCGTCATCATGGATCGAGCGTATGAAGGCAATGAAACCCGCCAGCTCGCCTTCGATCTCGGCCTCACTCCGGTCGTTCCGCCGCTCTCGACCCGGGTCGCACCCTGGACGTATAGCAAGGCCTGGTACCGCCGCAGAAACGAGATCGAGCGGCTGTTCCGAAGGCTCAAGGGCTTTCGCCGCATCTTCAGCCGCTTCGATAAGCTCGATACCATGTTCATGGCGTTCCTGTGCTTCGCCCTCGTGGTCGAAGCACTTCGTTAGTGTGAACAGGCCCTAGTCGGTCCGAGTGCGCAGCCGACCCTCGTAATCGCGCTTTCCGAGCGGCACACCCCGCGTCCGCAGGATGTCGTATGCGGTGACGCCGTGGAAATAGAAATTGGGCAGCGAAAACGAAAGGATGAGCGTCTCTGACGTGAAGGCCAGCCTCCGTGGGCCAATCTGAAGGTCTAGGTCCTTGCCCGCCCAGCTGTTGACCTCGTCGGGGGTGAACGACTCCAGCGCCGTTTCCGCCTTGCCGATCATGGCCTGCAGATCGCCGAAAGGAACCGGTCCGACCAGTGCGGGCGGGGCGAACAGGCCCGTCTTCACGGCCTCCAGTCCCCACACGGAATGATGCCACGCTGCTTCGATCTGGAAATGAAAGGGCGCCATATCGTCGAAGAGCCGGGCGTGCACGAAGTCGTCCGGGTCTGTGCGGGTATCGGCGCAGTGCCTGACCGCAACGTCGAGGAAACCCTCGATGGCCTTCACCGTCTGCAGGAATGTCGGCACGCTGAGGTCGTAGAGTGATGTCGCCATAGACTCCTTCGCGATTCAGCAGAGTACGTCGCCGTCCGAGCTACAGCCGTTTAACCGCCTTGACATCGGCCCCAGTTCGAACAGCCATCAAGCTGCCAAGCGTTTGACCTTCGGACGAACGTGCTGCCTCACCTGCCATAGATCAAACTGAGCCTGAAGGTTGATCCAGATGTCCGGCTCAGTACCGAAGACGCCGGCTAGGCGCGCCGCCATATCCGGCGACACAGGTACCCGCCCGTTCACGATTCCCGATACGTGTTTACGACTGACTCCGAGAGCATCAGCCGTCTGAGTGATCGTCACGCCGAGCGGTCCCATGTACATCTCCTTGAGGATCTCCCCAGGGTGGGCGGGGCTGTGCATCCGGCCCGAACTCTCAATGGTAGTCTTCATAATCCACCTCGTACGCGTGCCCGGCGTCGAAACGGAAGGTCACGCGGTAGTTCTCATCCACCCAAACGGAATAACGGTTGCCATGCAATGGATGAAACCGCATTCCGGGCATCGCCATCTGTGCCGCCTGGGTCGCGGCATTGAGGGCAGTAAGGATCAGATTCAGGCGTCTCGCGTGCTTCGGTTGCACCTTGCGAGCACTCCCTGCCTCGAAGAGCGCTGCGAGTCCCTTGTGCCGGAAACTCTTGATCATCGGGATCAGTGTAACCTAAGAGGTGACGAGCTGAAACCGTTTTGGTGACGGAGAACCGCACTGTCGGTGATGGACGCGGGCAAACAACCAAGCCCTGATGCGCCAATTCCGAATCTGGCGCGCGGGTTCCTCCGCACTTACCGACCAAATATCGACGCTCGCGTCGCGTGGCTGCCGACCCACTTTCAACCTGTCCGCATCGATCGCCCTCTATCGCCTCCAAACGGAAGTTTTTGGCGGTAGATCTGACGGTAAGTTTGGCGTGCCCTCAATATAAGTCTCGTTATTTCAGGTGCTTATAAGTGCCGGAGACAATTGAGTGGGAGTGACCACACCAAGGCGCTTCCCTAGTTTGGCACGGTCAGCCGCGGCAGTGAACCTTGAAATTGGGGGCAAAACTGGCAAAAACCCTGGATTTGCGGCGCTTGGCGACGTGTGTCGATGCCGCAACGTCACGCCGTTGAAAGCCGGTTCTCATCCGGTCACACGCATCACGAGTCAGGCGCCCTCTCCAGCCAGGTGCGAAACGTTGTCATCGCTGGGGTCTCTGAGCGTGATTTTAGCCTAGTGAGCCAGTAGCGACCTGCATCGACGCAAAGACCGAAGGGTTGCACCAATCGGCCGCTTGCCAGGTCTTGCTCGAACATCCTTGCTGGCAAGAGTGCGACACCCGCGCCGCTGGCCGCCGCCGATGCAATGGTGGGCGAAGCGTCGAAGATAGGACCGCGGATGGGCGGTGTGGCGACGCCGGCTGCATCGAACCAAAGTTTCCATTCATCGGGACGGTAAGACCTCAGTAAGACCTCTCGTACAAGATCACCGGGCGTATTGAGTCGCCGCGCAAGGCTTGCCACGCAAAGCGGCGCACTTCAAGACCCGCCTTTATGCGCCTCTGGATGCTGCGGACCGAGAAAGCAATCGTCCGGATTTCGCCATTGCCATTTATCCGGGGCGCCTCGCCCTAGCCGAAAACAGCATTGCGCTGAATCCCAACATCAAGAGTCATATAACCCCCCAGACGCCCCCGACATTCCTCTTGCAAAATGAGGACGATCACGTGGATAGCATCGAGGATGCGCTGAGCTATTACGTGGGGCTGAAAGCGGCAAACGTGCCCGTGGAGTTGCACGCCTAGATCGCGTCCCGGCGAGTGGTGTACGAGTCGTAGGTCTTGGCAAGGTTCGACTCGTGCTCAGCTGACCACAGCGGACAGGCGAGCGGGTTGATTGTCACTCAGTGACGCGAGTCCCTCAAGCTGCATGTATCTGCGCTGC
>CAIVVT010000087.1 GCA_903909435.1 uncultured Acidobacteriia bacterium | reverse complement strand
TAGCGCGGCCAAGCCCGCAGGCCTGGAGCTAAGTGGTTGAAAAGACGATGGGTGCACGGCATTCAGAGAATTTGAAAATGCTGTGAACGGGGGTGGCGGGGTGGGCCGATATGGGAAACCGCAGAACCCGGGGTGTTGCGGAAGATGCCGAACGCAGGGAAACTCGGGATCCACGCCGACCTAACAAGGTTCAACAGGCGGATTATTTGAAGCTAGCGTTCCGCAAGGGTGGATCAGGGTTTGCGCATACTGTCCCCAGGCCTAGTTTGGCCCGCAACGTGCGCCTAGACTCCCGGCCGACGCGCAGTTCGGCAAGTTCCGCCGGGTGGTCAGCCTATCCAAGGCGAGTCCGAATGAGACGCCTGATACCGGTTTCAGGACGTGCTTTGCGGATGCGGCCGGGCGCAAATCCGCAGCTTCTGGCCCGGCAAGATTGGCTGCTGGCTGATCGGAGCGTGATGGTTTGCGGCTAAGGAATGCACCACTACCCAATGCTTGTTCCTATCAACTGGCCAGCGGAGTCATCTTCTGCAGTGGCGCTGCGCGCGCAGCCGCGGGAGGGTTGGCATAGTTCTGGATGCCGCCGTAGCCACCCAGGCATACGACGTTGGGTTCTGCCATTACTCGAATCTCCCTAACGATTGCGGACTCCTTGGAACGACTACAACCAATGTGGATGGTCGCGCGATCGCCTCGTTCAACTTCTTGGCTCCAGGAGCAGCGACTGTGGGAATCGTCGCGATCGCCCGCAATGCCGGCATTCAGTGCGTCAGCGGGTATGCGGTTCCGGCTGCGGCGCAGGGGACTCCGATCACCCTGGAGGGGATTATCGCCTCCATTACCTTGGGCACCGGCTCCTTAATGCTGAAGAACACAAGTCTGCTTGTCGTGGAAGATGCCACAACCGAGTTCGCAGGAGTGGCGAACCTGGCGGCCTTTTCCCGCTGGCGACCTGATGCTGGTACGAGGCTTCCTGCAACCGGACGGAACCATTCTAGCCGCGCCGGTGAAACTGCAGCAAATCGGCGCGAGCGAACTCGCGACCCGCCCGGACTTGCCATGGTGATGAGCGGCGCAGCGGCGGATTACCCTGCGACGCTCTCCATCGCCCAAGGCGATCGCGAGTTCCGAATCACGTGTCCAGGGTGTGGACGACTGAGTCTGGATCCGAAGCGCTGGGCGCGGCCAATCAGCCTCCCTGTGGCCAAGACCTGGGAAAGCTATGCCTGGCCTCGTGGCCTCGCGAAACTCCCCTGTCAGTGGCACTTCACTTCGCGCGAGCAATCGTGGGAGAAGTTGGAGTTCTCAGCAGGGCGATCTGGCGCAATGCGTTGCGAACCCAGCCGGAAGCCCGTGCTCAGCGCGCTTGTGGTTGGTCGGAAAGCACCGAGAGACGGCGTTGAGCGTCGGGACTCCCTCGCAACCACGCGCAACTTCATCAGGCAGATGCGCGCGGTGGGTTGGATTGCGCCCGAGAATTGGCTTGCGGCTGAAGCCGCATGAATGTGATGCGAGAACGTGATTCGTGGTGGGGCGGCCCCCAGGACCGCGGCTGGGGGCCGCGTCGGCGCGTTGGCCGGCTTGCCACGGCCGGCCTTTCTAACGCCGTCCGGAAGCGAGACCTTCGGGAACCCACGCAGATCCGGGGGACCGCACCACCAACGCGCAGTTCGCTGAAAGCCGAACGACTGAAAGACGGTGGCTTAAGACCCCGAAGCTGGAACGAAAGAGTGGGGTTTCCCGGACAGTTGAGCTTAGGTGCCTGAGTATATAATCTATGCAGCAAAGGACACGTGCCCGTGTCCAGACGCGCCGAGGGTGTAAAAAGGTTTGTGTAAATGGCCATCGAAGGGATCACACTCAGGAGACCCGATGGCTATCGACACTAAACTCATCGACAAGTTGCTGGCGGATTACAAGAAGCCAGAAGACATCATTGGCGAAAACGGTCTGCT
>CAIVVT010000086.1 GCA_903909435.1 uncultured Acidobacteriia bacterium | reverse complement strand
GGCGTGGGAGGGATCGAGTTCCAGCGCCTTGCGGTAGTGCGTGATGGCTTCCTTGGGACGCCCCGTCTCGTCGAACAGATTGCCGAGATTGTAGTGGGCCAGGGCATAGTCGGGACGCGCTGCCAGCGCCTTGCCGTAGCATTCCTCGGCCTGGCTGAAGCGGCGCTGGTTGTAATGCACCGTGCCCAGATTCAACCACGCGACGGAGGAAACCGGGTCGAGTTCCACCGCGCGTTCGTAGGCCGAGATCACCTCAGCGGCGCGCCTGCCGTCCTGTTCCAGCGCGACGCCCTTCTCGAACCACGCTTCCGCCTGGCGTTTGGTAGCCTCGGCGGCCAGCGCCGCGGTTTGGGCGGCCGGGGTGGCCGGGAATTCCAGCAGGCGGCGGACGGTCTCGCGGTCGAAGTCGAGCAGCAACTGGCCGCTGATCGGTTCCATCTTGCGTCCATCCACCTGGACCGAGATGCGATTGCCGTCGAAGAAGATCTTCAGCTCCGCCAGTGGGTCGCGGATGTGCGCCAACCGCACGCGAAGATTGTCGATCATGCGGCGGATGCGTTCCGGGCGAACCCGGTGCCTGCGCAGCTGCGCCAGCGATTTCAGCGCCACCAAATCCCGGAAACTGTGGCTCTCGACCCGCGCGATAAAGCCGTGCTGCTCCCAGGTAGCCAAAACCGACTGCGAGATCTTCAGCAACCGGCACACTTCTACCCGCGTATACTCGCGGGCTGGGGGGGCTTCAATCACTCCCGAAATTCTAGCATGCGCGACTGATTTCAGAGGGATCGGAAAGACTGCTGTTGACAGCGGTTTTGCGGGGTACGATACTGGGTGCAGATGCAACTCAGTGTCAAAAGGAAGCCGGGCGGGACCAAGTCTCGTACCCTCGCGGAACTTGGCAGCGGCGAGGCTGCGACGTTGGTGGATCTGGATCTCCCTCTTGACTTTGCCAATCGACTGATGGAATTGGGCTTTTTGCCGGGTGGACCCGTTCTCGCGGCGTTCAGCGCACCCGGCGGAGACCCGCGCGTGTTCCGTGTGGAAGGCGCGGAAATCGCGTTGCGTCGTGAAACTGCGTTGCGTATCCACATCTCTCCCGCCGCCCCGGCCGCCTAGCGAAAGAAATCCATGAGCACCTGCCATGGTGACGCCAACGGGCGCAATCTGCCGCCAATCGCCGTGGACGAGGGGCCCGCGCCGGTAGGCCAGCGCCTGATCGCGATCATAGGTCCCCCGAACGCCGGCAAGTCCACTCTTTTTAATCGTTTAACCGGGCTGCGGCAGCGTGTCGCCAACTTCCCGGGAGTCACCGTCGAGCATCGCCTCGGCAAGGCCCATGTCGAGGGCCACTACGATGTCGAACTGGTCGATTTGCCGGGCATCTACAGCCTGTCGCCCCGCTCCGAAGACGAGCAGGTATCTTTCGATGTTTTGAGCGGCCGCATGGCGGGCTTGCGCCGGCCGGATGCGGTGCTGCTGATCCTCGACTCCACGAACCTCAGCCGCCATCTCACCCTGGCCGCACCGATCCTGGCGCTGGGCCTGCCGACCTTGATTCTCTTGAACATGGCCGACGATCTGCGGGCTCGCAACGGGCACGTGGACGCGGACGCCCTGGCCACCAGCCTGGGGGCTCCGGTGGCGCTGATCAGCGCCTCGAAGGGCGAAGGGATCGAGGCCGTCGAGAGCTTCCTGGCGCATGGGATCGCAGTGCCGATCCCGATTCAGTTGCCGGTGCTTCAGAATGTCCCGCACTGCCGCCAGTGGGCGCGCGGCATGTCCGAGCAAGCCGGTTACCGCCACCCGGTGCCGCCGGAGTGGAGCCGCCGCCTGGACCGCCTGTTCCTGCACCCCCTATGGGGACCCGTGATCTTCGTGCTGGTTGTGGGCGCGGTGTTCCAGACCATCTTCACCGGGGCGCGGCCGTTGATGGACGGCGTGCAGTATCTGGTGGCCTCGTCCGGCGCCTGGATGGGCGGCTTGCTGGGGGCGGGCTGGTTGAAGTCGCTGATCGTCGATGGACTGTGGAGCGGCGTGGGCAGCGTGCTGGTGTTCCTGCCGCAGATTTTGATCCTGTTCCTGTTCATCGGCATCCTGGAGGACTCGGGTTACCTGGCGCGCGCGGCTCTAATCGCAGACCGCACCATGGCGCGTGTCGGCCTGCAGGGCAAGAGCTTCATCCCACTGCTGTCGGCCTACGCCTGCGCCGTGCCTGCGATCATGGCGACACGAACGATCGAGAACAAGCGCGACCGCATTGCGACCATCCTGATAGCGCCCTTCATGACCTGCTCGGCGCGGCTGCCGGTCTACACGCTGATCATCGCCGCGTTCATCCCCGAGCGGCCGTTCATCGGTCCGTTTCTGGGTACGCGCGCCGCAGCCATGCTGGGACTGTACGTGCTCGGTTTCGTCGCGGCGGTGGCCACGGCCCGGCTGCTGAAATCCTCGATTCTGAGGAGTGAGCGAACGCCGTTCGTGCTCGAAATGCCTGCCTACCGGATGCCCACTTTGCGTTCGCTGGGGCTGCGGATTGCGGACCGTGCCGAGGTCTTCCTGAAGCGCGCGGGCACCGTGATTCTCGGCGTGTCGTTCGTGCTGTGGCTGCTGGCCAGCGTGCCGCTGATTAACGGTCACACGCCGCCGATCGAGCAGAGCCTGGCCGGGACGCTCGGCCGCACCATCGAGCCGGCCATCCGGCCGCTGGGTTTCAACTGGAAGATCGGCATCGGGCTGATCAGTTCGCTGGCGGCGCGGGAAGTGATTGTCGGCACGCTGGGCACGATCTACGGGATGGAACCGGGCAAGGATCAGGCTGGATTGCAGCAGGCCTTGCAGCACGACCTGAGCCCGGCGGGCGCCGCGGCCCTGCTGGTGTTCTTCGCCTTCGCCATGCAGTGCATGTCCACTCTGGCCGTGGTGCGCCGCGAGACCGGCAGTTGGAAATGGCCCGCGATCCAATTCACCTACATGGGATTGCTCGCGTATGTGAGCTCGTTTGCGGTCTATCATTTGCTGTCCTGACGGCGATTCGGTCTGGCCGCAAAATCCAAAACCGTAAGTTCTTACGGTTTTCAGAAATTACCCCTTTAGATTCAGCTACTTGAAAAAGAAAACCGTAACGTCTTACGGTTTCGGTGTGCAGTGCCGCCAGCGGTCCAGCCCGCCCGCGAGCGAAATTGACTCCTCAAGCATCACAATAGACATATGCGGAACGTCGTCATCATCGGGTCGGGCTGCGCGGGAAACACCGCTGCCGTTTACACTGCGCGTGCCGGGCTGAAACCTCTCGTGGTGGTCGGGCACGAGCCCGGCGGACAACTCTCCATCACCACTGAGGTGGAGAATTTTCCCGGCTTCCCCGAAGGTATTCTCGGACCCCAATTGGTCGAGAACATGAAGCAGCAGGCGCAGCGTTTTGGCGCCGAATTCGTCAGCGGGCTGGTGGAAGAGGCCGACCTCTCGAAGCGGCCGTTCCGGCTGCGCATCGACGCAGAGTGGGTCGAGGCGCGGACGCTGATCGTCGCCTCCGGCGCTTCGGCGCGCTGGTTGAACCTGCCCAACGAGCAGAAGCTGATCGGCCACGGTGTCAGTTCGTGCGCCACCTGCGACGGTTTCTTTTACAAGGGCAAGAAGATCATCGTCATCGGCGGCGGCGACACGGCCATGGAGGAGGCGAACTTCCTCACCCGCTTCGGGCAGCTGGTCACCATCGTGCACCGCCGCGAGGAGTTCCGCGCCTCGAAGATCATGTTGGCGCGGGCCAGGAATAACCCCAAGATCAAGTTCCTGACGAACACCATCGTGGAGGACGTGCTGGATTGCGAGAAGGGTTTCGTGACCGGCGCGAAGCTGAAGAACGTCCAGACCGGGGAGCAGTGGCTGGAACCCGTGGACGGCTTCTTCCTGGCCATCGGGCACATCCCGAACACCAAGCCGTTCGTCGGCCAGCTCAACCTCGACGCGGACGGCTACATCGTCGGCAGCGGCGGCGCGCGGACCAATATCGAGGGTGTGTTTCACGCCGGCGACGTGGAAGATCGCGTCTATCGCCAAGCCATTACGGCCGCCGGCGCGGGCTGCAAAGCGGCCATTGAGGCGGAGCGCTTCCTGGAAGCCGAGGGGCACTGAGGCGTCTGGGTAATTCCGCAGATTACAGGGACACTATCATGTGGGGCAGGTTGTTAACCTGCGGCGGGATGGCATCCCGCCTAACGAGCCTGAAAATAGGCCGTCGAGCGCCGATAAACAACCACCACCGGGCGGGTTGCCAACCCGCCGCAGGATGGTATCCCAATGTCACTTAGTTTTCCCTGCTTGTCTGCTCGGGAACTTGGAGCCGCTGCCCCATACTTCGCGTGGATGGGATCGGCGTTTGGTGCGTTTGGGGAGTTTGCAGCGGGCCACCAGATCCAGGATCCGTTCGAGTTCCCGTTGCTGTTGCCGGGCTGTCGCAGCGGCCAAAATTTTGGGATAGCCATCCAGCACAATGTTGCAGGCATAGGT
>CAIVVT010000085.1 GCA_903909435.1 uncultured Acidobacteriia bacterium | reverse complement strand
GCCGCCGCCCACCAGGTGATCTTCTTCGCCATCGCCTTCAGCAACACGTCTTGCAGTTTCATCATCCGCTCCACTTCCGCAGCTGGGCATTGCTTGGGCTGATTCACTCACCCAGCGTCACCCGCCACTCGGGTCGAGCGGACAGATCATGTGTGAATTGGAGCGGACAGATCACATACTAGCGACATGGATATCGTGGTCGCCTTGTCAGCTCGGTCAGTTTCCTGTATGATCACCGACGATAATAAAGGCCCAATTAATTCGAGCCCTTAGGAGCTAACTACACCTCGCACCGGGAGGATTGCGCAGAGTGAGAGGAGCCTGGCAAGAGAATTCTAATCCAGAAGATACGGGTTGATTTCGGTCCCGAATGTGGAAGGCCAGTGCGAAGAGGAAAGAACCGAATCCTCTACGAATCGTGGTTCCGCGAGAGCAATGCTTGTCAAAGTGCAAGAATCCGATCGGATACGTTCCACTGCATAGCGCAAACGCCAGTGTACGTGCGGAGAGCCGGCCAACAGCGACCGGACGCTTAGCAGCCTCGGTGCGACCAAATAGGTGTTGGACAGAGCCGGGCGCTGGAAAGCGGTTTTTAAGGTCTACCGGGTCATCACGAGCGTTTTCCACCCTGAGCAACCCGAATCTGTGTCGGATGAAGAAGTTTCTTCCAACCGGCTGCTAGATGGAGTAAACTCACTCCTAGCTCAAAAGGCACACTTTGAGGAGAGTTGGTCGTCAGGGTGGGGATTTCGAAAATCGGCAGGGTGGGTTCGATGTGGGGAATTCGGCTTGGGCCGAGAGCTACGCAAGAGGTCGCCGAGCAGTGTCCAACCGCGAACCGATCGGAGAAGGGAGGATATTGAGTTGGGCACGGCTGTGTTTCCGTTAGTCGCCTAACCTTAAGATGCGAGGGCCAAGCAAATAGTTGCCAATACACTCCGGAACAGCGTCGCGAATCGATGGCGACCGCACGGGGCCTCGGTGCGAGGCTCAAGTTGGAATGAACGTGCGAACCGAAAGAATAAAGAATATGGTGGCGTTCTACGGCGGGATGCTGGCCAGAAGTCGTTGTTTATCTGGGACCTTGGTGGGCCGACGACTAAATGATGTCCGAAGACGAGCGGCTCCGACGAGGCCCTTTTCGCAAGCATCAGCACACGGAGAAGAGGGCAGTCATCGAACGGCGTGCCTGCTTGCGGGGCATCCAATGCTGACTCGTCCCACACGGTGCTGTGACGCCGGCGCTCAGTTCGCGCCAAAAACGTCGCGCCCATTTCAGCGTTCTGCTGAGGGTTATTCTCTCTGGCTGTCCAGATTTCCTGGGTGTGAGCCTCAGGCGGCGTGACATCGAAAGAACCGCGTAGGAGCAGAAGCGGCATGTTGACGAAAGCGTCAATATCTATTATTCTGATTTCGACGATAAGTTATTGAATATGCAGGCTACCTATTTCGACTCAACAACTCATTCGCATTGGGACAAGATCACCCCTACATCGCGCGCACGAGCCAGGGAAATTGGCATTAAACCCGGATTACTACCCACCGGTCCTTTGAATGCGATCACGGACGTCCCGGGCGTGAGGGTGGGGCACGTTACCCTCAACGTCGGTGCCAACATTCGCACCGGTGTCACCGCAATCCTTCCTCATGCGGGGAACGTTTTTCGACACAAGGTGGCCGCTGGAGTCTATGTTGGGAATGGGTTCGGCAAGCTTATCGGCAGCACTCAAATCGATGAGCTTGGAGTCATCGAATCTCCAATTGTGCTCACAAATACCCTTTCAGTGTGGCGCGCCGCGGAAGCAGTGGCTAGTCATATGCTCGCGCAGAAGGGCAACGAGCGAGTTCAGTCAATCAATGTAGTGGTTGGCGAGACCAACGACGGCGTCCTTAATGACATACGTGGCATGCATGTCCAAAAATCACACGTAGTCGATGCAATAGTCAGGGCTGTCGATGGTCCCGTTGCGGAGGGCTGTGTTGGTGCCGGTACGGGTACAGTCGCATTCGGATTTAAAGGCGGAATTGGTAACTCTTCCCGTGGCGTCGTCATTCAAGGATTTCAATACTTCCTTGGGGTTCTCGTTCAGACGAACTTCGGCGGCATCTTGACTATCGACGGACTCCCAATTGGCAAAGATCTGAACCATCATTTTCTTGCTGGCGACAGCGGCGACGGCTCAGTCATGATCATTGTAGCTACGGATGCGCCCTTAGACTCTAGACAACTGAAGCGCTTAGCTAGACGGACTATGCTGGGAGTTTCGCGTACAGGATCTCCGATGACACACGGGAGTGGCGACTATGCCATTGCATTCTCGACGCCGTCCGGTCCAAACGCCGAATTAGCAGTTTTGAGCGGAAGATCTTTACTGTTGCCAGATGAGGAACTAACACCACTTTTTCAAGCCGTAGTAGAGGCCACAGAGGAAGCTGTCTATAATTCTCTCATGATGGCGACCACGATGCGCGGAAAACGGGGCATCATGATCGAAGCTCTTCCACTTTCAGTAATTCAAGATAGCATCATCAAGCACCAATACCAATCATGATAAAGTAGCTGCCAGGACGTCTTGTTCATCTCCGGAAGTTTGGAGAGTGCTTATATACTCCTCGATATATATTTCTGCCATCCTTGTTGCCAGGATATCTAGCGTATCCACAAATCGCTTCCCTGATTTGTGCTTCCCCTGTTGATTATCGAACACAATTGACAGTTCTGTGAGCGCGAGTACCACGACATTTGTTTGTGTCGCTTGATGTACGAGGTCTCTCAACCGATTAATCGTTCTGGCAGTCACGACTTCTTTTTTGACGGCATATGCCAATTCGCTTATTTTTGACAGGCTCGCCTCCGACGGTGTCTTGACGTTGAAACCAGAAAGCGCTCGCCCAAAGCCGCTCCAGGTCTTGAAGTCAGCAACGGCGCCGATCCCGAGAAAATCGAAAGTGTCAATACCTTCTTGTCCCAAGTAGCGTGCCGTCTCATCTGCAGTTCTCACAAACTGAGCGCCATAGTCTTCACATGTTCGCTCAGCGTCGTCCGCAAAATACTGTGTCGTGTTGCAAGCGATGCCCACGACGTTTGCGCCTCCTTCACACAGTTTTCTCACGCCATCCAAGACAACCGGGCGCACCGCAGCCTCACGCTTCGCGAGTTCCATCGATAAACCCATTCCAGGTAGCGATTCAACTGACACGGCCGGAAAGCTGAAGTCGCCTCGAAAGATCTTCGAGGGGTGAGTGCGAATTCGTGCATTAATCCGCTCCCACAGTAACATCCCAGACTCAGGTCCGTTGCCGGTGAGAATGCCCAACGTACGTACCGTCGGTAGTCGCCTGCTCTTCTCTTCGACGATATCTGCCACCCATGCTCCGTCGAGCGCGGCGATGATTTCCGGCGCATTGAACTCAATGGCATAGCATAGGTCGCCCAGATTCGTCATCATCGTGTTCGGCGGGAAATACGGCCGCATTATCGTTTCATCAAACACCTGTTGAACCTGAGACTTACGGAAGATCGCAAATGGGTTTACGAGGCCTCTTTCGGCTCCGAAGTTGGTCAGAAGTTCCTCGTCAGTCAATCGTCTAAACGGTCCCCCAAACAGTGTTCGAAGCTTTGATTCGTCCAGTCGCTGATGCCCTCGGCAGTGCGCTGCGACATACCGACTTCCCGTCGGCGTCTCACACACCCCGACACCCGTCTTCAATTCGTCGAATAATGGTATCCCTTCGTGGCCAAGGCGGTTTCGGCGTTGTGCGGCATCAGCACAACTCCGAACCTCCGGATTCTGCGACACAACATGCCACAGGTTGCGGGCAGTGAAAAACTCCAAATTCGAAGCCACTTCAGGCGGGTAGGTCACGAATGCTCCAGCTTTCAGAGGATCAAACATCAGGGGCCAGAGGCACGGAAGACGAAATTCGATAACTGTGCGGCCCATAACCCAACTGAGTTGCCAGATTGGACCGCCCAGCCCTTTCGTCGCGCCACTGAGAGCCGTTCACGTCGCGGGCTCTACCAGCTAATTACCGACTTCCCACATGACGTTAATCTCACCTCGGACGTCGCGAACCATTTCGGCGCATAGCTGAGCGTAGTTAAGCTCGCCTTTATTCTTCTTCGCAAGCAGCCAAGCAAGTTTAGTCGTTTGCGACTCGATGCTCATGTCGTACGCTGGGATTGCCAACTCAGTGTCTCTCAGCATCTTCCCCGGCTCATTCACTTGGAAGTTACTATTCCCATTCGGCGCCTGCGTCGTGACTACCAGGGGAATCTGTTTGCCCTTCAAGTATTCGAAAGCTGACCGGTGATTCGTACAGGGATCTCCGGCTCCAAACGCCCGTAAGATGAAGCCTCTAATATCATTGTTGTCGACCAAGCTGGCGAAGAGATCAGATGACATACCTGGGAACTCAGTGAGCGAGGCAATTCGCATATCGAAGTCGTTTTCACAACGAAGGTCTTTAGCCGTCCTAGCTTCTGGGTATTGCGTCGTCCGCAAATAGCTAAGATGCTTCGTTAAGTTCGTCTCATTGATATTGATTATTCTGCCGATTCGACCGATGCTACCCGTGCTAAATGATTCAAATGCGTCGTAGTCAAATTCCGTATTTTTCTTTACTCTTGTGCCTGTGATGATATGGCTGCCAAAGACTGCCATCACTCCCTTGATAGGATGTTCGTGGCGCTTCCAAACAGCAACGCGCATGGCATTCTCAAGGTTCACTAATCCGTCAGACCCTGGCAGTCCTGCCGACACTTGGGAACCCGTCAGGATAATTGGCTTGTTAGGGTTAGCGAGAGCAAACGATAATGCAGCGCAGGTGTACCCGAGGGTATTCGTGCCGTGGGTGATAACAAACGAATCGAAGTTGTCATACCGCTTCTTTATGACGGCCGCAAGGTCCATCCACTGCCGTGGAAGTATATCCGAGCTGTCGACGTCGCATAGTGCGAATGGTTCAATTTCGATACTGATTTCGTGCGTTCTGTTTAGGTAGCTAACAGTCGGAGCAACGAGTTTTGTAAACTCGTCTGCGGTCCGAACCATATTTTTATCTTGTTTGTCCGTTGCGACCTGTCCGGCAATTGTGCCACCAGTCGTAATGAGAAGAATTCTATGCAAGTTAGCCATTTCTAGTATCTCCGATCAGCGATCATTCCTGTTTTTCAATTACGCGAACGTCTAGCCACCCTAAAGCCAACCGTGGCCTCACAAGCCGTAGGAGGCTTTCTATAGCGAGAGCGAGATGAAATGCTATCGGGAAGATCCGACCACGAACCTCCTCGAATCACTCGCTCAAGACCGGACGTAGGTCCCGCGTAGTCGACCTGCCTCCCAGTCGGGTATTTCTTTTGAAACCAATCGCCGCACCACTCCCAGACGTTTCCCAGCATGTCGCACAATGTGAAAGAGTTCGGCGCTTTTGCACCGACCGGATGTGTCTGACCGTCCGAGTTTTTGTTATACCAAGCAACAAGGCCTATGGGGCCATAGCTTACCGCTCTTCCGCCAGCAAGGCACGCGTATTCCCATTCTGCTTCCGTTGGTAACCTATAACCGTCCTTACTGAGGTCGCAGACCACTTCCTCCGCAGAAGTGTCATAGACAAGTTCGAGTCCCGCGACACGTGAAACTGCGTTACAGAAGGCGGCAGCATCGTTCCAGGAGACGCTCTCGATAGGTTTATCAATCGCAATGAAACGGCTCGGATTCTTGCCCACGACGGCTTTGAAAAGTGCCTGCGTGACTGGATACTTGGCCAGGAGGAACGGGCGGGAGATTTCCACTTGCATCTGGCCGGTCTGGTCGCTGCCCATCAGGAACTCTCCGGCAGGGATCATAACCATGCACTGGCTGAGCTCGTCGAGGATGGGGTTCGAAGTGACGATAACGCCGGAGCCGTCCCTATACCTCTCAGGAGCAGGGCGTGAGACCGCGGACTGTGAAGTGGTTAGGGACTCAGGTCGAACCACTGCTACTGCGGGGAGGTCCACCTTCTGGCGCGGTTCTGGTTCTTCAGGGGTGCCGAGTTCAGATAAGCAGGACACGTCAATTCCCGGCTGGTTGCTGTCGATGTATTGGTACAAATTGATCTTCACGTTGTGCTTAATCAAAATTGCTGGATACCTACGAAACTGCTTATCTATACCAGGAACCAGCTCTGCAAGCTCAGAATATCCACGCTCAGTGAAAATAATCTGACCGCCCCCAGCGAGCCCCATTACCCGCGCCGCCATGTTCACCGTATCACCTGCGATATTGTAGTTACTATTCAGATCCTTATACAGAATCAGCTTCCCCTCGGATATCCCGCAACGAAGCTGGAATGCGCTATGGCAGTCACACCACCCGTGCTCGCGGAAGAAATCACAGTTGGACTGTTTATTGGCCTGATCTACTATTCGAAACAGGTGACGAGAAAACGAGAGGTGCATTTCGTGCAGGCCCTCGAATGGAAATGCAATTGCGGCGCCGTCCCCGGCCGGCAATAGCACTACGTCTCTTCTGATGTTCAGATCGACGTTCTTGTGCGTATATTCAATATATTGACGAGCAGTCTCAGACAGCGCTTCCTCTAAGGACTTCATAAACGCGTCTATCACCTTCACTTGTGCGTGCGTTTTTCGCTTTGAGTAAGCTACAATGTCGACGAAGACGACCTGCATGCTGCAGGTGCTGTTCCGGCTACTCATCTTTTCTTCTAAGTAGGGTGATATCCGTGCCATTTATTAAACTGCCGTTCTTCCAGGTTGAGGTAATCAGATTCCATACGAAGTCGAGGTCGGGTCCCCAGGTTGGTTGCAAGCGCCGGGGGAGCATCGCCTTCAAGGAGATCGAAGATCTTGCCTGGAGTTTGTTTGAGCGCAAGCGCCTTCGTAGCCCGGGTACGCTCTCGAATGAACCGGCTGGCTGAGTCGGGGCATGCTGCTGCTCATGAGAATTATGACCAGAATGCTACAATGTCATCAAGCGTTTGGCGTTTACGTAGGTACTGAAAACGAGCGCCGAGTTCTTCGTAGCCTACAATCGCGGGGAACTGGCGGCTGTTGTACACTGACCACATGCTGAAGGTATACGCCCCCGCATCATGTATTATCACGTAATCTCCTTCTTGAACATCCTGTGGGAGTGAGACGTTCTGGTCTAGGTAATCCCCAGCAAAGCAGAGCGGCCCGGCGACGCGAAACGTTCTCTTCTGCGCAGTGCGAAGCCGCCCACTCGGGTCGCAGACGCTGATGTCGTGGTGCCAGTCGGCTGGACGGTAGGCCTTGCGGAGAAACATGTCGGCGCCGACGTGTATGAAGAGTGTTGGAATTCCGTCGTCATATTCGACAACGTATTCGACTTTTGATGCCACCCAACCGCAACTCGCGTGGACGGCCCGGCCGAACTCGGTAACGAGAAGGACATCGGACGAGAACAACTCGGGACATCGGCTATGTAGTGCACATGCATACTCGTTGAATCGAATTGGGTGATCCGTATCCCTGTAGCTTGCGGGTAATCCACCTCCGATGTTGAACACATTCACAGCAGCCGTCGCCCTTGCTTGAAGGAAGAAATCGTACACCGCGCCAATTCCGTCGAGCAATTGCTCCCTCGACATGCCCTGTGATCCAATGTGAACATGGATACCGATTAGCCATTCGTATTCACTGAGTGCGCGAAGAAGGGCCTCGCGGCAAGCGCTTAGAGACACTCCGAACTTCGAGTGTCTTACCGCCACACTAGTTGTTTCTATAGCTCCGATGCCAGTCTCTGGGTTAATTCGAATACCTACGCGGCTCTGCGAAACGACAGAATTTCGTAGCGTGGCGATTCTTCTTAATTCCGAAAGTGAATTAGCATTGAGTGCCACGCCCATTTTTAAGGCATGCTCTATTTCAGCGTTGGTCTTAGCAGGGGAATCAAAGACTATTGCTCCGACCGGAAAACCTGCCACCTCAGCGAGGCGCAGTTCCCCGCTAGACGCAACCTCACAGCCGTGTCCAGCTGAGCGGATTCGCTTGAGGATTTCTATAGTCGGATTGGACTTCACCGCTAGGGCATTCAGTGCCGTCTGGGGAAAGGCGGATTTAAGGAGTGCTAAGGTGCTGTCAAGCCTTGTGAGGTCGTAGAAGACTGCCGTCTCTCCGGTCTGGGCAAGGATTCCTTCGCGTAGCGCGCGAGAGAGGACCTCAGACATCTCGTAGGCTGTCAGGCGCTCGGCATGAACCGGGGGAGGTGGCTCTGAAGCGCCAATGCTGGCGGTCTGGCTAGTTTGATTCATAGCTCAAATTTTCACTCAAAATCTTCAGCCGAATGAAGCGTACTGCAGATTGGACATTAGTTTGTGCACAATGGCGGATAGTAACCGCAGTGCAATGGGTCGATCCTAGGCATTGGCTGGTCTATGCCTGGTGTTGTGCGTTCTGTTCTTTTATGGTCGAAAGAGGACTGTTCGGTCTTCGACATCCAATTTCTAACCCCGCTCGAAAAACGGCCCGACCAGCCATTCGAGGCGTGGTTCCGACATAAAACTTCCGTGATAAAGTTCTCCCGATGTGGCTCGGCCCGTAAAGTGCGAAAGCGAGGGGCAAGACGTCGCGGCACTTGCGAAAATCCGCGACGGCGGAACTCGATCCTGTCGCCGATCATTGTTAGCTACAATCACCTCCCATTGTGCGAATATACACCGAAAGCGTGCCATGTTCTAGGACAACCGGTGCTTGGCGCTCAAACGCCTTTCGGTTCGAGAGATCATTGCCTAATCCGGATGGGCACAAGCCAGCCGACTTAGGCGTCTTGGAGATTAGGCGAGACATGCCCACGAGACGATTCAGTCACTCGAGGTTTCGGCAGCCCCCGGGTTGACAAGAGGGCGCCACCTTCAAGTCATGGGCCAGTCATCCGAATTCGGCCAGCAACTGCGGTCGGCGTACAGGCGTACCGCGTTTGTCGAAGATCGCGAAGACGCCGACTGGGTCAAGGATGTCCGATATCGTCCGCAGTGACTCTCTACGCTAGATGCAAAGAGTCAAGTGGGCGGGCGAGTTGATTTGTGCTCCTCTGTCGGCCTTCGCAGATTTGGCGCTAGGCCTCCGCTTGACGTCTGCGCGATAGTCAGTTCCATCTGGCGTTTGATGCAGGCGCAAGGAGGACGGCGGATAGGCACAACGAGTCCAGAAGGGGGAAGGCGGGAATCGGGATAAAGGCATCGGCTGCTGCCGTGGAGTGTGAGGTTTGAATTCAAAATGCCAACCTTGCAGCGCTGATGTATCCTTGGTCAGAGGTTCATCTCCAGACGCTTCGAAGCTGGCATCAGGTTTCAACACCAACGCGGCCGACATGCAAAGCTCCTGTGGACGCCAACCATGTATGGCAATAGCGGAGTGGAGGGCGACGTCTCGTATCTTTACGTGGGAGGGCATGATGGAAAGCAACGAGCATGAAGCATTGAGCGCCGGGCACGAAAATCTTCTCCCGGAACTTACCTCGCCCATTGATCCCCTCGTCGAAGTTGAGGGAGTTGAGCAGACCGATCGATTCCGAAGGTCCAGGGTCGATTCTGAAATCGTTCCCAAGTTGAATCAGGTGGAGTTCACCGTTTTCGAACGATTAGACTATCTTTGGCGAACCCATAATTACATTAGCGGCAATTTTCGTCTGGCAGACGCCAAGGCCGCAGTGACGATCGTATTCGGTTCGACCATCGTTGGATCGCTCTATGCCGCGCAACTTCACAAGCCGTTATTCACCGTGCCGTTGAACGCATGGTCGGCAACAACTTGGCTAGAGGCCGCAACCTTTACGGTCATCGGTGCCTCAATACTGCTAAGCGCGATCTCAGTCCAGCCACGACTTTGGAACACCGAAGGACCAGATCATATCTATTGGAAAAACATTCTTTCTCACAAGTCAGTCGAAGACTATTGGAATCATTTCAGGAAGGAGAAGGCCGATGACCTCGAACACGGCCTGTGCACAAATATCTTTGCTATCTCGACGGTATGTCAAAAGAAATACCGACTAATACGTCTCTCAATGTGGCTTGGCCTATTGGGTGGAGGCATGGCCGTCTTCTTGCTTCTTATACGTCCCTAAATGAAACGAGTCCAGTGCGGTTCCCGGTGCGGGTAGGCTGATACCCTTTGCTCGATCTTAGTCAACACGGGAGTAAAGCGCGCGGAACCGTAACCCTCGGACGCGCTTGTCCATGATAACTCTTGGCGATTGGCGTCTTGGGCAGGGGAAATCAATTGAACTTGGCCCCATGGGGCTCCAATCCCGCCCAAAAGCCCCAAAAACTGCCGATTTCGGCATGGTCTGCGACAATTCGAACACAACCGGCCGCCTGCTCCCGTCGTGGACAGGCTCGTGAAGTTCAGGAGACCCCATTCCGTCCCAGTCGCGCACTACATTCAAAAGAAGCGCCTTAATCCGTCCAAAGCACCGATTCTGAACCTGTCTGGGCCAACAGTGACCCTCTGATCGCAACACCCACAAAATCAACCGCCTGCGTGCTCGGCGGATGCAGATGATTCCACGTGAACTCCCTGAAAGAAAAGGCGTTGTGTGCGCCGAGCCGACACTAGCACCAACTGCCTTGGGCGCAGTGGATCGGTGAATCAGTGCCTACCGCCACAAGTGTTTGTTGGTTGAATCATCGCATGGGTACACACGTTGTTGGACTTTGAGGAATGTCGCAGCTACAAAAATGACTACAGCCGTTTTCTCGCCTTCGAGAAAACGGCTGTAAGCTATTGATTTTATTGGTCGGGGCGGGGCGATTTGAACGCCCGACCCCCTGCGCCCAAGGCAGGTGCGCTACCAGGCTGCGCTACGCCCCGACATTAAGTGGCTTTCTCTTCAATCAGATAGGCGTCCACGCGATTCAGAGCCAACTGAAAAGGCGCATGTGCCTACGCATGAAGGGTCACCACTGCCAATCCTAGCATTGTTCGAGACGTTCATCAGGGAGCGCCGTTACCTCCATGTCGCTAGATAAGCTATCTGTCCATTTGAGACTAGCGGCGGGTGAGTCCGGGTGAATGAATCCGCCCAGGCAATGCCCCGAGGCGCAAGCGCGCTGAAGTGCCTGGAGAGCGTCGCGTCCGATTCATGCACGATCGGATTCTTGCGTTGCTTGATCGCCAGGGAATGGCTCGGAACCCGGCGGCGAAAATGGCCGTGGATACCGCGGACTCGACACTCCGGAGGTGTTCATGGACTTGGATGCCGTAGAGAAAAATCCGCGGCGCATGTCGGCGTACTGCCGGGATAGCCGTCTCCACCTGAGACCGTGCACCAAGGCGGGGATGATCCTATTGCACGCCCTGCGCCAGGTGTAACTCGGCTCGGCAGGCACCACGTTCGCCAAACTGGAGCGCCTGGCATGTCGCTGGTAACGATCGGCACAATGCTCCCGATGCAATTCCACTCCGGCGCCGTCGGCTGCACGGGAGAAAGGCCGCTCCTACACCGAGCGAGCGCTAGTTGCAAACTTCCCGCAACGGTAGTAACCCAGTCGGGGGGGGTGAATCTGTTGTCAAGGCCTTCCAGGAAGCCTGGGCCTTGGACGGAACGTACCGCGACGCGCGCCGTGCGACGCCTCATTCGGGCTCGCGCGGCATTGCTCGCACCTTTCCGCCGGCTGCAGACTCGGACTCGCGCCAGATCGTAACGCGGCAGGGTGGGCTGACGATCGCTGCACTCGCCGCCGGCTCACGTTTCGACTGTCGTGGCCGCGCTGCCGTCATCAGCGCCGACACGTCAGCCCTGCCTTTGGACATTGCACGGGCATCTCGTTCAAGCGCAACGATACAACGATACTTCGAGGTCGCCTCAAGAAGGTCCATAGCCAGGGTTGCCGAGCTAGGAAAGCTCTTGCAGACGCAATCGAAAGTGGACGAGAATTCTCCGAACTTGCCGTGGACTACTGGCGACAAGGTATAAACTAGATAATAAGACCCGAATTACCTCGCTGGATTCCGCCGGAGGAAGAGAGACTCGAATGCGATCACCTAGCCGCAGGTTCGTCCTTGGCCTTTTGCTCAGTGTGGGCACAGCCGCTTACGCAACCACGATCTCCGTCGGTGCGGGCGCCTTCAGCGATCCCCCCGCGATTGCGTTCAATTC
Source organism: uncultured Acidobacteriia bacterium (assembly GCA_903909435.1). Lineage (GTDB taxonomy): Bacteria > Acidobacteriota > Terriglobia > Bryobacterales > Bryobacteraceae > CAIVVT01. The sequence continues at coordinate 36,384 of CAIVVT010000085.1, read as the reverse complement.
AATCGTCAATGGCCAGGCGATTACGAATCAGTTTGCCGCCCAAGGAGTCACATTCAACAACCTCTGGGGCGACCAGGTGGATTTGGTTTTCTTCGCCGATTCCGGCGTAGCCGTCGCCGCGAACATGAGCAGCCACGCAGCCTGCTGCGTGATTCCGGCAACAATGAACTTCTCGACGCCTTACGAACTGATCGGCTTCGAGTTATTCAGCAATGGTTATACAACGGTGAATGTGGTCGGCGTCGATGGCCAGACGAATATTTTCGATATTTACGCGTACGTTCCTCCCATCCGCAACTCACGCGACCAGATCGTTGTCCAGGCCAAGGGCGTCTTCGTCGGTTTTGAAAACCCGACGGGCATCAGCTCAATTTCCATCGGCCCATCGGCCCTCAACAACGCGTTTCTCGTCGACAACATCGTCCTTCAGGCTCCAGTAGTGCCCGAACCGGGCACCTTCGCGCTGGTCGCAATATGTCTGCTCGGCCTGGCTGCAGGCGCGCGCCGGGTGGTCACGCCAGATCCGAACAGAGTCGTGCCGGCCCGGCGCTGAACCTGGGACGCTCCTGGATTGCGGAATCCCGCTTGTCGCGTTCGTCGCCCGGACACCTTGCAATACCGATCCCGTTGAGCCGTCGTCCCTCGCCTGAGGCTCGTCCGCAGCAATCTCACGCGGAAGAGCGGCAGGTTGGGCGTCCCCCTATCTTCAGCAACCCCAGTGGTGTCGCAAACGTCAGGTTTCTCGCGCAACTAAATCGTGCGATTTGACGCCCCCACCGCCGAGACTCCGCTCCAGCCCGAATCAACATGGCAGTTGTGCGCCTTATACTTGCTCGGGCATGTATTGACTTGCGAAAACCTTGCGCCTATTCTGAAGCCGTGGACGATTTCTCAAGTGACGCCGCCCGCGAATTGAGCAAACTCGGCGCTGCCAAAGGCGGGCAGGCACGCGCCAACGCTCTTTCTCCGGAGCAGCGCAGCGCGATTGCACGCCAGGCCGTGGCCGCCCGCTGGGCCAAAGCCGAGAAGTTGAAGTCGGAAGATGCGATCACGGCACGTCCGGATCCGCCCGCAATCGGAAGCGCGCGTGTCTCTGGCCTCCGCGACGAAGGGGACAGAAAAAGCATGGGTACCTCGCTCTTTGAACCAACCAGGCGTTCGGCTCAGAAGAAAGCCATTGTCAACGATGCCGCGGCTCGTACCGCTCTGGCCGAGGCGTGTTCGCGGGCGTTAGCGCTCTCCACGCAAGCGCTGGCCAGTCTTCAGAAGCCGGACGGCTACTGGGTGGGCGATCTATTGGCGGATACGACGCTCGAATCGGACTACATCCTGCTCCAGTTGTGGCTTTATCCTCCCGGCGAAAACGGTTGGAATCCCCCGACACTCGACCGCGTCAAGCGCGCCGCCCAGGCCATCCTGGCCCGACAGCGACCGCAGGGCGGCTACGCCATTTACCCCGATGGAGACGCCGACGCGAGCGCGAGCGTGAAAGCCTATACGGCGTTGAAGCTCGCCGGGATCGACCCCGAATGCGAAGCCATGCTGCGGTTGCGCCGCACGATTCTGGACATGGGCGGGTTGCAGACCGCCAACTCATACACCAAGATCAACTTGAGCCTGTTCGGCCTGTATCCCCGCCAGCACGTCCCGACCATCCCGCCCGAGCTGGTTTTGCTGCCCGGCGGCGTACTGTACGAGATGTCCTCCTGGACCCGGGCCATCGTCGTACCCCTCTCCATAGTGATGTCGCTGGGCGGAACCCGGCCCGTTCCCCAGGGCTTCAATCTCGACGACCTGGCGGTTCCGGGCAAGAGCTTCCGCTTGCCCCGCCGCGACCGCTATTCGTTGATCTTCCAGCAGATCGACCGCGGGCTTAAACTCTGGGAGCGCCGTGGACCGGAGATGCTCAGGCGAGAGGCTATCCGCCGCGCCGAGAAGTGGCTGATCGATCACACCCGCTACTCCGACGGGCTGGGCGCGATCTACCCCTCCATGATGTACGCGATCATGGCGCTGGAATGTCTGGGCTACCCGCCCGACCATCCCGACCGGATCAAGGCCATCGCCCAGTTCGACAACCTGCTGACCGAAACCGAAACCGAGTTCTACTTTCAGCCATGCTTCTCGCCGGTTTGGGATACCGCCTATGCCCTGTTCGCGTTGGGTGAAATGGGCAATCCTCCCGAGGAGCCAATGCGCGCCGCGGCGGACTGGCTTTTGAAAAAGGAAATCCGGCACAAGGGCGATTGGAGCGTGAAGCGGCCCGACCTGGAGCCGTCGGGCTGGTCCTTCGAGTTCGACAACGAACATTACCCGGATATCGACGACACGGCCATGGTGCTGCTGGGCTTGCAACATGCCAGTTCTTCGGACGAGGCGATGCAGGAGCGCGTGGAGCGGCGCGCCATCAACTGGCTGGTCAACATGCAGTCCAAGGACGGCGGCTGGGCCGCGTTCGACGTCGATAACGACTGGCAGTTGCTCAATGCGGTTCCCTTCGCGGATCACAACGCGATGCTCGATCCAACCTGCCCGGACATCACGGGTCGCGTGCTGGAGGCGCTGTGCCGGCGCGGATTCACGTTGGCGGACGAGACCGTCGGCCGTGGCGTGGAGTACTTGCTGAAGAGCCAGGAACGCAACGGCTCCTGGTATGGGCGCTGGGGCGTCGACTACATCTACGGCACATTCCTCGCCATGCGCGGACTGCGGGCCGCCCAGGCGCCCGCCACGGAAGCCCTGCGGCGCGCTGCGAAGTGGCTGATCTCCGTGCAGAATCCCGACGGCGGCTGGGGCGAGAGTTGCGATAGCTACCGCGACGACACGTTCGTCGCCGCGCCCAGCACACCGTCGCAGACCGCCTGGGCGCTGCTCGGCATCATGGCCAGCGGGGAAGTCCATGCGGATCCAATCCGGCGCGGTTTGAACCACCTGCTCGCCACGCAGCGCGCGGATGGGACGTGGGCCGAGGAGCTTGCCACCGGCACTGGTTTCCCCAACGTCTTCTACCTGCGCTACAGCCTGTATCGCCAGTACTTCCCGCACCTGGCGCTAGCGCAAGCACGGCGTTCGCTCGGACTGTCCATGGAGACCGACGCCACAGGCCGGTCGCATGCGGTCAGCGGGGCGGTTGCGGGCAACGGTTGAGCCGCCAGATTGCTTTCGGTAGCATGAGCCCATATGGAACCCGCGTTTCGGCCGCTCGACGATCCGGCCAATCGAATTGACGCGATTGAGGAGGGCACTCGCAGGAAGCTCGCTGCGATTGTCATCTGCACCTTCCTCTTTCTCGCCATGGCGATGTGGGCCATTACCCCCCGGCGCACTCCCTGGCGAATCGCCTCCGATGGAGTACACATCGATTCGCTCTTTTGGCGTGGATTCGCCGCTGCTCGTGATCTGGATCTGGCCCACGCCCAAAGCATCGATCTGCAACGCGCCCCGGAATGGCTGCCTGCCTCAAAAGACTCGGGTTATGACGCCTTCGGATACCGTGCGGGTGCTTTCGTGCTCGCGAACCGCCGGAGTGTGGAACTCTATCTGGCCCATGAGCAAAAGGCAGTGCTGCTGCCCAGGCGCAACCTGAAACCAGTGTTGATCGGGGTGAGCGATCCGCAAGCGTTCCTCGCCCAGGCGCGCGCAGCATGGCCGGCACATCCTTAGAGACTGCGCAGATGGAACCCGCCGTCGCAGTCGATCACGGTCCCTGCGGAGTAGTCGAGCAGCCCGTCGGCAACAGCACGCACAACCCTCGCGATGTCGGTGGGCTCGCCCAACCGGCCTTGCGGCAGCAGCCCTGAACGCACCTTCTCTTCGTACACGTCTTCGACCTTCGCGATCATATCCGTGCGAATGATGCCCGGGCGAATCTCGAAAACCAGCACGCCTTGGGGGGCGAGCCTTTGCGCGAAGAGCGCTGCGGACATGCTGAGCGCCGCCTTCGAGATGCAGTACTCGGCGCGGTTCACCGAGACCGTATAGGCCGAAATGGAAGTGACAAAGACAATCCGTCCCGCGCCTTCTTCGGCCATCCAGCGCGCCGCCAGTTGAGTGAGAAAATGCGGCCCCTTGACGTTGGTTCCGATCAACTCGTCAAAGCTCTCTTCCGTCGCCTCAAGGATGTCGCGGCGTTCGCGCGGAGCAATGCCAGCGTTGTTGACCAGCAGGTCAAGACGGCCATGCACCCTGCGTACGTATTCGATCAGCGCGGAGCGGTCCGGCGCGCTCGAGATGTCACACCGGACGATGTCGGCTCCGCATTCAGCTTGCAGACTCTCGGCCGCATCAAGCCGTCCGCGATAGGTCGCTACCACCGTGTGCGTCCTGGCGAGTTCGAGCGCGATCCCACGTCCGATGCCGCGGCTTGCGCCCGTGACCAGCGCGACAGGGCGCACGCTCATTCGACGCCGTTCTCCCTCATCGCCGCCTCGATCCCTGCGGCAATCGCGTCGAAGGTGAAGGTCTCGATGAACGGTGAACCGTTGACCAGCGCCGTGGGAGTATGGGCGATGCCTCGAGCCACGCCCTCTTCATAGTCCATCTGAATGAAATCGGTCAGCGCGGGATCGCTCAGCGCGGCTTGCGCCTTAGCGGGATCGACGCCGTTGCGCCCGGCGAAAGCGGCCAGATGAGCGTCGAAGGTTTCGGGAGTTATCTTGGGTTGATCGCGCATCGTCTCCTGCCGCCAGCGCACCGCCAGCGCGGGGCTTTGCCCGTAAAAGAACCGCGCCGCGACGGCGGCCGGCCGGGCCCATTTGTGTTTTGGCAGCGGGAAGTCGCGGTGCTCGAAGGCCACTTTGGCCCCGTACTTCGGCAGCAGTTGCGTGTCGAGCATCACCCGGAAATCCGCGCAATCCGGGCATTGCAGGTCCTCGTAGATGACCACGCGCACCGGGCTCTCGGCCTTGCCTTCCACGAGATGAGGTTGTGCAAATGCCGCCATAGCCGTCAGAATCACCAGAAAAGGGATCGATTTCATTCGTATCTCGCACTCTGGGAAAGCGTGAAACGCAGCAGCGTTTCGGACGGAATGCGCACCTTCGGACCCTTGGTCAGCACCGAAGCTCCCGCACCGAGCGCGCCACCCGACGCCGCGCCGATCGCCGCGCCTTTGCCACCTCCGGCGATGGCTCCGATGATGGTGCCGGCGACCGCTCCAATGCCGGCGTTGCGCGCCGTCTTGCGGCCTTTGCCAGCGCTTTCCTGGGTTACGTCACCGCTGTGAACGGAAACCGTGCGCCCGTTGACGGTGATGGAATAAAGTTCCAGCGTCACTTCGGCGCTGCCGCTAAGCTTGCCGGATTGACTGAGTGACCGCAGCCGGATCTGCGCCGAATCGTGTTTGCGAGCGATCACCCTGCCGTCCACCAGCAGGTCGTCCGACAGGTTGGCGCGATAGAGCTTGCCCTCCCGGTCATACTCGGAATCGATGGGATCGACTGTGCGGATCGTGACCACCGCCCCAGCGGGGATCTCACGAGTGGCCGCGTCAGCAGCCTTCGCGGCCGGAATACTCGCCAGCGTACAAACCACGAGGGCGGGAAAGAGGAACTTCAAAATCATGCAACAGAATCCTCCAGATGGGGTGGAGCCTCAACAGGCTCCGGCTTACTCCCCTTTGGATGTTTGACGCGCGCCATGAGTTGCGCCGCCACCTGCTTGCCTCTTGTAAACGCTTCATCCCAGGCGCGCTTGCGCTCCACCCGAGTCAGGCCGTAGCCAACCCGGTAGAGCCGCTCGAGCGAGGCCCCGGCGACCCACGTTCCGGCGTAGGCGATGGCCGCCTTCGGCAGCAGACCGCCCCCGAATGGAATCTTGCCGGCGAACTCGCGGGCCAGGCTGCGCCAGCCAAAGGCACCGGCCACCAGCGAGCCGATCTCGCTGCGCTGTTCCGAGAAGCCGACGGCGTGGTCGCTGGCGGCGGCAAGTTGGAAGGCCATGCGGATCTGGTTGACCGTCAACACGGCCGTGTCGGAGGCGAATTCGCCAAATGCCCACGGGATCTCAGCCAGCGACGGGATGACGTTCGGCAGCGCGCTCATGATGGCGAACATCGCATTCTCCGCGGAGACGTGCTGGATAATGCCGTGCGCCACCCGGTCGCGGAACGGGCGGAACCGGCGCGCCAGCGCCAACGACAGGTCCTCGCGCGCGGCCAGCACTTCCGGTATCAGCAGTTCAGGGCGGTACGGACTGAACTCAAACGCGTCGTAACCCGTGCGCCAATTCGGGGGCGGCTCCAGGCCGGACTCGTATAGGACCAGGTGAAACCGGGTGCCCTCGCCCGCATCCTCTTCGCGCATCAGCAGTGAGCGCGCCTCGGCCAACCGGACGGGGCCGAGCCCACCGTCCAGCAAGCACTTCTCGACTGCCGCGGCGGAAGCCGGGGTCGCGGATTGCAGCAGCATCCGGACCGGACGTTCGGCGCGTGCCTGAATCTCATCCGGGTTGAGCTCCGCGATCGCGCTTCGAATCTGCTTCAACATCGGGATGGCCACGGCTTCAGTTCTTCCTTCATCCCCCGATTTCGTGCTGGGGAACGCGAGCTAGAGATGCAGTCCCGGCCGCTGGGCTCCGCGCAAACGGCTCACGGGCCGAAACTCCTTACGCCATTCTAAGTTTACGCCGATGCGTTCGACTTCGATGGCCGGCGCGAAGAACCGCAGGATGGTCTCGGTGGTCGGATGAAATTGCAGGGCGGGCGCCACCAGTAGCAGTCTTGGCGCGTCTTCACGCACGGCCAGCCCCGGGAAGTACCCTTTGGCGGAGAACTCGCCCCGGCGCGCGTGCCAGTCCACCCGGATCCAATAATCCAGGGCTTGCAGCGGGAGGTTGGGATCCTCCGTGGCTTTGAGTTCGAGCACCGCCAGCCGTCCACCCGACTCAATGGCGAGCAGGTCCAGCACGCCGTGCTGCGTGCCGGCCATCGACGGAACCTGTCCGTAAACCGGCGACGGGAGCAGCGCCGCGTCCACGCTACTCAGGTTGCGCCGGGTCAGCGATTCGAGCCAGGCCTCCGGATTGCGCCGGTACCATTTGTGACTCGGCTCAACGGCGGCGGACGTGCGGATCGCCGCTACTTTCCGCGCCAGCGCCAGCACGCTACCGGCATCGGTGGTCCGCTTCAGACGGTCGATTCCGCTGGACAGCTGCTGCCCCTCCAGGCGGGCAAACGCCAGCCCGTGAATCCTGAACGAGACTGCGCCCAGCCCCAGGTGGATGGCTTCGAAACCAGCCACCGCGTTGAGTTCGTGCAACAGACCGGGCGGCAGCGCTGCCACGGCGGGCGGCCCGGCACTCCACGGGTCCACGCGCGAGTTGATGTTGCCCGTGTTGGCCAGGTCGATGCGGTTCTCGTAACCCGTCTCGTCGTAGACGAACAGCGCGAACTGCGCCTGGCGGGGGTCCATGCACTTCATCCGCAGCAGCGTCTGGTCCTGCGCGCCGGAGGGCAGAAACAGCGCCAGCTCCCGGACGGGACGCGGAGCGTCGCGGCGACGCAGGTAGTCCAGCCAGATCAGCCCAAAGGTCAGCGTGGAGCCGCCCAGCTCAAGCTCCGGCGGAGCGCAGATCGCGGCCACGCGCGCGTCGCCGCGAGTGAGAAACGCACGTGCAAACGAGGGGGACAGGGTGTGCTGCAGGTCGGCTCCGGAGGTCAGCTCTTCAATCTGCCAGCCGGGGTATTGACGGGCCAGCCAGAAACGGAAGCGCTCCCGCAGATTCTCCCGCGAACTGCGTTGGAGCAGCGCCGACGAGGCCGGCTGGTCGAGGTCGGCGATCTCCAGCTTCATCCTGGCCCCGCCCAGGCGTTCCGCGAACACGGTCAGTCGTCCACCGTCCGGCGGCAGCAAGCCCACCAGTCGCCGCGCCCATGTCCGCGCCTCGTCCCAGGCTTCGAGCAGCAGCCCGTGCGGGCGCTCCGAGCAGCGGTACTGGCCCGGGACCAATTCCAGGGGCGCTTGGCCGGGTTCGAGAATGGCAGGTTGGCGGCAGGAGAGGAGGAAGCGTTCCAATTCCACGCGCAACGCCTCGGCGGGCATTGCGGCGGGCGCCTGGGTGGGGCCTCGCACGGGTCCCAGTATACAATCCAAGGCAGGGACGCACCCGGCGCAAGCTTGACTTGCACTTCCGTGGAGCGCGAGAACGAAGCCGGATGGAAACCACTCAGACGCTAGCCGAACGCCTCGCCGTAGTAGAGGAACGCATCGCGCGAGCTTGCGCCCGCACCGGGCGGCGTCGCGAAGAAGTGACCCTGCTGGCCGTGACCAAGATCTTCCCGGCACAGGCGATTCTCGACGCCTACGCGCTGGGCTTGCGCGAGTTTGGCGAGAACTACGTGCAGGAGTTCGAGACCAAGGCTCCACAGGTCCGCTCGCTGCCGGGAGCGCGCTTCCACCTGATCGGCCATCTGCAATCGAATAAAAGCCGCAAAGGTTCGGAGCTGTTCGACGTGATTCAAACCATCGACAGCGCCAAACTGGCCCGGCGTCTGGCCGAGGCCGGCAAGCCGATGGACGTGATGATCGAGGTGAAGCTGTCTGAGGAAGAGAGCAAGCACGGTTGCGCGCCCGCCGATGTCCCGGCGTTGGTGGAAGCCATCCGGGGCGAGAAGGAACTCACGCTGAAGGGTCTGATGACCATGCCGCCGTGGTCCGACGATGCCGAGGTCGCACGGCCCTATTTCAAAAGACTGAGTGCGCTGGCCCGCGAGGTTGGCGTCACCGGCCTGTCGATGGGCATGTCGAACGACCTGGAAGTCGCCATCGAAGAAGGCTCGACGCTGGTGCGCGTGGGGACCGCGTTGTTCGGGCGGCGGAAGAAGCCGGCGTAGCTGAAGTTTTCGGCGATACCTTCGATTGGTTCGGTCACCCCAAAAGCTCGGCTGCCCGGCGGCGCCATTCGCCGGACGTGCCCACCTCCAGGTCGAATGGGAGCCTATGAACCCAAGCCAATTCAACGATAAACTGCTGTTATGGATTGGACGCTTTGCGGCGCTGTCGACCGAAATCCAGGCAAGCTCGGCGGAACGTGGTGCTTCCGTGGCACCAGACTGCCAGTGGCCGCGCTGTTCGATCATCTTGATCGGGGCTCAACCGTAGACGAGTTCTTGGAGTGGTTCCCGTCTGTCAGCCGGGAACAAGTGCATGAGGTGCTTGCTTTTGCCAAGAGTTCCCTGGAATCGTCTGCGGCGGTTGCGTGAAGATCCTGTTTGACGCCAATACCCCGGCACCGCTTGCGCGTTTCTTGCGAGGACAGGAGGTAGTGCGGGCGGATGAACTGGGATGGCAAGGGCTTGAGAATGGCGCTTTGCTCGACGTGGCTGAGAATGCGGAATTCGATGTGCTCCTCACCTGCGATCAGAATGTGCGCGATCAGCAGAACTTCACCAGCCGTAAACTGGCACTCGTCATCCTGTCCTCGAATCATTGGCCGACCCTGCGGCGGGTTGCAGCACGCATTGCCAGTGCCGTGGACTTCGTGCAAACCGGTCAAATCGTTCGTGTCGATGTCGCGGTGTTGTAGGCTGATTGCTCTGACTGGCCGCCATCGAAGCAGGCTCGACGCTGGTGCGCGTGGGGACCGCGTTGTTCAGGCGGCTGAAGAAGCCGGCCTAGCGCGGCGTTCGGGAGCGAACCTGCGAAGCACCAACATCCCAGGGTCAGCCTAGCCGACAGCCTCGCCGGTCCTCCGGGCAGGAGTGGATCAGAGCAACCTCCGCCAACGTCACTTGGATTCGGGTCGGCCTCGCCTCACTCGTGCCCGCGAAAACCGGCGGCAAATGTACACCTCGGGTTCGACGCTTGAAACCAAAACCGTAAGATCTTACGGTTTTACTAAATAACCTATTTAGAATCAACGGCTTGAAAACAAGAACCGTAAGAAGTTACGGTTTTGGGTTTTGGGGCGATTGGTCAATTAGCGGAAGGGCTCTCACGTCATTTGTTGTGCCTGGTGCCCTGTCAGCCCCTAGGAAGGACGGAGCGAGACCGAACCGCCCGGATCGAAGTGTGATAAAACTCACTCGAAGGTCCACTTCCGATGGCGTCCGAGCGAAGTCTCTGGCCGCCAAATCAACCACACGCAACACCGCAATGGAGGAGCGTTCCAATGAGTAAGACCATATTCCTGGCCGGCGCCTCGGGCGCAATCGGCCGCCGGCTCTCACCGCTGCTTGTGACGAATGGCTGGCGGGTCGTCGGCGCGACGCGCTCCGCGCAAAAGGAGCCGCTGTTGCGTCAGTTGGGAGTCGAACCGGCCGTGATCGACGTCTTCGATTCCGACGGGTTGAAACGGCTCCTAGCCGCCATCCGGCCGGACGCCGTAATCCATCAGCTCACCGACCTGCCCTACGCGCTCGAGCCCTCCAGGATGGCCGATGCACTGGAGCGCAACGCGCGGCTCCGCGACGAAGGCACGCGCAACCTTGTCGCGGCCGCAGTCGAGGCCGGCGCCAAGCGGCTGATCGCACAAAGCATCGCCTTTATCTACGCGGAAGGTCCCGCGCCCCACGTCGAAACTGACCCGCTGCTCGAACTGACGCATCCGGTCTACGGCGGTACCGTCGCCGGCGTGATGAGCCTCGAACGCCAGGTGATCGAAGCTCCGCTCGATGGGATTGTCTTGCGCTACGGGCTCTTTTACGGTCCTGGGACCGGCTTCGATCACCCGGTAGCTCAGGGTTCGGTGCACGTCGATGCGGCAGCCAAGGCCGCCGAACTGGCCGTCACGCGGGGTGAACCTGGCATCTACAACGTCGCTGAGACCGATGGGGCTGTCAGCTCCCAAAAAGCCATCGAGGCTCTGGACTGGGACGCCGGCTGGAGAGCGGAGCCTTAGAGCGAAGGGGCGTCCGCGCGCTGGCGGTTCGCAGGCGCACGGTAACGACTTGGGGGCTTGCCGTAGGGCACGCCGGGCGCTGCCGTGATTTCGCGTGAGGAACTTGCCCGGGCCCGGCCCCGGAGCCGGAACCGCCCTTCCCGAAGTGCTAACTTGAGGGACATGACTCGTGAAGAAGCTTGGGCGATCGTTTGCGAATTCGTCCAAAACGACGCGCTGCGGCGTCACGCTCTGGCGGTGGAGACCTGCGTCGTCGCCTACGCCAGGAAACTCGGCGCGGACGAGAACAAGTGGTCGGTCACCGCGCTGCTGCACGACTTCGACTGGGAGATCCATCCCAACTCGCCCGATCACCCGATGAAAGGCGAACCGATTCTCGCCGAGCGCGGCGTGGAGCAAGAGATCCGGCAGGCCATCCTGAGCCATGCGAATTACTCGGGCGTGCCGCGCGTGTCGCCGCTCGAAAAGACGCTTTACGCGTGCGACGAACTGGCCGGTTTTCTGACCGCCATCAGCTACGTGAAGCCGGGGCGCTCGATCCACGAAGTCGAGGTCAAAGGCGTGCGCAGAAAGATGAAGGACAAAGCCTTCGCGCGCAACGTAAACCGTGAGGACATCGTCGAAGGCGCGCGCGAGTTGGGCGTGGACCTCGACGAGCACATCGCCTTCTGTATCGCGGCGATGCAAGCGCGAGCCGAAGAACTGGGGCTGCAAGGCAATCCGCCGGCGGCGTCCTAGGCACCCGTCTGCAGGTAAGCCGGCAGGCACCAACGCAACGCGGCGAGCACCGGGTACCGCGCGTCTCACTAGAGGCAGTAATCCCCGTCGAGTGCGCTGAAGCTGGTCGCGGCGGGTTGAGCCCATGACGTTGCGGAAGCGGGATCGGACGATCCGAGCGTGGCGAAGGAGCAGATCTCCGGCTCTCGGGATGTTTCCGCGCGAGCCGGCGCCAGGCATTGGGCAGGAAGTGCGAGGTGGTGATGAGTATCCGGTCTCCTGCGACTGATGGCGATCCTCCTGGGTACACGGTCCATGGCCTAGTCAGTCCTACATACATTTTCTGCGCAACTCCCTGGATCATCTAAGACCGGGTCGAAGCAACCCGCAACCTGAATAGGGAGGAACTCAAAGAGCGCAAAAGCAAACCCTGACAAACCTGGAACCCGCCGCAAGGCCCTCCCCAAACGGAAGAGAATAAACTGACTATGGCTGCTGCGGACGGTCCACTCACGCCAGGAGTCCGAGTTTGAGCGTGCCGTGCCTGGATCCCGGGTCAACACTATGCAATACCCTCTGAAGCCGATGACGACTTGCCTCAGGCGGCCGATGTCCGCCCACTGGATTGCCCTAGCACTCTGGACCGCACTGGCCGCGTTGCTGCCTCTTGCCTTGTGCACCGCGCAGTCGCGGGATGCGGGCGCGTCAGCTCCGGTTGCCAGCGTGAACCCTCTGATCGGCACCGGGGGCGATCCAGACGACGGCATCGACGACTTCCCCGGCGCCACGACCCCTTTCGGGATGGTGCAACTCAGCCCGGACACGGAAGACCACGGGTTTGGCTATCACCACATTCATACCAGAATCAAAGGCTTCAGCATGACCCACATGAGCGGAGCGGGCTGCGCCAACGAGGGGGACGTCTTCTTCTCCGCAACGACCGGACCAGTGGTCACACAGGCGATAGATTTCCAGTCGCCTTATTCCCATAAAAGGGAGTCGGCGGAACCGGGCTACTACCAGGTGGACCTGCTGCAATGGGGGATCCATGCGGAACTCAGCGCCACGGACCACACCGGCGTCGCCCGATTCACTTTCCCGGCTGGAAAGCCCGCCAATATTCTCCTTCCCCTCAGCCACACGCTGAACACGACCGCCGCTGCCTCATTGCGTTTCGTCGGTGATCGGCGCATCGAGGGCTACGTGGAGGACCACGCGTTCTGCAATAACAAGCCAACCTACAAGGTCTACTTCGTGATGACGTTCAACCGGCCCTTTCTCAAGTTCGGCACGTGGACCGGCGAGCACGACGGCGGACCGGGGAAGATCGTGGAAGGCAGCCGCGCGGCCGAGCAGAGCGGACACGATGCCTGGGTGGGAGGCTACGCCAGTTGGGCCGCCGAAGCGCACGAGCAGGCGATCACGGCGAAAATCGGCATCTCCTACGTGGACGTGGCAGGCGCCGGCAAGAACCTGGATACGGAGGCGGAAGCCAAGGATTTCGCGGCGGTTCGAAAGGCGGCATCCGCGGCATGGAGCAGGGAACTGGGCGCCATCGAAGTTCAAGGCGGCTCAGCGACGCAGCGCCAGGTGTTTTACACCGCGCTCTACCACAGCCTGCTGATGCCGATGGTCTTTGAAGACGTGGACGGGCGCTACCTGGGTTTCGACGGCAGGATCCACACTGTCTCCGCCGGACACCACGTTTACGCCAACTACTCCGGATGGGATATCTACCGCAGCGAGCTGCCGCTGCTGGCACTGATCGAGCCGCAGCGACTGCAGGACATGGCGCAATCCGTCGTCCTCATGTACCAACAGGGAGGCTGGATCGACCGCTGGCCGCAGATCAACTTGTACACGAACGACATGGTCGGGAGCCCGCTCACCATCGCGCTGGCGACGGCGTGGCTCGACGGGCTGCGCGGCTTCGACATGGATACGGCCTGGGAGGGCATGCTCAAGGACGCTACAGAAGCCCCGCCGCCTGGCCGTCCTTACGTCGGCCAGGATGGGATCGACTGGATCAACAAGCTCCACTTCCTCCCGGACGACAAAGCCGGGTATGGCTCCGTCTCGAAGACTCAGGAGTATGCGCTCGCCTACGCGTCGCTCTACCGTCTGGCCAAGGCGCTGGGCAAGACCAGCGACGCGAGGATGCTTTACGATCGCGCGCTCTATTACCGCAATCTGTTCGATCCGGAGGTCCGGTTCTTCCGGCCGCGCAATGCCGATGGGACGTGGGTGCCTGGCTTCAATCCCGCGCAGGATGGACATGGATTTGTCGAAGGAACGGGCTGGCACTATCAATCGTTCGCTCCGGCGGACCTGGGGTGGGTGGTGAAGGCGGTGGGCCGCGAGCTGTTCAACTTACGGATGACCGAGTTCTTCAATTATCCCGAGCCAGGTTGGTACGCGCAGTATTACAACCCCTACAACGAAAGCGACCTTCAAGCGCCCTTCGCGTTCCACTTCTCCGGCCAGCCCTGGAAGACGCAGCGCGCCGTTCGCCGCGTGCTCCGGGAGAACTACACCGGCGCGCCGGACGGCATTCCCGGCAATGACGATGCCGGTGCGATGTCATCCTGGGCTGTGCTGAGCATGCTGGGCATATACAGCGTGGACCCCGCGAGTTTGGCCTACGAACTTGTCGCGCCTTCGTTCCCGAAGGTGGTCCTCCATCTACAGCCGCCCTACACGGGCCAGAGCTTCACACTGGAAGCCGCGGGAGCGGGTGACCATGCGCCCTACATCCAACGCGTGGAGTTGAATGGCAAGCCGCACACGCAGAATTGGATTCCGTTCCATTCCATCGCGGCCGGGGGGAGTCTGAAGATGGAAGTGGGACCGAAGCCAAATGAGAGGTGGGGCGCGGCGCCCGAGGACGCTCCGCCGTCGCTCAGCGACGAAAAGCCGTAAGCAATCCTTGGCTCCCGGTCTCATCGGCTACAATCAAGCCGGCGATGCGCCGGGCGCAGCCTGCCCGCGCAGTCGGCGGAGGTTGGTCACACGGTCGGAGCGGATGGGAAAAACCGTTTGACCATCGGTCCGGCCCTGGGCGACGTGGTGACAATTTCAAACAGAAACGGCGCGCTCAATGGGATATGGCACCGAATCAGTTCGTTCGTGGCCGCAGCAGAATCTCCTGAAGCGCTCCGACCAGCCCGCCCCTTAAGTAACAGTCGTCCACCAATCCGACGATTCGGCTTTCGGGTTGTCGAGCTGCACCACGCTGCCGATAACCGGCGTAATTAAGCGCGGCCGCAATTCGTCAGCGATCGCGGTGATGCTGCGAAGCGGCGCGTCCCAGTCGTGATTGGAGATACAGAACTTGGAATTGTGCACCGGAATGATCACGGCTGCGTTGATGTCCCGGGCGGCTTGCAGCGTCTCGCCGGGCATCATGTGGATGAACTTCCAGGCCGTGTCGTACTGCCCATTTTCGAGCACCGCCAGATCGAAGCTGCCGAACCGTTTCCCGATCTCCTTGAAATGGGGTCCGTATCCGCCGTCTCCACCGAGGAAGATCTTGTAACCGCTCGATGTCCGCAGTGCAAATGAGGCCCACAGCGTGAGGTTCCGGCGCAGCCCTCTGCCGGAGAAATGCCGGGCGGGCAGAACGTGCGCAGTGAACCCGTCGCCCAGCGCAATGCTGTCGCCCCAGTCGCCCTCCTCGATGCTGCCGCTCGCGTACCCCCATTGCTCCAGGTGTGCGCCGACACCGAGCCCACAAATCACCTTTTTCACCCTCGGGCGGATCTTCGTCACCGTCTCGTAATCGAGGTGATCCCAATGATCGTGCGTGATGAAGAGAAAATCGATGTCAGGGATGTCGGCAGCCGTGTACGGATCGGTCCCGTCGAAGGCCTTCGTGGTAAAGGACACTGGCGAGGCCCTGCCGCTCAGCACCGGGTCAACCAGAATCCGCCTGCCATCCAGCTGCATGAAATACGAAGAATGGCCGAACCAAACCAGGACATTGTCTGTTGGCGCCAGACTCCGCAAGTCCCGCCGAACCGAGGGAATGCGGTCCTTGGGCCGGAGTCGCGGATTGCGGTTAGAGGCGAACTTCAGCATGTTCCTCCAACCCGCCGATCCTCCTGTCAAAGTGGGCGTGAAGAGCTGGTTATGAAACTCGCCAGCGCGGAAATTCGGCGATCCGCCGATGCGCTTCAGGCGCGCCTCCGCCGGAGTGCCGCCGAACTTGGCCCGTCTCAAGAAGAGCCAGACGCTACCCGCAAACAACCCGGCGAAGGAGGCCAGGAAGCCGATTGCCCCCCGCAGGAATGAGTGTCGATTCAAGAGTGCTCCCAAGTCTGTGAGTGTACAACTCGCTGGCCGGTCGCAAATTCGGCGGCTGCTTGCTGCGCTTGGCCCGGAAGATGGTGGAATAAGCCGCCTTCGTAGAGAGTGGTTCAGCAGGGCAGCGTCCGCTGAAGCCCCCGGATGGGCGGTCGGCCTGGGGTGGTTGCATGAGGCCATTGGCTGCAATGGCCCCAACCGTTGTGCCGTTATATCAAGACGTCCGGGCTATTGCTTGCCTGCCGGATCGGCAACCAGGCGCCCGTTCTCTACGTGATAGAACTTCAGGTTGTCCGGGCCGATCAGCTTCGCCGCTTCGGTGTCAAACACCAAAGGCGACGCCTCTGGCGCCTTGGCAGGCACGTAGTTTGCAGCGTCCGTCGTATCGCCCGTGCCCTTGTACCTGGCAACATACGGGTACGGATAGACCGGGCGCGTGGCAATGGTGAGTTGAGCTGGCTGCGCGTACGGCCGGCTTGCCTGTCCACCGCCCGGGCCACCCGGTCCGCCAGGACCCATCTGCCGGCTGGCCGTCTTGCCAGCGACAATCATCTGCGGAGCCTGTTTCATCTCGGTCCAGGCCATCAACGGGCTCAGGAGATCGATCTGCGGAAAGCCTTCGCCACCGCCGCAGTGGCCGACGCCGGGGATCAGGAATAGACGCATGAACGAGTCGGTCAGCTTGTCGCCCAGTTGCTTCTGCACGCCCTGGTAGAAGGCGACCGACATGGCCGGCGGCACAGAGTCATCGGCCAGACCGTGCCACACGATCAGCTTGCCCCCATGCTCTTCGAAGGGGCGCAAGTTGGTGTTTCCGGCGTTGTACAGAGGCGCTCCCAGCTCGCTGACCTTGTTGAACCACTCCTCGCTAAAGGAGAACCTGGCGAGTTCCTCATCTGAGAGCACGGTGGGCAGCATGAGGTACTTGATATTTCCACTCGCCATGCCGCCGCCGGGTCCGCGCTGTGCGGCCGTAGCGCTGTTCGGCAGTCCCCATTGCAGTTCGGAACCCAGGGCATACCCGCTGATCGTGAAATAGTGTCCACGTGCATCGGAAGGGCCCTCGTAGTACTTCTTCAATACGGCTGTTTCTTCGGCGGTCAGGCACTTCGAAGTCTCTGTCGTCTCCGCTTTGCACTGGACCCATGCGGGATCGAATTTGCAGCCAAACGGATTTTCCAGCAGACCGTCCTCGACGCCCGAGAGTGTCGGGCAGTGCGCCAGGACTGCGTCGTGGACCATGCTCATCCGGCTGCGGAGCAGGATGGGCGAGCCGTCGGCCCGCTTGTTGATGGCTCCTTCCCACCCGTGGAAGAACGAATTGTGCAGGTTGATGAGGAGCACCGGCGCACCGGCCGAGATGCCATCGAAGTCGTTCGGATAGCGCTCGGCTTCCGCCAGAGCCTCGCGGCCGCCATCCGAGCAGCCCACGAAATACGAGTATTTCTGGGGCTGGCCGTAGAAGATTGCGATCAGCGCCTTGGCGGCCAGCGTTGTCTCGTGATTCGCGCGGTAAGCGAAGTCGATGCGCGCGTCGGGATCTGCGCCGAAAGAGCCCATCGCACCGCCGCCGCCGGGCCCACCGATGCCGCCCGAGTGTCCCATGTCGTCGCCCGCCACTACGAACTCGCCGTTCAGTGCCGGCACGCAGGAGCCGGCATTGCCGACGTTGGCGCGCACAGAGCCGCACATGCCGCCGCAACCGCCCTCCACGTAACGCTGGGTCCAGTGTTCCATGGGTAGATCGATCTCAAAACCGACCGCGGGCGCGATCGTGCCCGATACCTTGCAGTACTTACCCTTCTCCGTGTCGAGCTCCGTAGCCGATTTGATGGTGACCGGGACGTCTACCGCCTGCCGCAGGTCGGCCTTGGCCAGCTGGTCGCACGACACGACGGGTTTGACCACAGGCAGGTTTTGGTAGTCGGCCGCGCTGGCGCTGCTCACAAAGCCGGCCAGCAACAACAAGCCGGCTCCAAACGCGAAGATATTTTGCATGAATCCTGTTGAAGGTACTCTTGCTTCTTGCATCGTTTTCTTACTCCAGTATGTTGAGTTCGTCTAATTGGCGATATCCACTTCGAACTTGGCATTCCGCCGGTCTTCCTGCGAACTTAGCGCTTCCGCCCAAGTGCTCTGGTTTTGCTCCCCCTGGCACTTTCTGACTGAAGAACGCACATTTGCAGGGGCGGCGTCGAGGCGGAACGGAGCTTCGAACGGGCCGCGATGACTTGTTGCCCGCGCATACCTCAGAATCGCCCCTTTGAGCCGAGCCACTTGTCCACGTAGTCGTAGAGCGTCTTTACCGTGTCGCCGAACTGGCCGGGCGTCTTCTCGCACTCCCTGCACGGGGAGTACATGTGGCTGGCGCCTTCGACGAATGCGATTGTCTTGTCGGCACTCCTGGCGTGCTCGTAGATAGTCTCGGATGCCAGGTATTCCCAGTGGCCGGTCATGCCCACGGTCAGGAACGGGACCGCGATGCCCTCGACGTTACCCGGCGGGCTGCTGTAGCTCGAAGTCCAGTCAACGCCGTGAACGGAGTCCTCGTCGTAGCCGAAATCACCAGTGACCCGGATCGCGCTGTTGCTGAGGAAAGTTCGAACGGTCGTGTTGGCCGCGCCCAAGCCCAGCATGGGGGTCAGGGACTTCGTGTTTTGTGGAACGCGGACGGAGTGGACAACCTCCGTCGTGACGGAGCCGTCGGGATGCAGCAGGGGCCAAGCCTTCCCGGTGTGCGACATCAACCGGATGTCCTGCGCGAACAACTTGTTGTTCGGGCCCATGCTGCCGGCGCCGGCGACGGTAAACTGCTCGTCATCGGCAAAACGGCCCTTGCCCGCTTCGATTGCCGCCAGCCGGTCGAGAGCCAGCTTGATCAGTTCGTTGTTTCTTTCGCCCTCGGCGCGCTGGAACTTGCGGACGAACTCAACGCCGTAGTTCGACCCGGCTGGGTTGAATCCATTCTGGGGACTGAACAGGTCGAGATCCGGATTCACTGCCATCCCGCGATCATTGCTGACCACGGCTGGATCAATGCTGAACAACGTCATTTCCGCGTTGCCCCAATTGGCGTCGGCGAGGACTACGCCGTCCGCGGCAGGCAGACCCCTGAGATTGTCGGAACATTTGTGTATTTTCTCCGCTCCCTGGCAGGCCTTGACGCCGTTTTCGGCAATGTCCTGGTAGGCGGTCATCACCGTTGCGCCGCCGCTGTGGCCGAAGAGTACGACCTTCTCGACGCCTGGGTACTGGCGGAGATACATCACCCCCCGCTTGGCATCCAACAGAATCCGGTCGAGGCTTCCGCCGGAATTGTTCGCGCAGAGCACGCGGTACCCGCGCTTCGACAGTTCGGTGCAGGCGGAGAAGGTCAGGTAGTCAGCGCCGGCGTGCATGACGAAAACGCCGATGCGGCCCTTTTCGCCGGGTGCGATTGGTTCGTAGAGCACGCCGGGAACGCCCATGCCCAGCGGGACGAAAGTCGTCTTGATCGCCGGATCCAGACGGAGCGGTGGTCCCATGGGGCCTTGTCCCATGGGTTGCGCGGCACAAGAAAGGCTCAACGCCACGATCGCTGCCGACAACAGAAAGAGTCTTTTGCACATCGTTCCTCGCATTCGTTTCCCCATCGATTCAAGCGTGAGTACTCGCACCGGGCCCCGGCGGGAGGCACTGCCTCGCCCGTCGCACGCCTTCACCTCGAGCAAGGCGATACTGGCTGCGTCGCCTGTGCCGCCAGGGCCCTTGTGCTGCGCGACAGCACGGTAGGCACGCAGCAGACCAGTAACTCATGGGTCTACGCATTTCCAGCGGGCCTGCGTTTCCGGTTGGATCCAACGGCCTATCGGAGCCACGCTTGCGCCCTGATCCTGTAAGGCGCGCCGCCGGGAGGCCGGGTAACGTAAAGATATGTGAAGGAGATGCCCCTGTCCGGCGTATGCGCCGCTCGCTCGTCACTGCACGAGCTCCGGAGTTTCATCGCAGCGCTTTCTGTGGCAAGGTTCAAACCAGGCTCAGCTCCGCTAGACTCGGCGAGCGACCGGTTCGGGATGGCCCAGATGACTCGGCTCGGTTTGAATACGCGATCTGCCAGGTCGCGGCGCAGGCTTCACCGATGCGGCAGACCGTGAAGCGGCGGCGAACCCGGAACTTCACAGTGAGCGGCCCGGCCTGGCTGCGCCATCACTGCGCGAACGCCCGGTCCGGCGGCCTGCCGGGCGCAATCGGACGCGGCAGGCAGTCGCCGAAGACCATCTACTTCGTTCCTGCGCGCGGAACACCGGCTGGCCCTCTCGCCTACTCGGAGACGGCATGTAACCATGGAACTCGAAAGCAGTGAGTGGAGCGGCCATGAAATCGAAATTGCTGCGGTTCAACGGCGCTGTCAAACGGGATCCGGCCATCGACGCGTGGATGGATGAACGTGCTGGTGAATTGGGAGCTATCGCGCGCCAGTGGTTTGAGTTGATGCGAAAATGCGGGGACGAAGTCCAGGAACTTGTGCATGACGGTTGCCCGGTTGCATGTTTTGGAGATGCGCCTTTCGGCTACGTCAATGTGTTCAGATCTCACGTAAACGTGGGCTTCTTTCACGGTGCAGCGCTGCCGGATCCGGCCCATCTGCTGCAGGGCGCCGGCAAGTTCATGCGCCATGTGAAATTGCGATCAGGAACGGCCACGAACATTTCCGCCTTAAGCACGCTGATTGTTGTAGCGTATGCGGACATAAAGGTGCGCGCCGTAGCCGACTAGTGCAGGGTAGCGTCTTGAGAGGTCGATGCGGGTGTGAACTGCCAGGTCTGTAAAGATCCGTCGCGGCGTCAATCCTCGGATCGCCGCGGCCCCGGTCCGATTGCGCGCCATCCGAACCGTGAAAACCGGACGTTCACCGAAGCGCGGCCGGATACCAAACGAGCTGTCGGCCGGGGTGGTAAATTACTCCTGGTTGCCGATTGCTATAATCTGCCCCATGCTGCGTTGCCTGTTTGAACCTTGTAGTTAGGGGTAGATACAGGCTGCGGCGTGAATCACATTCGCGGGGATGATGCATGAATCGTTTACTTTGGGTAATCCAGTTACTGCTCGCGTTGCTCTTTCTGTTTGCGGGCGGATCGAAGCTTTTCATGTCAGCCGCACAACTGACGGGCCAAACTCCGATACCGGCTTGGTTCCTTCGATTTATCGGAGTTATGGAGATCCTGGGCGGCCTCGGCCTGGTATTGCCAGGGATGCTTCGTATTCGCACGGAGCTGACTTCCCTTGCCGCCGCAGGACTTTCCATCATCATGATCGGCGCCGTTGCTATCAGCATTCAGACGATGGGCATTGCAACTGCTGCCCTGCCCTTTGTAACCGGCGCGCTGACTTCGTTTGTGGCTTACGGGCGTTGGCGGCTTGCGCCACTTGGTGTGCCGATCAGAGTGGAGGATCGGCGCACCTCGCCTGATCTCTGAGCGCGTCTTCGTCGTCAGCGATCTAGCCGGTTGTCGGCGCTGGTGGGACTGAATTCTGCCGTCCTAGCGCCTTCGCCACTCCCCGTTACTCCTTGGCTGCGGCCTCCAGCGTGGCAATGTCGAACTTCACCATCTGCATCATGGCAGCCATCGCTCTGGGATGCTTCAGGAGTTCGCCAATCTTCTCCGGCACGATCTGCCAGCACAGGCCGAACTTGTCCGTCAGCCAGCCGCAGGCCATGGGCTTGCCGCCCTCAAGCAGTTTGTCCCAGTAGCGATCGATTTCGGTCTGGTCCGCGCAGGCAACCGAGTACGAGAAGGCCGGGGTGATCGCCTGCCCCGGGCCACCGTTCAGGAACGTCATTCGCTGGCCCATCAGTTCGATGGTGATGGTCGCGATCTTGCCGGCGGGCCAAGGCCCCACACCGCTCGAACGCAACTCGCCCACCTTCTTCGCTTCCGGAAATACCGAGAGATAGAACTCAGCAGCTTCTCCCGCGTTGTCGTTAAACCACAGAAACGGTGTGATCTTGTTCATGCTTTGGCCTCCATTTCGATACAACCGATCGGCGCAGCCGCAGCAGCCAGCACCCAGCTTCAATCTAGCAAGGTGGCCGGCCGCGGAGACGATTGTCCCCCTGGCCGGCCGCCGGAACTCGCGGTGCCACTGCACTGTCTCACAGAATCGACCTTCAGGCCAACTCCCCCGGCGCGTGATCCTGGCGCAATCCATCATTCTCCGACCACTACGGGCTCGTTGATTGCCACCGGCTTTGCCTACACCGTGAAGGCGGCCGCAACCAAACGCTTAGCGCTCCACCCCGGCACTCTGAGGAAGGCGCCGCTCCACTTCCGGCAGGTGCCCAGAGGTAACCTAGCGACAGCGCCGTTGACGGTGTAGCGCGACCTTCTGGCCGTCTCACGCCGAACCCGCCAGCCATCCTGACCGGGACGATCGCTGGGTTGTGGGGAAGGAAGCCACCGCAGAGATCGTCAGGGGGAGTCTTCCTATCATTCGCGGACTCGGCCATTGGCCCGTTCACTGCTGCAAGCGTCCCACCGGAACTTGGCTGTGCCCTGGGATCTTCTGCGCTCGGAAACCGGAAGCCGCCGCCCGGCACATGCGAATCAATGGCTCGCGCGTTGCCGGTCTTTAGGGTCGTCGCCCATTCTAGTCCGCGGCCTTGCGAGTGCGTTACGAAGGCGGCGGGCCCGCGCTTGTCGCATGGTGTCTCACAGTCATCTCAGTTCACTCCCGGATCGTATGGTCCCAAGTTCAGGTTCACCTTACATGGACAAGACTTGCCGTTGGCCGCGGCCATTTCGGCGGTACACTTAGCTTCATCGAATCCCGATGACAGATCCAACGACGCATCGAAACACCGGTCTTCCCAGTCGCCGCGCACTGCTTCTTGAGGGACTCGGGGTAGCAGTGTTTCGCACCACGGCTCTTGGCCAGGAGCAAGCATTGATACCTGAAACATTGACTCAGTGGCTGTCTGCGCCGACAGGAATGCGCAAGCTTGCTTTCCAGCGCTGTCTCGACCGCATTCATTCACTGGAGCCGTCAATCCATGCCTGGGTCCAGGTGTTGCCTCAAGGGAGTACGGGCCAGGGACGCTTGTCAGGAATACCCTACGGCGTGAAGGACATCGTCGAGACACAAGGCCTGGCAACCGAGTATGGCTCGCCGATTTACAAAGGCAGAGTTGGAACCGCGGATGCCGCGATTATCCGTGAGATGCGCCAGCATGGAGCCGCCCTGTTGGGGAAAACGCAAACGACGGCGTTCGCTTACCTGACGCCCGCCCCCACGCGCAATCCGCGCAAACTCGAGCACACGCCCGGCGGGAGTTCGAGCGGTTCGGCGGCCGCTGTGGCGGCGGGGGTGGTTCCGTTCACTGTCGGGGAGCAAACAAGGGGTTCCATCCTGCGACCCGCCTCTTTTTGCGGGATTACCGGGTTCAAACCCACCTATGGTCTGCTCTCCATGGAAGGCGTGTTGCCGCTGTCGAAGAGCCTGGACACGCTCGGGTTTTTCACGCACACCGCCGCGGATATGGCGGCGCTTTGGGAGTCGTTGGGCCATTCCACGGGCGGCTCGGAAGACTTCGATTTTGGAGTGCCGGAGCCCATCCCCGCTGTCGAGCCGCCGATGGCGAACGCGTTCAAGAATGCGCTTCTACGATTGCGCAGCGGCGGCGCATCCATCCTGCCGCTTGACATCGCCGCTATCCTCGCGCAGCTAGCCGAGGCAAACCTGACGGTGATGCGCTATGAAGGTGCGCGGTTTCATAAGCAGCGCTACGACGAGTTCGGTAGCCGGCTAGGGGACCTCGCGGACCTGGTTCGGCAGGGACTCGAGATCTCCGTCGACCGCTATGACGAGGCCCTTCGGCTCATCGATTCGTGCAGGACACAATTCGCCGGAATCTTCAAGCGCACGCCGGTCATCCTGACGCCGGCCGCCATGGGTCCGGCGCCCCTCGGCTTGGCGTCCACTGGCGATCCACGAATGAACGCGCCCTGGACCGCCTTAGGAACCCCGGCGATCTCCATTCCCCTGCCAGTTGGAAATGCGTTACCGCTTGGTCTGCAATTGACCTCAGAGCATGGCGGGGAGGCGCGGCTATTGCGTGCGGCGGTGCGCCTGCAAAACGTGCTTGGGAACCGGCCGCTCGGGGACCCGCTCGTTATGGGTCGGGCTGGGTTCAAGCAGGCGAAAGGCAACCTGGCAGGGTGAGTCCGGTCGAGTCAACGCGAGCGCACCCCATGGGTGGGAGCCAGCGCTGTATCAGATGATCGAACTGCCGCGAGTTCGCGGCTTTCGGAAGCTCAGGCTGGCGTGCTGTGGACTTGGGTGCTTCACTTTCGAGGCGCGGCCGCTCTCGCGCATGCGTCGGTCCGCATCCTCCCAGGAAGGCAGGGTGCTTTCCTCTTGCTCCCAGTGCGCAACCGAGGCCTCGTCGCACCAGTGCATCAGGTGCAACATTGCATTCTTGTGAGCCCCGGATGTCATATACCGGCGCATACTTTCCGCTTCGTCCCACGCGGTCATGGTCCAGTAGGTCCAACCCCGGTCCGGCAAGAGCGCACCGGCCTGGAATCCTGGGGCCTGCTTCACCTGTCGAAGTGACCGATACGCATGGAACCCAAACAACGGCAGGAAGCGGATGGAGCGAACGCGCAAACGCGTGAGGCTTACAAAGGACATGAGAGATGGGATGACTTCTCCTATCTTATCCCCGCATCTTGCTGCGCTCGCCACCCCGCAACACTGCGCTCAGGTTGGATCCCCACCAAAAAGCCGAGTTCATGGGAACCGCCCGGATGCGCACCCGGGACATGCGAATACACCGGCATCCGGATCACCCGCGCCGTGCCCGGCAACCTGCGATTCGTATTGACTCGAGTAGAAGGGGGCGTTAAGCGATTCGTAGTCATAGTTCGAAATCGAAGTACAACTGCGTATTCTAAGTAGCTGCACCGCCAATGCCTATGAGGGACTCAGCCCTAGCCGCGAACACCTACCACGCCCATCGGGAGCGTCAGCGCCGCCGGATTCTCGACGCGGCCGAGCGCCTGTTCGACGAGCGCGGCATCGAGCGGGTCAACATGGCCGAAATTATCGCTGCCTGCGGGCTGCGGACCTCGACCCTGTATCAGTACTTCGCCAACAAGGACGAGATCGTGTGGGCGATCCTCGGCGAGGTGTTGACAGGCTTTGAAGCCCAAGCTCGGCAGGCCGGGACGATCCATCTGACTGCCACTGCCCCCGGGGCTGGGCGAGGGCGCCATCACGATTCAGGCGAAAGCCGTCTCACAGCCCGCCGAACTGCGCTGAGACGCGATTCTGGTCGCGGGCAGCGTGTTCACGGGGAGCGCTCAGGATGAGCTCAACGCTCCCCCGATTCCCAGATCTGACGTTCTCAACGCAATCTGCCGGAGAACGCCGCTAGGTTCGATTTCGCGCGGAACCGTAAACCGTCGGCGTGAAATGGAGGTCCGCGACGAATGGGTAACTGGGCCGGCGGTACCGGTTCGCCGGCAAGTGGACGATGTCCTGGTTGATCGCCCCATCGGACAGCGCCATCAGGCTCGGGTTGGCGATGGGCGCCAGCTCCGGCGAGAGGTAGCCGGACTTAACGACGATGATTTTGAAGGACTTCGGGGTCAATCCAAGACGCGTGAAGTCGTTGATGTCATGGTAGGGGCGGCGGTAGGCGGATAGCGCCAGCGTAATCCCCTCAATCTGGACAACTGCCTCGCGACGGGCCGGATTCGCTTCCGCAAGCAGGAACTTCACCACGGCTTCCGCTTTGACGGGTTGGCTGGCTTTGGGGTCGAGCGTCGCTCCGATGGAGAGGGAGACTCGTCCACCTACACCTGCTTTATAGCAGGCCTCCGTGGCGGGACGATCGGTGATGCCCGCGAAGACGACGTTCTGCGCCTTGTGGCGGAGCAGAGACTCCAGGACTGTGGCTTGATCGCCGTTGCCGCCTCCGGTCGGGTTGTCGCCGGAGTCCGCGAGAATCGCGGGCTGGGTCTTCGCGTCCATCGCACGCTGGACGCACTCTTCCACGGTGCATGTTTCGGTTCCGAACTGGAATTCGGTGCGGGCGTCCCAATACTGCCGTGCGAGGGCAGTGGCTAACTTGCGCTGAGTGTTTGGGGCAGTGCCCGTAATGACCACGGCCGCGGTGGAGCGCGGTTCGTCGGCCCAGACGTAGCCGACCAGCATGCTTACGTCTAAAATGCCAGGCTCGCGATTGAGTGCGGGCAACTGCTCCCACAGTCGCTTTCCCGGCTGCCATTCCGTGCTGCTGCGCTCGCCCGGCATGAGGACCGGGACCGGCGCCCACATCAGGATTGGGCGGATCTTCTCGTGCAGACAGTGCAGGAGCATGTCCGTAGCCCGGAGCATGGTCTCTTCCCGGTCGATGTGCGGCGCGGTGCGAAACGCGGAAAGCATGTCGATGGTGTCGATAATCGGCTGGCTGATATTGCCGTGGAGATCGTAGCTCGCCGAGATGAGACAGTCAGGCCCAACCAATTTGCGGGCCGCCTGATACCAATCGGCCTCCGCGTCCTGCATGCCATCGACAAACATCGCGCCGTGCATCGGCAGGTATAGGCCGTCGAGTGGCATCAGCGCCTTGAGGCGCTGCAGGAACTCGGCTTTGATCGTGTCGTAGGTCTTCCGCTCGACGGGACCGCCTGGGACCGCACTGGCCACCAGCGTAGGCATGAAACCCACGGGGTAGCGTTTCAGAAACTTGAATCGTTCGCTCGACGCCAGTTCCGCGTCCCGCAGAATGGTGAACTCATCCATGCGGGTCCGCAGGCGGCTATAGGTGCTGCACTCAATGCCGATGCCGCCGTAGGCGATTCGCAGATCACGTGAAGGCGTTTGTGCCGAGTTGGCGAGGGTGGCGAAGGCGGCGACGGACGCGCCTTTGATAAATGAGCGGCGATGCATGATTTCAGGAGCCTCGATCTTCAGACAAAGTAAGAAGCCGAAGTATAGCCTAACGGGTGCCCGGACGAAGGCGGCCACCCGGAATCGGCGTCATTGCTGAGCGAAACGACATCCAGGGCGCGCCCGGGCCGCAGGCGATGGCCCGCATCTCCTCGCAGCCGTCTGGGTTCCTACGTCCCCAATCGCGGCCTGCGGACAACCCCGAAGCGTCCAGGTTACTGAGGGTAGACGGCACACACGCCCGGCATGTCAGCGGTTCGTTCGACGTAGTATCAGCGGCGGCGCCACCAGCTTTCCGAAGTCCATTCCGGCGATGGACGGGTCGGTCCCGTCCGGTGGGGGGCCGATTGCCGGGCGCGAAGTCACGGCCGATGAATTGGCCGCAGCCGGGTCCTTACGCTCGAAAATCGGAGGCATGCTTCTGCGCAATTCGATCTGCTCTCCGCTGAAGGTGCCGCTGTATGTCGTGCTGCCCGCACGAAAAGAGATGCTGGAGCCATCAATTCTGCCGTCCTTGACCTCGCCCGCGCCGCCGTCCCCGAAGAATCCGCTGGGGGACTCCACCCTGCCGGTAACGGCGGTTCCAGCCTGACGCAGCGTGAACACCATGTCCCCGCTTCCGAAGACGAAATCCGCGATGCCCCCTCCACCCGCCGACCGTTCCGGGCGCCATAGACCCGTGACGCCGGAGCCCGACGGCGCCTCCCGCTCCCATGCGGCAATCTGTGGCCGCAGCCGGACCGGCTTGGCAGTAATTGCGATCGCCGCGGTCGTCAAGCCCGGCGATGTGGCCTCCAACTGAATGCTTCCCGCGTCCTTGCTGGCTTGAACGATCACCATGCACATTCCCGAGAAGGCTCTGCGCGAACTGCCAATGTCCGATTCGTGGCTGGTCGGGTCGCCATTTCCGACTCCGATCAGCTTGCCCGTTCCCGTTACTCGGAAGTGGACTTGGTTGTCAGTCACCGGCACCACCCGGCCCTCAGCGTCGTGAACTTCCACCGCGAACATCGCGACGTCTTCACCATCGGCGGCGATCTCGGTACGGTTTGCGCGAACCACGAGTTTCGCCGCGGGTCCAGTAGTGTCGCGCCGGGCGGTCAGCACCTGCTTACCGTCCCGGTAGCCCCGCGCTTCGATGGTGCCCGGAGCATACTTCACGTTCCAAGCCAGATGCGAGTCCTTCGGCATCTCCTTCGCACCCAAACTGCGCCCGTTGTGGAACAACTCCACGCGCTCGAGATTCGAGTGCACCCAAACGGCGATCTCCCGGCCTTCGAGGCCCGGCCAGTTCCAGTGCGGGAAGAGATGCAGAACGGGCTTCGACGTCCACCACGACTGATAGTAGAAGAACGAGTCTTTGGGGAACCCGCACGTGTCGATGGCGCCATATTGCGAACTGATGTTCGGCCACTCGTAGGGCGACGGCTCACCACGGTAGTCGTATCCGGTCCAGACGAATCCGCCGGAGAGCCACGGCCTCGCATTGCAGAATCGCCACCAGCCTTCGGCCGAGGCGCGGCCGGTCGTGGTGTACGGGTCGTACGAGCTGACGAACCCTGTTTTCGGATCTGTCACGTAGATGCCGCGGGCGGCGACTGCGCTCACCGTTTCGGTTCCGATCACCGGTGTGCCCGGGTTCGCCTTGTGGTACTCCTCGGCGGCGGGGTCCGCGTAGTTGTAACCCATCACGTCGCAAACTGCGTTGCCGCCCTGCCCGAGACCGCCAAAGGGGAACGGAGCGATGGTCACCGGCCGCGAGCCGTCCTGTTCGGTCGCGACCCGCTTCATGGCGGTCAGGATGCGCAGGCCGAACCCGGTGCCCGACTCGCGCTCCTCATTTGCCATCGACCACAGGAACACGCTCGGGTGGTTCCGGTCGCGTCGAACCAGATTCGCGAACTGAGCCAGCCCTTCGGGGTTTGAGGACATCATGCGCGTCTCGTCGAGCACCAGCATCCCCAACTCGTCGCAGGCATCCAGGAGTTCGGGCGTGGGCGGGTTGTGCGACGTCCGGTAGGCGTTGCACCCCATTTCCTGCAACTTTCGGACGCGCGCGTACTGTACCGCGTCGGGCAGCGCCGTTCCAAGGCCGGCGTGGTCCTGGTGGTTGCACGTGCCCTTGACCTTCACCGGCTTGCCGTTCAACAGGCAGCCTTTTGCCGCATCGAACCGCAGCGAGCGGATGCCGAAGCGGGTCTCGTATCGGTCCGTAATCGCTCCGCCGGCTTCAACTTCGGTGACCAGTTTGTAGCGCTGCGGTTCCTCGAGGGACCACAGTGCGGGCTGCCTGACGGTCGCCTGCTGCTCGAAAGTGCGGTCACCCCAGCCCGCCATTGGCTGCGCCGCGCTCGCCGTCCGGGAGACCTCGCGGCCGGACGGATCGAGGATGGTCGAGATCACCCGCACTTGCTGTTCGCTGTTCGCGTGATTCTCGACCTCGGTGCGAATGGAGACCGTTGCCGCGCCCTGCCCCAATTCAGCACGCGCGAAGGTGCCCCACCGCTTCACATGGACCGGAGCGGTTTTCACGAGCCAGACGTGGCGGTAAATCCCAGCGCCCTCGTAGAACCAACCGTCGCTCAATGTGGCGTCAACCCGCACGAGTAGTACGTTAGGCCCACCGGGAATCAGGAAATCCGTGAGGTCAAAGCTGAAGGGATCGTAGCCGCCGCTATGCGTGCCTACATAGAAGCCATTGAAGACCACCATGGACTGACGGTAAGCGCCGTCGAATTCCACAGAGATTCGCTTGCCCGCGTCTGCCGCCGGGAGTTCGAAGACGCGGCGATACCAGCCCACGCTGGTCTCCGGGTAGCTGCGCCCAATCGGGTAGAAGCCCTTGCTCGACAGCGCCGGATCGTTCTGGAAGGGCAATTCGATCGCCCAGTCGTGGGGCAGATCCAGCGGCTTCCAATCAGCGTCGTCAAAACTCAGGTGGCTCGGCGAGAGGAAGTTGCCGGTCTTCTGGAACCCTCCATTCGCGCCGCCGAATCCGAAGTCCTTCGTGGAATCGTTCGCGTGCCCGAAATGGAATCGCCATCCGAAATCGAGCAGCGAGCGCTCGCGAATCGTCTCGACCGCGGCGGCTGCTTGGACCTGCCCCGATTGAATGGGCGCGGCCGGCGAAGGCACCGCCAGCGCGGCCGCACTTGGAACCACTATGCCGGTTTTCAAAACGTCGCGACGCGTCCAGTGCTTCATTCGAACCTCCACTGCAGGGCTTGTGCTGCATTCGGGGCCGCCGGGGAATTCCCCTCCGGCAGGTCCTGTGCAATCACCGCCGTCAACAGTACGGGACGAACGAGCATGAACTCGCCGGATCGCAGCACAACAGCTCCCTCGTCGCTGAGTATATACAAAAGAGCCAAGGAACCTGCGCCTTCGCCGTCACATCAGACCGCGGGAGTGCCGTGCTGTTCTTCGGGATGGCTGATGCCGTGGCCTCCAGACGGCTACGGCCCCAACGATGGATCAAAAAACAGAATCGGGCGCGCTATGACACGCGCCCGAACATCAACAGATGAGTCACGCCCCGGAGTTGCACCGGCTCGTGCGGTAGAGCTGCTGGTCTACTGGCCGACCAGGTAGCCGGAGACCGTGCAACTGATGCCCTGGGTGACGGACGGCGAGTAGTTCGCCCGGAAGAACAGCCCGATGTCAACCGACCCCTGGGCCGGCGCGCTCCCGTAGGCCCGCAGAGGAGTCGTCGTTCGCCAGATGTCCAGACCATTCCCCGAAGCTTGCTTGCTCAGCGCCAGCAGATGGGAAACGTGGTCTGGTCCGCCAGGAGTGAACGGCGTGTTGGGAACGATCAACTGGACATCCCCGGGGCCATCCCCGCCAACGAGCACAGCCTGGCAGGAGATGGTTTCCAGTACCACCTGGCGCCCGGCGGGAA
The DNA here is from genome assembly GCA_903909435.1 of uncultured Acidobacteriia bacterium. Classification (GTDB taxonomy): domain Bacteria; phylum Acidobacteriota; class Terriglobia; order Bryobacterales; family Bryobacteraceae; genus CAIVVT01. Next base: position 5,693 of record CAIVVT010000085.1, on the reverse strand, counting down.
TCGACAACAATGTGCAGGCAGCCTGACCGTAAACAGGGTCGACGTTGCCGGTAAAGCACGAGACATTGAACCCGTTGCGGGCGGGCCTGTCCGTGTCCACATACGCGGGTGCCAGCGGCGTGGTGTTGAGCTTAACGGTCGATGTGCCGCTCAATTGCACCGCCGGAAGGCTGGAAACGGCCACGGTACCGGTCACGTTTCCCTGCACCGGCAGCGGCGTATTCACAATGCTGACCGGCAGAGCGGGCGGGGCGGCAATCGCCGCGCCTGCACCCATCAGGACGAGCGTGGCGGTCAACACGGCCGCGCCAGATGCCTTTGAAAGACGATATGCAAATCGTTTCATGATATTCTCCTCCATTTGTGTAAGTTTAAGGTTGCGCTTGCCGATTTGATTCCAGTTCAATCGGAGCGAGGTCCAACAGAGTTTTACTAGATTCGCCTAAACATGCGGCGTCCGTCAAGATTTACTTGTTTTCGGTTTGGTGACATCGCCAGCACGGGGCCGCGGTCTTCCATCAGCCCGCTGTATTTTCGTTTTGGGTAGCCTGCGGCGCGGCGTCGCCGGGTCCTGAGCATTCGGCACAAAGGAGGCGGCGGTGGATCGAGCTGCCTAGCCTCAATCGCTCCGGATCACGAAAGGGGGGGCACTTTCAACGCTAGCCGTGACGATATGCAGAATAAACTTTCGTTAATTATGCAGTTACAATAAAGACATATGTTGCTGGGCAAACTCGTGTTGACTGGAATCGTGGCATCCTGCCTGCTGCTGGCGCTTGATCCTAAGCTCCAGAAGGCGGTCGACGCCAAGATCAACGACAAGAAGTTCGACGAAGCAATCGCTATGCTGGACGCGGCGCACAAGCAGGCGCCGAAGGATGCCGGTTTGGTCAGCGCGCTCGCCAACGCGCACCTGAAGTTCGGCGACTCGTTCATGTACAACGATCAACTGCCGCCCAGGCAGAAGTACCCGAATGCGTTGCGGGAGTATCGCATCGTGCTGGAGTACGACAAGACCAACGCCACCGCCAGGAAGAACGTCGCGATGATCGAGGACATTTACAACTCGATGGGTCGCCCGATTCCGAAGTAGGTGGCAGTTGGTGAGCGTGGCTCGGTGGCGAGTCGCGTTGGGCGTCCGTTTCCTGGAACGGCGAATGCCTTCGCATGCTACGCCCGGCCGGGCATTAAGCACGAGTATGTGGAGCTGATTGACGCCGGGAATCTGCGCCGGTCGAGCGTTGCCCCGCCTTCGCGCCCTTGAAGCTCAACGCGAGATGTCCGCCTCTTCCAGGTCGAATCGCTGAAACACACCTATCAGGCGCGCGATTGAGTTGGTCATCGCCGCAGCCCGTTCCGCGCATGCTGGGCAGTTGGTCAAGTGCTGCTCTACGTGCGCCAGTTCGACTTCAGCCGAGGTCCGGCCCAGTACGTAGTGTTCAAGATCGCGGTCGGACAGTTCTGACGAATCCGTCAGGTGGACGTATCCTGGCATTGCAACTGAGTCCATCCTTGCCACTCCATATCGGCCAGTGATTGAAATTGCATGACGATTTCTTCGTGGAATTCTCGACCAACCTGCTTTCCCTTGCTTCTGGGCGGCAAAGCCGCTCTCGTCGCCGGCGAGGCCGCGCCCATCCGGAAAGAGTTACCGGCCAACGAATCCGCCTGCCGGGAAGGCCCGTAAGTATTACCTGTCAAGCGAGCGGCAAAGTCAGCCTCAAACGCCGGGCCTCAGGCAAACGGCGAGAGCGCCGCCGCCAAGTGCACTGAATTCAACAGATTCTGCCGCGTCCCTTTAGCGGAGGCGAAAGCCTGGGGTCCGGCACTTCAGTTGCACTGAAATACTGGCCAGCCGAAATCGATCGTTGAGCGTACAGCTCCTCTCATTGCTTCGCAACGCTGTTCCGCCATTGCAGGCGCAGTGCCGCAAAAGAGGATTTGCAGATATGAAAATCGCAGCTTTTAGGAGGGAACATGGCGCACGCAGAACAGCATCCGAACCGCGATTCACAAAGGAACAGTTTCCCCACGGAATGGTCATTTGATTACTGGGATCATGAGGATCCTTCGAATCCGATGAGCCCGCTCGAGGGAGCCCGCCAGGAAACTCAGAACCCGATGGGGTTCGGCGTCCACAACGAAGATTGGGCACCGGGCCCGCCCGTTGGCAGTTTTTTTGGCTAAGGCTCCGGGGGGGGCTGCCTGCAGGTCCGGACCTGTCCACCAGACACCCGGCTCAGTCCGCCTTCGGCCAATGTGCAAGTCGCAAGTCACCGGCGAACCGGCGCTGCCCTTTACCAGCGCCTATTCCGTGCTGTAGTTGATCTCGATTCGCGTCACCGCTCTCGATGCCGCCCACAGCACTAGTGCGGTGACCAATACCAACCCCAAAACCGCGAGGCTCTTCGAGGCCGGTGCCGCCGGGGCCAGCAACAAACGAAGCAGAGGCTGTTGCTCATCGATCAGCGCGCTTTCCGGACAGAGCGACTGCAAGTAATAAAGCACGCTCAGCTTCTGCAGCGCGGCGGGGAGGAAGTTGTTGATGCTCTCCCACAGCAGAATTACGGCCGCCGGGATAATCGGGTTCTTGAGCAAAAGCCCCGCCGCTAGAAACACGCTGCCGTAGCCGAGGCAGCCAAGCGTCGCGGCGGCCGCATACCAGAATGCGTGCGACCACCCCGCCGCCGCTATGAACGCCTGTGCGTCAACTCCAGTATTGGGCCACAGCATGGCCGCGTAGCCGAGTAGCGCGCCGCCTCCGAAGATCACGGTCGAGGCAACCAGGCCCGCCAGGTACTTGCCCGCCAGAAGCACCTCGCGCCGCACCGGCGTGAGGAACCAGAAGTGCAGCGTCTTGTCGAGCATCTCGCCGCGGAACAGGTTCATGAAGATGCCCAGGCACCCGAAAAAGATTGCCAATCGAAGGTAAAAGAACTGAAAGATCACGGCGAAGACCCGGCGGTCGTCGGTGGGGTCCCTGAAGAAGCGGACGTGCTTCTCCACAAGCACGCCGTTAGTGAAGCGCAGGTCGATAACGCGTTGGCCGTCATAATAACTAATGGCCCGCCTGCGTTGAGGCTCTTCTGGCTGGGTCTTGCGATCTTTGTCGTCGCGGTCGCCCTCGTCCTCGCGCCGGTTCGTCCATTCGTGGTCGAAAGAGGGATTGGGCGCGCGCTTCAGGATCTCGTCCACCTTCTCGCCCTTCGTGAAGCTGTCAACGACTCGGGCCTGCGTCAGGCCATTGCGCGACCAGCGCTCCTCCATGAACTTCATCTGAAGCCCGTGGCCGAAGAAAGCAACCGCCGGGAAGAGCGCCAGCAGGTAGACCCACAACCCGCGCTTGGACAGGAACGCCCGCCGCATCTCGATCCGCGCGATGGTCCACGCCTGCTGTACTTGCACCTTGGTGATCGTCATGCCCGCCCGCCTCCGATGAGGTACTCGTACAGCGCGTCCACGCTCTCGTCCGAAGGAATCACGCCGTCAATCACGTGCCCCGCCAGTGCGATGCGCGTCAATGCCCGGGAGAACTCCTCGCGGTTCCGCGTCAACACCAGCAGGCCCAGGCGGTCGTCGTTCATCTTGATCTCCGTCACGTGATCCTCGCAGAACAGCAGCGAAGCGATGCGCGAGGCATCGCGGCAGCGGATGATGAACTGGCTGGGGTGCTCCGACATCTCGTCGCGCACGCCGCGGATCTCGCCCTCGGCGACGATCATTCCATTCGCGATCAAAATCACCTGGTCGCTGATCAGGTCCACTTCCTGCAGCACGTGGCTGGAGAGGATCACGTGCCGCCCCTCGGCGGCGTAGCGGCGGAACAAACTGATCGTTTCGGCCCGCACCAGCGGGTCCAGCCCGTTCAGCGGCTCGTCCAGAACCAGCACTTGCGGATCGTGCGCGATGGCCTGGGCCAGTCGCACGCGCTGCCGCATGCCTTTCGAGTAGCCCGCCACTTTGCGGCCCGCGGCCTCGGTCAACCCGACCTGCTCGAGCGCCTGCCAGGCACGGTCGCGCGCCTCGGTCGGGGAATAGCCGTACAGCGTGAGGCCGGTGGAGACGAACTCCATGCCGGTGGCCCAGCGCGGGGCCGAGTCGAACTGCGTCGCGTAGCCCGTGACGCGCATCAGTTGCTCGGGATCGCGCGGTGAAAGGCCCAGCACCGTGATCGAACCCCGGCCGGGGTGGATCAACCCGGTCATCAGGTTCATCAGCGTGGTTTTCCCGCTGCCGTTCGGGCCCACCAAACTGGTGATTCCCGGAGGAATGTGCAGCGTGACTTTGTTGACGCCCAACACCTCCCCGTAAAACTTGGACACGTCCTCGAAGATGACCTCGGTACCCTTCATGAGATCACCTCCACGGCGCGCAGTTTGCGTTCGAGAATCAGGCCCAGGATGACCGCCATGGCGGTCAGCATCGCCACGCACGCCCACACGCCCGGCCCTGGCGGAGGCTCCTCGCCCAGCATGGCCGACCACAGGATGTACATCGACCGCGTCGGATTCAGCAGCGAGCCCCAATCAACGCGCAACACCGCGTTCACCATCTGGGCGACGCCCGTCAGGATAAAGAAGAAGCCCAGAACCAGGCCTCCAGCCACGATCCGCCACTTCACATAGGCTGAACAAGCGAGCGCCACCAGGCTCACGACCAGGATCCACACTGCGAAGCCGCAAAAAACGGCGACGCCCAGATACCAGTACTTCGTGAACCAATCCCAGCCTGCCATCCCGGACTGCATCCAGAACAACAGCAGGCCCGGGAGCCACGTGACCAACGAGAGCAGTCCGACCAGCGTTGTCATGCGGGCAACCACGTAGTCCAACCGGGTCAGCGGCCGGCTGAAGTACAGCGGCAAGGCGTTGTTCGAAAGATCGGGCGCGATCAACCCCGGCCCGGCCAAAGCCGCCAGCATCACCGAGAAAACGGCCTGCGTGTTCATGAAGATCAGGAAGAACTTGCCGTTGATATTGAGCATGTTCTTGATATCGCCGGGGATGCTGGGCAGCAGGTCCAGCCGGTTCGATAAGTAGATGAACAAACCGCACAGCAGCGGCCAGATCAACGAGGCGATCATCAAGACCAACACCAGTCGCTGCTGGAAGAGCCGCTGCCAGGCAAAGCGGGGCAGCACCAGCAGCCGCGACCAATGACCGTTCAGCGGTCCCCGATAGCGCTCATAACCGCGTTTATAGATGGCCATGCGGGCTCACCTCTTCTGCCGGAAGCGGCTCGATGCGCGGCGGCTCGACGGGTGCCGCCTGCAGGTGCCCGACCGCCTTCAAGAAGATCTCCTCCAATGAATCGCGCCGGTGCGTGAGCTTGCGCACGCCCAGGTTCAATTGCGCGGTCGCTTGCCACAGCGCCGCCATTTCCAACTCGGGAGGCAGCACGATTCTCCACCGGCCGCCGCCTTCGCTCACCGTTTCCGCACCCATGGCAGCCAGGTGCTTTCCCAATGCCGAGTCGTCGCCGGAGACCTCCAGTTCCACGAAGCGCCGGTTGGAGCGCCGCTCCTCCTCGAGGTTCGACTGGTGCACGATCAGGCCGTCTTTCATGATCACCACCTCGTCGCAAACCTCCTCCACGTCGCGCAGCAGGTGCGAGCAGAGCACGACGCTCATGCCGTGGTCCTCTTTCATTTCTTTGACCAGTTTCAACATGCGCAGCCGCGCCGATGGGTCCAG
>CAIVVT010000084.1 GCA_903909435.1 uncultured Acidobacteriia bacterium | reverse complement strand
GACGGGAGCCGTGCTGCTGGGTACCCAAAGCAAGTTGGGATTGGCGCGCGTCGTGGGCCAGCACGGGGAGACAGGCAAGTCGAAAGTTGTGATTGCCCGCGATCCCGCGCTTCACGGACAAAGTGCGCAACCGGATGAACAGCGGGTGCTGGATCTGCTGGACCGGGCCATGGCCAGCTATACCGGGCGCGAGAAGCCGATGGATGCCTGGAAGCACATTGTGCCCCAGGGCCAGGTGATTGGCCTGAAGGTGAACGGGTTGGGCGGCAAGGGAATTTCAACCCACCGGGCGCTGGTGCTGGCCATCTGCGAGCGGCTGCAGCAGGCCGGCGTGAAGCCCGGCAACATTGTGGTGTGGGACCGCAACCCGCGCGATCTTGCCGCGTGCGGCCTTACGGTCAATATCGATCCCAGCCGCGTTCGTTGCTTCGGCTCCGATGTGTCGGGGTTCGAGGAGCAGCCTGTAGCGTGGGGCACGGTGAACGTGAACCTGTCCAAGATTCTCACCCGCGAATGCGGAATGGTAATCAATCTGCCCATTCTCAAGGACCACGACCAGGCGGGACTGACATTTTCCATGAAGAACATGTACGGGGTAGTGCAACGGCCGGATCAACTGCATCACGGCGGGTGCAACCCGGGTGTGGCCGACCTGAATCGGATTCCAGTGGTGCGCGAGAAGGTCCGCTTCACGATTGGAGACGCCATGTCATCTGTCTATCAAGGCGGGCCGGGGTTCCGGCCTGAGCACCTCTGGTACCCCAATGCGCTGATCGTGGGCGAGGATCGCGTGGCCGTGGATCACACGGCGTGGCAGATGCTGGAGCGCAAGCGCGCCGAGGTGGGATTACCGACACTGGAAGCTGCAGGCCGTCCAGCGACTTATATTGCCACAGCCGCCGACGCCTCGCACGGGTTGGGCGTCAACGATCCGCAACGCATTCACCTTATGGAAGTTTGACCGGGAGGATGGCCATGGCCGGGGAAACCGAACAGAAGCCCAACGGAATACAGGACCAGAAGCCGGCCCTGACGCGGCGCGAGGCCATGCTGCAACTGCTGCGCGTGGGCGGCGTTGCTGCGGGCGCGGCCGGAGTTGGCGTCTGGCTGAGCGAACACAGCTTCAAGCCGGTCCCGGACAAGGCAGAGCAGGCGCGGCGCGACCACCGGACCGCGGACAATCCTCAGTTCCCGCACCTTACAGTGGTCCAGGGAGGAGAGCCGCGCGCGCTGGTGCAGCGGGCGCTGGCTGACCTGGGCGGCATAGGCCGCTTTGTGGGCCATCAGGACGTGGTGGTTCTGAAGCCCAACATTGCCTGGGACCGGACGCCGGAACAGGCGGCCAACACCAATCCCGAAGTGGTGGCCGAGGTGGTGCGCCAGTGCTGGCAGGCGGGCGCAAAGCGCGTGATTGTGACCGACGTAAGCTGCAACGAACCGCGGCGGTGCTTTCAGCGCTCCGGCATTCAGGCTGCGGCCCACGCCGAGGGCGCCGAAGTGCTGCTTCCCGATCCCGAGATGTACCGCGAGGTGGACCTGGGCGGCGTGGTGCTGAAAAGCTGGCCGGTGTTTACGCCGTTTCTTGAGGCGGACAAGGTGATAAATCTGCCGATTGCCAAGCATCACAGCCTGCTCGGCGTGACGATTGGGATGAAGAACTGGTACGGGATACTGGGTGGGCAGAGGAACAGGCTGCACCAGCAGATTAACCAGTCGCTGGTGGACCTGGCGAACTTTATGCTGCCGACGGTGACGATTCTGGACGGGTAT
>CAIVVT010000083.1 GCA_903909435.1 uncultured Acidobacteriia bacterium | reverse complement strand
GCTATCATCAAGAAAACAAAGCCCATTGCTTCGGTGCCACGTGCATTTTACTGGGTTCAACTTGGGCCGCCACTTTGAACAGAGCTGTCAACAAAGAAGGCTGTCAATTGCTCAGGCGGCGGTTCGAAACGGAATTCGTGGGTGGCCACGATGCGCACCGCAAACGACGCTCGGGCAATCGATTATTGCGGCGGCAATACGACAAAGCAGATCCGGAACGCCCCCGCCACACGCCGCTCGAAGCTCCTTGCGCTGGCATGCAACCCGGGCGAGGACCTGCTTCTTCGAGGCTAGCCATTCGCTATTCGCGATTCGCGAATGTAGAATGTGGCTATGAGCCTGAAGCCTCAAGACGTCTACGTAGTGCTGAAGATCGTCGCTGATGGATCACGCCGGGCCCCGTATGCGCAGCTCGCGGTCGAGTTGGTGATGAGCCCTTCTGAGGTGCACGCTTGCGTAAAGCGCGCTCAAGCCAGCCACTTGCTCCACGACGCCAGTTCCCTGGATCTCCCGAACATTGCGGCGCTTAACGAGTTCCTGGTTCATGGCTTGAAGTACGTCTTCCCCGCTGAGCGCGGCGAACTTACCCGTGGCGTTGCGACCTCTTATGGCGCCGAGCCACTCTGCAGCAGCATCGCGCCCGGCAGCGAGCCGATTCCGGTCTGGCCCTACGAGGAGGGGCAGCAGCGGGGCATCGCGTTTGCGCCGTTGTACAAAACCGCGCCGATCGCCGCTCTGCGAGACCAGAGCTTCTATGAATACTTGGTCCTCGTGGATGCGCTGCGGGACGGTCGCATTCGTGAACGAAAGCTCGCCGAGGCAGAATTGCACCGTCGTCTGAGTGAAGTCCATGCCTGATTCGAATCTCAGGCAGCTCATCGATGCGGCACAACTCTTACGCCCGTTGCTTCACGAGCTCGTATTCGTTGGCGGGGCCGTAACGGGATTGCTCATCACAGACCAGGCTGCCGGCGCTCCGCGTACCACCTTCGATGTGGATGCCATCGCGGAGATCACCTCGTATGCGCAGTATGTCGAATTCGGTGAGCGTTTGCGCACGCTTGGTTTTGTGGAAGACACGAGCGTTGGTGCGCCGGTGTGCCGGTGGGTCTGTCAGCGGACGGTCCTGGACGTCATGCCGCTGGAAGAGAACATCCTCGGATTCTCGAACCGTTGGTATCGGGCGGCGATGGATACTGCCGTAACACAACGACTCGCGGAGGATCTGGAGATCCTGATGGTGACAGCCCCATTGTTTCTTGCCACTAAGATCGAAGCTTTCAAAAGCCGCGGAAAGGGAGACTTCTCCACAAGCCATGACTTGGAAGACTGCATATCCGTCGTCGATGGCCGCGCTGTCATTGTGGAAGAAATTCAAGCGACCGCACTTGAGCTGCGTGCCTATGTTCGGACCGAGATTAGTGCCTTGCTTGGTACGCCAGCGTTTCTGGATGCGTTACCCGGATATCTCTTTCCTGATGCGATGAGCCAAGCGCGGATAGGCATCATTCTCCGGCGATTAAACGCTCTCAAAGCACTGTAAACGAGGCCAATCTCTCAACGCTGGCACGCGCCGTTCCGGCGGCAAGTCCGCCGCTCGGCGGCGCGTTACAAGGCCTACCCGGTGGGCACCAAACAAAAAGTTGGAGAGAGTTCGCTCAGAGGTGTGAGAGGGGAGCCATTTCGTCATTTCCTGCCCTGTTGGTCCTTTCCCCTTTTGTTTTGTTGCTGTTGCGCGGTTCGATACTCGTATTTCTTGGAATGCGTTGTTGAGGGTGGTTTCTAACTGTCCGTTCCTCCATGCTGCGGTTTGGATGGTGATGGCGAGCAGTTGTCGTTGTTGTGCTGGCGTCTGTTGTGCGAAGGCGCTGCTGAGGTTGCTGATCTTGGCGAGGGTGTTGATCGCGTCGTCGTAGCCTTGGTTGGCGGTTTGTAGGTTGTTGATGCGTTCCTGGAGCTTTGCTTGCTCCGACCGCCACTCGGTTGCCTTGGCGTCGTAGACCGCTGTCGTGATTCGTCCTTCGAGTTTGTCGAGGTACATTGCTTCGATGCGGGCGCCGAGTCGTTCGCTTTCTGCCGCCGCGTGTTTGATTGCTGCTTCTCGTGGTGCTTGCTGTGCTTGGTGGTTTTGCTGGAGTGCCGTGCGTAGCCAATTGATGACGGGTGCTGGGATGATGAGGTCGCGCAGCGCGCTGGTGAGTTCCGCGGAGACGGGCGCAGTGTCGAAGAAGTGC
>CAIVVT010000082.1 GCA_903909435.1 uncultured Acidobacteriia bacterium | reverse complement strand
TCCACCTTGCCGCTCGCCCGGATGATCCGCGACTCGGAACAGAGCCCGCGATAGAAGTCCTGATCCTTGTAAGCGTAGTGCTGGTACCCGGGCGGGTACGTCCCATCGTCGGGCAGCACGATCCGCAGCCAATCGTAGAACTCCTGCTTCGCCCAGTGCGCGCCAATGTGCCAGATCCGGACGTTCTGCCGCTTGCGCGCCGCGTCCGTCGGCGACACCCGCGCGATCAGTTTCAGAAAATCCGGGGTGCCCTTGGTCGCCACCACGGTGCGCGGCGCAGAGATCCTGTCTCCTGCCGGGCCGTGCGCCGGCTGCGGATGGCGCGCGGCGAACTCGTACACCATCTGCGGCCGGAAGCCCGAGTCGATCGTCATGGCCAGGATGGGCATGGTGCCGCCCGACTCGCGCGGCCAGTCCACCGCCAGCAATGCTTCCAACTCCCTCCAGACTTCCGGCGAGGACGTTTTGAGCGGTTGCCCCGCCTGGTCGGGCACCTGGATCACACGATAATCCACCGACCACGATTCCTTCCCCCGCCCATATGCCTTGATCTCCACCTCGAGGCGGTCGTCCTGCACGTCGACGCCAGCCACCAGCAGCAATCCCTTCGTCGGCACGATCCCGAGTTCGTAGTCCTCGCGCCGCAGATAGAGCTTCTCCCAGTCGGGCGCCGACCCGCGTTCCGTCCAGAGTTCCGCCAGCACCGTGTTCAGGAATGCCTTGAGCGTCTCTCTCGACTCGTTGGCAACCAGGAACTCCGCGGCGATCGTACCCCAGGACCGCTTCGGGGAGATCAACTGCGACACCCGGAAACCAGGAATCGGCGATCCAGGGTTCTGCGGGCGATACTCGCCGCGCTCCACCATCCAGGATTTCTGGTTGTGCGGGATGAGTTCCTTGCACTCCTCGCAGCAGTAAGCGGCCTTCTCCGGCGCGCCTTCCGGCCACACCAGCCCGCCGTCGGTGCCATCGCTGAACACCAGGATTTGAAAGTGGTTGCACTTCGGGCACGGCACGAAGTACTCGCGCTGGTCGCTCGTGTTCCATGCAGCCTGGATCCGGCTCTCGCCGTCGACGGTCGGCGTCGAGCACATGATTACCTTCTTGTTGTGCTCAAACTCTCCGGTGCGCTGCATCGCCAGCGATACGGGATCGCCCTCCGATCCTGCGCTCAGAGGGTACCTGTCAATCTCGTCCAGCAACAGATACCGGATCGGGCGCATGGCCAGGCCGGACGGCGAGATGGCGCCGGTGAAAGTGATGTGTCCGGACCCGTTGGCGAACACCTTGTGCATCGCCGTGTTGTTTGAATCGCGCGACTTCACCGCGGCGAGTTTCCCCTTGAGCGCGGGTGAATGCCGGAACAACGGTGCGACGCGATCCTTGGAAAGCGCCTTGGCATCCTCCGATCGCGGTTCCACCGCCAGCGTCGGGCCCGGATCTACATCCGCGATGTAGCCCAGGAAATTCACCATGATCGAGGTCTTCAACATCTGGGCAGCAGACATCAACACCACCTGCTTGCACGGATGCGACGGGCTGAGGACGTCCATCGGTTCCCGCTGGTAGGGTCGCGTGTGCCACTGGCCCCGTTCCGCCGAACCCGATCCGGTGAGGACCACATTCTCGTCGGCCCACTGCGAAACGGAGATATCCCGTGGTGGCAGCAGCAGCGACGCGCTCAGCGCCGCCATGGATAGGGGTTCGACTACCATCAGAATCCTGCGCTCGCCACGGCCTTGCTCAATTTGCGGAGCGCGGCGTCGATGTCGGTCTTCATGATTCGGTGCACGGTCGCGGTGTCGTGAACTGCCGCGATCGCGGGCGCCAGACGATCCGGCATCGCCATGCAGTGGTCCCGCACCATCAGGCTGAAAGAAGCAATGTGCTCATCCACATCGCTGCGCTTCATCAGCGCGTTCTTCTTCTCGTCCCGCTCCATCTCGGCGGTGTCGGCCTGCGCGGTAACCTTGCGCAGATTCTGCATCGCGGTCCGCAATGCGACTTTTTCGCCGATACCCATGCCGCTCGACGGGTCGGAAACCTCCTGCAGGCTCGGCATGCGTTGCGTCGTGGAAGCCGCGGCCCGCTGGCGCTCGGCATTGTTCATCGAGATCAACGGATCGGTCCGCAGTGCCCACGAGGCGTCGGCTCGCTCGGAGTCGATCTTGCCTTTCGAGTCCTTCTGGATGCGGCCGGCGTCGAGCGCCCGGCCAATCGACTGGTGGCTTACGCCCCGATGCCGCGCGTACTCCCGCTGGCCCATGAGCGGCATTAGGCGGCCACCTCAGCCCGGGGCGCAATCGAATCGAACGTATCGCCCGTGGCTTCAAGCACGGCCGTCTTGCCGGTGAGATCCTGCCACCTGCGAACGATGACATCGCAATACATCGGCTCCATCTCAATGAGCCGCGCCTGGCGCCCCGATTTTTCGCAGGCGATCAGTGTCGTGCCGGACCCGCCGAACGGATCGAGCACTGTGTCGCGCGTTTTGCTCGAGTTGAGGATCGCCCGCCCGACCAGTTCGACCGGTTTCATCGTCGGATGCAGATCGTTGAGATGCGGCTTTTTAATGAACCAGATATCGCCCTGGTCCCGTGCGCCGCACCAGAAATGACTGGCGCCTTCCTTCCAGCCGTACAGGATCGGCTCGTACTGCCGCTGGTAATCGGAGCGGCCCATGCTGAAGCTGCTCTTAG
>CAIVVT010000081.1 GCA_903909435.1 uncultured Acidobacteriia bacterium | reverse complement strand
GCTGCTTCTCGTGGTGCTTGCTGTGCTTGGTGGTTTTGCTGGAGTGCCGTGCGTAGCCAATTGATGACGGGTGCTGGGATGATGAGGTCGCGCAGCGCGCTGGTGAGTTCCGCGGAGACGGGCGCAGTGTCGAAGAAGTGCTCCATTGGTTCCTTGCGCTGGCGGACAAAGTCGCGGCATCTTCCGGCGCGATCCCGTTCGGTTTCGTGTCTATCAAACCGAGCCCGGCGCGCTATCCAATGTCAAAGGCATAAGTCCGGCGCTTCGAGGAACCGCCTTTTCGCGGCTAGAAGAACTCCACGTTCTCCTCAAACTTTCCGACAACCTCTGGCAGCGCGCACGCTTGTCCAGCGGTCAGTTCGGCTAGCACCACTCCAGCCTCGACGGACACAGAACTTGAATGTACATCCAGTTCAGCCTGCATGGTGTAGTGGTCCGCAAAACTGCCAAGCTGACTGACGGCCACGTCCGTGCCGGCGCTCGGTGAACTGGATTCACACTGTTGTTCACCGACCGACTTGAGCAACTTCCTGGCGCGGTCAATGGAGGCAGCGAAGAGCACACCGACGGCGAAGCTATCGCGGGTGGCATTCAGTTCATCGTGCAGACGCGCACCATGTGCGACGATTTGGGCAATCTTAGCGAAGTCCCGCTCACTAGAGGAACGGAGGTCACTGACAGCCGTCCTCATCCCATCCAAAGAGCCTCTTTCCATAGTGGCCTCACCGGAGTGTGTTCCGGAAAGCAGCGCTGCGGAGTGGCTCATCTGATCCAGCGCCTCAACAAGGGATTCGGATCGTGCTCTGGACTCAAGCGCCTGGCTCTGCATCGTGCCGGCGAGAACACCGATCGAGTCGCCTTGCTTACCGAGGTGAGCCGCGCTGATGCTCGCGTTCAGTGCCATTCGGTGCATTTGGATTTCAATTGTGGCGATATCCTCAATCGACTCTCGCATCATGCCGATTGTCCCCCCCAACCCACTACTAGCGGTCCGAGTGGCCGATTCCACGATTGCGCAGTGGTTAAGACTGGCGAGCCCGGCGTTGCACCCGCGATCCATCTGCTGGAACAGCGAGTCCTTCTCTTGCCCGGAGAGGCGCGCCAAAGTGCGGCTTTGAGAGGCCACCTCCAGTACATTCCTCGCCAGCTCGTCGAGATTTCGCGTAACGGATGCGGCGGACGCGGCAAATCTCCCTCCAGCGTCCGCGAGTTGCGCAGATTGCACGGCGAGGATCTGGACTACGCCTGGCTGATACCGGGGAATGCTGCTACCGTCCCCAGCCGAATCAGAGCAAAGCCGCCGCAGGACGTCAATCACGTGCTCAACTTGCTGTCGCGTCAGGTCGTGGAATTGAATCGAAACGATCAGTTTCTTGAACGCTTCCAGAATCGCTTCAGTTTGCGCACTCATCAGAACCGAGGAATCGTGAGAGGCGGTCTGAGCCACGCAGAAAGATTGAAACGAGGCGAGGCTGGTCAACACTCCCGCAATGACTGCGGGCAGATCCTCTGCCTGGCCTGCCTCCAGAGTGGCAATGTCGCGTATGGCCCCCTCGATTGGAGAGAAGAGCAGCACTGTTGCGTCCACCGCGTTCTCGACCCTATCCTGCACGCTCTCTGCGAGCAGTTTCACGTCTTCGGCGAGGCTTCCGAATTCAGTCCCGGCAGCGCCGAGTCGCGCCGTTTCGATCAGCGTCAAAACACCGAGCGTGCGTATGATTGCAATAGTCCCTGCAAAACCTGACAGCGTCTGTTTCAGATGTCGCGCCTTCTCTCGCATGCTAGCCAGCGCATCGCCACGCTCCGCATACCGTGCCTGCATTTCGATTGAACGATCTAGGGCGTTGCTCAGCGCTTCGGCGGCCAGTCGCCCGTAGCTCTCTGCATGCGATTCCACCAACGCCGCCAGCTCCGTCAAGATTTGGTTCGCCGATTCGATGAAGTCGGATAGCTGCCCGCCTATTCTCAGGAAATCCTGTTCAGTGCTGCGATTGAGCAGATCAAGTTCCGCGATGACCTGCGCCAGAGTATCGGTCACGTCGGACCCAGGTGATTCACCCTCCGCTTCGTTTTTGCGGACACTTAATGCGAAACGGAATGAGCGCGCGCCAGCCCATAGCACACCCCAAAGCCAGGCCTTGAACCGCCTGGATCTCACGGGAATTTCGGCGGTGTCGTCGTGTGGTTCGCATACCTTCATTCGGATATTTCCAGGCTGTGGCATTCCAGCGCATTCAGCACTAGGACCACGCGACCATCTCCCATGATTGCGGCACCCTGGAACTCCCTGCATCTTTCCAGCCCGCCAGCTAGAGGTTTCACCAATACTTCGATTTCGCTCAGGAACTTATCGACTACAAGACCGTATTTCACTGTGCCCGCTTCGACAATTGCGATAGACAGATCGGGCGTCCGTTCAGGAGGCAAGCCCAGTATTTCCGCCAGGTTGAAGATCCTGTAGGTTGTGCCGCGAATGTGCGCGAGTGTGAGCCCGCGATACGTGTGCGCTTCTTCCAGCGGCAACTTCACCATGTCTCGGATGTTGCTCAGGGGCAGGATGTACTCCTGCGAGCCTGCGCGCAGCAATACACCCCTCGAAACCATCAGACTAGTCGGTAACTTGATAAGAAAGCAAGAGCCTTGGCTTGGCGTGGAATAGATCTGGATAGTTCCCTGGAGGTTTGCAATGTTGCTACGAACGACGTCCATCCCGACGCCGCGGCCGGAAACCTCGGTGACCTTTACAGCAGTGGTGAGCCCAGGGAGAAACACCAACTGGAATGCGGTTTGGTCACTCATAGTCGTCGCCGTTTCCCTCGTGATTAGGCCCTTCTCGATGGCCTTACACTTCAATGCCTGTGCGTCCAAACCGCTCCCATCGTCTCTGACCTCAATCGCTACGCCTCCTGCCTGACCAAGTGCGGTGAGAGTAAGGCGGCCGGACGGGTCTTTTCCTCGCGCCCGGCGCACCTCCGGAAGCTCGATCCCGTGATCAACGGCATTGCGAATCAAGTGCACAAGCGGATCGCCAATCTGCTCGAGAATCGTCTTGTCCATCTCGAGCCCTTCACCTTCAATGACGAGTTGTACCTCCTTCCCCAACGATCGTGCGAGATCGCGCACGAGGCGCGGGAATCTCTGAAAGACGGTCCTCACCGGCAGCATTCGAATCGACATGACGCTGGTCTGGAGTTCGTCGGCGATTCGCGAGATATTCGAACCTGCCTCTTTCAATTCGTTCGCCACGGCTGCGCCGTTGGCGCCTTCGTTGAGCTTCTGAACGAGCAACGGAAATGCCCCGCGGGCAACCAGCAATTCTCCAACAACCCGCATCAGCCGGTCCAGCTTGATCTGATCGATTCGGATCGTCGAAGGAGGCGGCGTGCTAGGTCGTTCTCCCTGACTAGTTGTGATGGGCTTGTCTCGCGCAGGAGGCGAGTCGACGCGCACTACTTCGCACTTAAGCGGCGTACATTCCATCACCGAACAAGTCGCCCGAAAGGCGTCTTGGAGTGCCGAGCGTCCGTGAACTCCCAGGGCGTCGCCCGTGCTCATTGCCGCGTTGAGTATTCGGAGTTGTTGTGCCAATGGTCCTTCAAGGTCATCGCGGCCCTGATATTGCGCAGCAGCAGCCATGGTCTTTAGGCCGCGCAGGTACGTTTCGAGTATGGGTCGGGACGCTTCGCCATCCTCTTCCATCCGGCGGAAGCAACCCTCGATGATCTCGATGAATTGCGAAGTGGTGTTGACAAAGGCAGCGGTTCGAACATCCAAGCCCTTTGGGTCGGGCATGGCACTAGCTTCAACAGGAAAGCGCGCCAGCAGCGCAACCCCAACTTCCGGCGTGGCCGCATCATGAGCAAAACTTGCCAATAGGCTCCGGGTTGAGCGGCAGATCTCAAGCGCCGCGAGAATCGAAGCCACTGGCGGCGAGCCAGCAGCCATGCCCAGGAATGGATCGAGAAGCGACTCCATATCGTTGGCGAGTTGCATCAGCAGTATCAGCGGGTGGCCGGCTTTGAGAGATTCAATGTTGATGAGCCTTAGTACCTTGCTCGCGTTCCCTTTTAGGACGGAGGCGCTTCGCAGTAACGAGTCAAGATTCTCTCTGGAGCCCGGGTCGCGTGCCAACACCAGTGAGTCGGTTTCAATCTTATCCAGACATTGGTCGGAGTCGATTGTAAACTGCTGGAACGTCTCCGCTGGTACGGAGTCAAACAATGCCACCGCCGAGGCTTGATCCTCAAGTAAGCGAATGCGCAGTTCACAATCGGCTTCAACGAACACGAAAACACCTCGGATAGCGGCCTGATCGCAATCCGTCACAAGCAAGATTTCCCACCACAAATAGCAGTGCTCGGACTCGATCTCTTCAATTGGCGGTACCTGGTCCGTGTGCGCGGTAATGTGCGCCCAGCCTAGTTCCCTCAATTCATCGAGTAGCGTAATCGGGTCAGCGCCGCTATAAAACAACTCACGACTGGGCTTGAAAACAACTTCAAACACGGCGCGACGCTCAGTCGCGGGCGCCGATTCGGGCCGCAATTCCTCGTTCTCCCAGTCAGGAACGGGCAACATCTCCGCAAACGCCCGAGTCACCTCCAACTCTCCACTGACGGTCACACCCTCCACAGAATCCGCGAGGATCTGGCGGATGACGTCGCACGCCCTGAGCCCACAATCAATCAGTTCTGGTGTGACGGCCAGGCGGCCTTCGCGCGCCAGGTTGAATGCCTCCTCCATGTTGTGAGCGAACCGGGCGAGGCGGGCGAAACCGGCCGTTGCACCTGATCCCTTGATCGTGTGAATAGCCCTGAAGATTCGATGAACCAGTGACGAGTCGCCTGGTTCCGCTTCCTGGGCCAATAGTGCAGAATCAAGCTCGGTGAGTAGGTCCACAGCCTCGGCCCTGAACGCGACCCGCATCTGCTCAAGCACGTCTACTGACATTGAGTGCCGCCTAGATTGAGTCCCCCTGCGTCCGGCATCAGCGAACGACCTTCTTGACGACCGCTAACAACTGGTCCGGATTGAAGGGCTTCACGATCCACGCAGTCGCGCCGGCGGCTTTGCCCAGTTGCTTCTTTTCTGGATTAGATTCACTGGTCAATAAAACCACGGGAACGAATCTGTAATCGGGCATTGCCCGGATCCGTCGCGTGAATTCAAGTCCGTCCATGTTCGGCATGTTGATGTCAGTCAGAATGAGTTGCAGGTCCTGGCCTTTCAACTTGGACAAGGCATCCATCCCGTCTACCGCTTCGACAACCTGATACCCCCCGCCCCGCAGCACAACGCCCACCATTTGGCGGAGACTCGCTGAGTCGTCAACAGTCATGACCGTTTTCACAGACCCTCCCGCTCACCGCACCACGCGCGCCGCAGTCCGCAACGGTCGATGGCTTGGTCGAGGACCACCGAAGGACTCGTGAACGAAAGCGTCGGACGATTTTTGCGAAGAGAACAAAGCAACTGGAGGACACACGTGTCCAGGTCTTCCAGCTCCGCTGCGTCAACTGTGAAGGCGGCTCCGTCCTGAAGTCGTTCCCTTAGGTTGGTGGCAAGCTCTTGTGCGTTGCGGATGGTCACCGCACCCTTGAGCCTGAGTGTCACGGTACCATGCTCAAAGGAGATAGAAAAGGGCATTGTTTCTTTCTCGCGGAGGCCTCGGTCTCAATTGTTGACTAAAATCATGCGTATGTTTTCTACCATCATCTCCGGGCTGCTGGGTTTAACAATATATAGGTTAGCTCCTGCCTCGAAGCCTTTTCTTTTGTCTTTTCCTTCACTTTCTGTCGAGACAATTATAATTGGAAGTGAGGCGTATTTATCATCGGCACGTACTCGTCGAATGAATTCGTAACCGTCCATGTTTCCCATGTTTATATCAGTCAAAATTAGGTGGCACGGGTGCAAGTACAACTTCTCCAACCCGTCGCTGCCATCCACCGCCGTTATTATACGAAAATCCGCTTGCTCCAGTATATAAGAGTGGTAATTCCTAACAAACTCAGAGTCATCGACGATGAGAATCGTTTTCTTAGTATCCATGGCACTATTCCTTCATATAGACCAAGTGAGATTCAAATTGTTTCAGTTTGAAAGCCGTCGTGACACGCCCGACCGACTCCGAGTGCCCTAGGAAGAGGTAGCCGCCTGGATTCAGGGCGTTGTAGAAATGATCCACGACAGCCCTGCGCGACAGTTCGTCGAAGTAGATCAGGACGTTCCGACAGAAGATGAAGTCGAACCCCCCCATCGACCTCATTGCGATCCGATCGCTTAAGTTCAGGTGCTGGGTCCTGACAAGGCAGGCAGTCCTCGACCGCACGACATACTCCCCGCAGTCTTCTATCAGGTACTTTCGCCGATATTCTTCGGGAACATCCTTGATTGACCGGTTGCCATAGCGTGCCGTCCGTACCCTTCGGAGCATGTTCTCGTCGATGTCTGTTGCCACAATCATGCAGTCCCAATATTCAGCTTGGGGGAATATTTCTTGAATGATCATCGCCAATGTATAGGCCTCTTCTCCTGAAGATGAGCCTGCTGACCACACCCGTAGCGATCTATCACCAATGGCCTGCTTGGCCGACAGCACCTCAGGAACGCAGTAATTGGCGAACGCTTGTAACTGTTCATACTCTCGAAACATGTAAGTTTCGTTAGTCGTGATCAAGTTGGCAAGCTCCTGCATTTCCTGCCCTTGAGGGTCGCCATAGCCGATTTTGAACAAATAGTCCTTAGGGTCGTCCAACCCTAAAATCGCCATGCGCCTAGAAACCCTCGTTTTCAAGAAATACAGTTTTCTGTCATCAAAGTACAATCCCAGCTTTTGATAGATGATCTGGCTCAAACTTCGAAATTGTTCTACGGAGAGTTCCAACATGGCTTACCAGTTAGCAGGCGAACGCTTGCAGGACTTCCTCGTCAGTCTCAGTCTCAGCAAAGCGCGAAAATAGGGCGTCAAGACTCGATCGAGTTGCCTTCCGAAGGGATTCGATGGCACCCAAGCGAACCAACCGTTCGGGACCTGAGAGGCAAGCCACGAGATACGAGTACACATCGTCCCGGTCCACCATGAGGCCCAACGCCCTGATTGCCTGGTAGCGACATAGGGGCGAATCCTTGCTGTCTGCCACGGCGCGCAATGCGGGAAGCAGAGCATCGACGAGTTCCGGCGAAACCTCATCGGGGTAGGTGGCGATGATCGCATTGAGGATGGCCGGGCGAAGATGAGCGGCCCGGACGGGCAGCAGGCTAACCAGTTCGACGAATTCGTCGGCTGATCCCATTGCGGCGACGGCTTTCAGACAGGGCGCCAAGAAGATGTCTGGAAGCGCGGCCAAGTCGGGAAAGCGGTTGCGAATAGCGGCCAAGGAGGATTGGTCTCCGATACCAACCAGTCCCTCGATGCATGCGATGATTAGCATCGGGTGTGAGGCGGACTGCAGCATGTCTTCAATCCGGACTCGGAACTTCTCCGACCTGGCCTTGCCGAGACTTTCAACCGCCGTGATCACAAGATTTAAATCCCCATCGGCGAGCGCCGCCGTGTAGATTTCACAGGCGCAATCGGCCGGAGTTCCGCTGAGAACGTCTAGAACGAACTTTCTGACATCGCGAGAACCATCGCGCATGGCCTCCAGCAAGAAGGGAATTGTATGAGAGCCTTTGCGGCGGAGGGCATCTACCGCCTGATTGCGTACTTGAGGGTCCTCGCTCGCGAGCAAGTGAACACAACCCTGAATCGCCACATCACCGTCGATTCGAATCAAGGCTTGGAAGATGGCATCCCGCACAGCGATTGAAGGCTCCTGGCCCAAACGCGCCAAGAGTTCGGGTACACCGCCCCCGCTGTTCATGTAACCAATGTCCTCGGCGGCGTAAACGCGCTTTGTTTGGTCGGAGCAGTTCAACTGGTCCACGTAGTCTTTGAGGCTGTTCATTCTGTTTTTCTTCGAATCGCCTGCAGAATCTCAGCGGCGACTTCGTGGCTGGGTGCAACCGAGCACGCGCCGCCGCGTTCGATGGCTTCGCGGGGCATTCCAAACACCACGGCAGTCAACTCGCTCTCGGCAATCGTGTAGCCCCCCGCCTGCCTTATGGCAACCATGGAATCGGCGCCGTCGTCTCCGATGCCAGTCATCAAGACGCCGATTGTGTCGGTGCCGAAGATCTCCAGAACCGAGCTCATCATGACCCCCACCGAGGGGACGAATAGGGTTGCTGGCGTAGCGGGCATTCGGATTACAACCTCCCCCGTAGTCTTGCGGTGCAGGCACAGGTGCCCTCCACCTGAGGCCACGTAGCAGACGCCCGGATCGACTGCCATGCCAGATTGCGCCGCCACGACTTTTAGCGCGCAATTGTCATCCAATCGCTTGGCGAAGGACGCGATAAACGATGGCGGCATATGCTGTACCAGGAAGACGCTGGCAGGCACGTCAGCCGGAATCCGCGGGAGTACCTCTTGCAGGGTGGCCGGCCCCCCCGTGGAAATTCCAATCGCTACAGCCATGTTTCGCGGGTTCTTGCTGAACGAGGCCCGTACCTGCGGCCGGTAATGTTGGCGTCGATCGCGCCCGCATTGTAGACGGTTCACGATGCCGTGAGATGCAGCGGCTGTGAGCTTGGACACCAGTTCGTCCGCCACTGCGCCCAGATTGGAGGAGACTGTACCGTCAGGCTTGGCTACGAAATCAAACGCGCCCAGCTCAAGGCACTCAAACGTAGTGGTGGCACCTCGTTGGGTGAGAGATGAAACCATAACGACCGGACAGATCTTTTCGTGCAAGATCACTTGAAGTGCCGTGATGCCATCCAGCTTCGGCATATTGATGTCCATCGAGATGACATCGGGGCGGAGTTCCCGCGCTTTCGCCACGACGTCCTCGCCGTCCCGGGCGAGCCCAACCAGCTCTAGGTCTGCTGATCCCGCGACGATGCGCTTGAGGATCTGCCTCATCAGGGCGGAATCATCCGCAACGAGTACGCGTGTCTTCCGCATGGGGTACGACCATGCCGGGACCAGGTCACCCAGTCCCGGCATTAGGCCGGTCTTAATTCGCAGCCTCCGAAAGTTGAGCCTGCTCTTGGCGAGAGAGGATTCGCTCCACGTCGAGAAGCACGATCATGCGCCTCCCCGAATCTACTTTTCCGATTCCGGAGATGAAATGCTGATCGATTCCGGACCCAATAGCCTCCGGCGGAGGTGCGATGTCCTTCTTGGCGAGATTCAGAACCTCGCGCACGGAATCCACCACCAGTCCAGTTTTGACGCCGCCGATATCCACGATGATGATCCGCGTACGGTCGTCAGGAAGCTTCATTTTGAGTTCGAAGCGCTTCCTCGTGTCCAACACGGGAATGACTTCGCCGCGCAGATTCGTGATGCCTTCGATGAACTCGGCGGCCTTCGGTACTTTAGTGATTTTTGCAAGGCGATCGATCTCCTGAATCTGTGAGATCGGGATGCCATATTCCTCTTCGCCCAGCATGAAGGTCACCAATTGAACTTCACTCAATTCCTGCGCATGCTCGCTCGTCTTGTGGAACTTGCCCGTCTTGTCCTCTTCCACGATTTCATGGGAAAGGTCCTGGACGTTCCGCAGCTTCTGGTCCTGCATGAGATTGGCGACGTCCAACAGCATGATTAAGCGGGAGCCATCGTCAAGCTTGGCGATCCCAGAGAGTTCCATCCCGCCAGTGGAAGTGATGCGAGGCGGCGGTTCCATCAGGCTCTTGGGCACGTTCAGTACTTCGTGAACGTGATCTACGACCAGGCCCAACACGAAACCGTCGGCGTCCACCACGATGATGCGTTGGTCCTCCTGGATATTCGTGGCGATCTGCTGTTCGAACCGGCGCAGGGCTGCGACCGTTTCCCGGGCCCCCGCCAGAACTTCCCCGCCGCAAACGCCGGCGGCTTCCCGGTCGCCTCGCTCCTCGAACTTGGCCCGGTGCTGTAGCTGTTTGGTGACCTTTTCGTTCATTCCCCGCGCTGTGGCTAAGGCCTCCATCAGTATCTGGCTGGAGCTGTTAGTATCGGCTAGCCACTTGCGCAAATGCTCCGTGACCGAGCTATCCACTTTGGATTGCGAATCGCCTGCGAAGACCTTCCCCGTCTGCTCAATCCAGCGCTCATATTCTCCGCGCAGGAACTGGCAGCTCTCCGCGAACTCATCCGCCAGCGAGCGCTGCTGAAGCAGTCGTCGCAGATCGATGACCGGCAGGATTTGACCTCGTACAGTCAGGACCCCGAGCACATAGTCAGGCACGTCGGGAACCTGGTTGGGAGTTTGCACCCGCAGAATCTCCCGCACATGTTCCATGTGAAAGGCGAATTCCTCTTTCGCAATGCGAAAGGTGACCACTTTCTGGACTTCTGCATCGGCGTTGCCGGCCTTTTCAAGCGGCTCGCCGTTTCCGGAACGCAAGCCGGAAGCCGCGCCGGGTGTGGCCGAGGTTCTTTCGGCCACTCCGATTGAGCAGACATGGGCCGCGTTCAAGGCCATGACAATACGCTGCCCTTTGTCGAGCTTCACGACACCTTCAAGATAGTCTGAGGTGGTGCCGCGAATGGCCGCCGGCGGCGGCTCGATCTCACTGCGCAGGACGCGAGTGACTTGCTTGACCCGATCAACCCGCAGACCGGTCTTGACGCCGTCAATATCGACCACCAGCACCCGCGTGCGGTCGGTCTCTTCCGCACGTTCCATCCCGAAGCGCGTGCGCATGTCAATAACAGGCAGCACGACGCCGCGCAAATTCGCGATTCCGTCCACGTAGGCCGGAGTACGAGGGACCTTCGCCATCTTTGGAAGCCGAATGATCTCCTGGACCGACATGATGTCAAAACCAAACTCTTCGTCCTTCAATTCGAAGGTGACCAGTTGGCTCTCGTCCTTTAGGCTATCCGACGCCTGTAGAGTGTCTTTTTGCATAGTGAGTTTCTTTTGATGACAACGCTCTTCCGGCTACCCGTTTTGCAGTTCATCGGCCTGTGATGCGATATCCTCAATCGCCTGAGAGATCTCTTGGGCGGCCCTCAATGCCTGTTCCGAGGCGCCGGCCGCTTCCGTTGCAGCGCGCGACGTTTCTTCGGCCGCAGCGGCAATTTGCTGACATGCCTTGCCGGCCTGTTCGAGTCCTGCTAGCGACTCGCCCGCGCCCGTGGCGATCTCCCGGATGTCCGTCACTATGATCTCGGTGCCTTTCGCGATTCGGTCCAGATTGGCTGTCGAGATCCTGGCGCGTTCCACTTCCGCCCGGCCTTTGCTTCCGGCCAACTCGATGTCCCCGGCAACCTTGGTGATCTGCGTCTGCACGTTCTTAACCAGGTCTTTGATGCGGTCCGCGTTCTCACTGCTTTCATTGGCCAGGGACCGAATGTCGCCGGCCACAACCGAGAAGCCCCGACCGTACTCCCCGGCGCGTGCGGCTTCCACGTTGCCGTTCACAGCAAGCATCTTCGTCTGGACTGTGACCATCACAATTGCATCCACAATTTTGTCGATGCGGCGCGTTCGCTCTTCCAGTTCGAGGATGTTCTTGGCCGACTCCAGGCTGGCGTCGGCACTCTTGCCCACGTTGACGATCAACGCGTCTACATTCACTTTGTCGATGGCCAGTAGCTTCTGTGTCGCCAGCGCCTTTTCGACGCTCAATTCGGCTCGATCTCCCATTCCTTTTGCCGCACCGCGCATTTGGGTGCCAATAGTATTCGAGGTTTCAGCCGACTTCGCCGCAGTGTTGGCTGCTTTGTTGATCTGCTCGATGGCCGTAGCGATCTGCTGTGAGGAAACCTTCAACTCCTCGGCGTTTGTGGACAACTCCTCGGCGGTGGCCGCCAACTCCTCGGCCGATTTCTGTGCGTTGGTCGAGGTCTTTAGCGCTTCCGCCATTTCAGCCAAGGAACGGGCCGCATCACTCATTTCGGAGTACGCCTTAGCTTGCTCTTGAGTGGACTTCTGGGCCTCCTGACAGGCCGAGGTAGCTTCTTCGGCGGCCGAGGCGATCTCCTCCGCGCCCTTCAGATAGGTCTTTGCGTTCGCGAGCGCGTCCGACGCGTTCTTGCGGATCTCGCCGCAGTTTGACTGGATTTCCTCGAAGTCCGCGGCGATCTTGAGCAGATCCTGGGTGATGACCTTGGCCTTCTCGACTTCCTCACGGCCCTTCTTGCCGGCCGCTTCAGTATCTGTGGCAACGACCTTGACCTGATTCTGAATCTCGTTGACTACTTCCTGAATGCCGCGCGCGCTCTTCTCGCTGATCTCGGCAAGATTTCGCACCTCGTCGGCGACCACCGCGAAGCCCTTGCCATGTTCTCCGGCTCGTGCGGCTTCTATTGCAGCATTCAGTGCCAGCAAGTTCGTCTGGTCCGCGATCCGCGTCACAGCGTGGACGATTTTGCCAATCTCCTCGGACTGCCGTTCCAATTCGCCGATCATCTTCGCGGATTCGAGATTGGCTTCGGCCGCGTCGCCGACGCCTTTGCTCAGGGCGTCAATATCCGCTGTGGTCGACTTCGAAAGCAGCTGCATCTCATTGACCCTGCGCAGGGAGGCTTCCGCGCGTCCATTAGCAACGTCCAAGGCCTTCTCGATCTGGTTGATGGCGGCCCGCGATTCTTCGGCGGCAGTCGACGCCTCGTCGGCGCCGGCTGCGATCGTGTGCATCGTCTTCTCCAGTTCCTCAACCGCGCCGCTGGCTTCGGCGATCGCGCTGGAAACCTGATCTGTCGCAGAGGAGAGCTTCTCCGCCACAGCCTGCGCTCGCGCCATGGTGCGGGCGCGCGCTTTGTCCTCCCCCAGTTTCTTGGCAGTGAGGCGGTTCTGGGTCAAGTCGTCGCCGTGACCGACCGGCTCCGTGGTCTTCCTAGAAGTTAGGGACGAAGTCCGCGTCGCGAAGCCGTTTTGCGGCCCAAGGCGGTTCATGGCCAGTCGGTTTGGCGCACTTGGCGCGCCGTTGGAGGTCGTTTCTGGGTTAGCTTTAATCACTTAGGTCTCCCGGAGTCGGATCGGCGCTTTGACGCACTGGAACCCGTTTGCTCAATCCGTGTATCGGCGCTTAACGCGCTTCTCGATAGACCAGTGGCGTAGTTTTTTGGAATTTCTCACCGACGCGCTGCAACATGCCTGCAAATGGCCCGGGGCTGGGAAGGCTTCAGCCGCCTCGAGGGGGCTCAAGTGGTAGGGCGAAAGGGGAGGGCAAAATGACGGTCTGGCGGTCCCGAGTCCACGATGACTACATTTGAGGTTCAGGAGTGTTCCAACCGTTGGCGGCTGAGGAGCGCACCGGGTTAGCGGAGGGAGATCTCGCCGTGTCCCCAGACAGTCTGACGCCCAACTCCCGTGCAGCAAGCTGCTCGCAGTAGCGGGACGAACTCCGCCAGTTGTCCCGCGTAATGCACACTGCCGGTGAATCCGGAGAGCGGATGCGTCTGGCCCGTACGCGAACTCGTCCGCTGTGACCTGATGGTCGATAAGCCGCCGGAAACGGTACGGACAGCACGTGCCCGTTCCGCCAGACCACGGAAATCGAGTTCAGGCTCTCCGGAACCGTAGAAAGTGCAGAGCGCACTGAGTCGGTCGCGGACCCGGGCAATCAGAACTTCGAAAGGAGGCAATCCATCTCGATTCCACCCCTTCAGTTCCGTGGGAGTTGCAAACGCCACCTCGATTTGATCGCACGAGTAGCCCAAAGTAAGATCGAAGCTCATTGGGACCGCCTCGAATGCATCCAACTCGAGTCGAACCCTCGCGGGCCCTAGGCCGGAGGCCGCAAGTCGCTGAAAACCGTCGCGGAAGACATTGAGCAACTCCGGCGCGAAGAGATTCACCCCGATCTCAAGGCTCTCTCCGGACTGAAACGAATGTCCATCCAGGTTTCGAACTCGCAGAACGAACGGGCGTGGTGCATCGCGTAATCCGCTCGGCCCGGTGTCCAAGTGAGGGCGGAATACCTCTTCGGGCAGACAGAATCCGAGGGCGCCACGAATGCGGACCGCCGCGTTCTGCGGGAAAATGATGCTGTCACGAGAAGTGAATCGAGCCCGAAGCAGTAATACTTCCAGGTGGCTCGTTCTATTCACGGCGTGCCCATCTCCACCAGAGCTAGATCGCCCTGTCATCGGGGATCCGGATCCGCTCACTACCGGCTCACATAGATTCCGGAACCGAAGGCGGCACGGATGTTGGCGCTGGCGGCCGCTGGATTCCAGTTCACGACGACGCCCTTGTAGAGCACACCGACGGGCACAGGGCCCGCTGTTACTGACGCGGGAATCGTGGCCGTGACACGCCACACTCCGGGCGTGGTTGCATCCAGGGTCGATGACTTCACCGTGACCATCGGACCACCGAGCACAAGCGTGTCGTGTCGTGTCGAATCAATCACCACCGGTGTGGCGCCGGCAGTGCCGTCGGGAGGGGCGCCTTGCACAAAGCCGCTCCCCGTCAACAGCAGCGTAATATCCGTCCCCACCTTGGCGGGATGGCTCGCGGAATTGGCTGAGCCGTCGCTGTTGAACGCTTTGACAGAGTATCCGCCGGTGATCTTCTGGTCCTGGAGGAACGCCGGGGCGGCAATGTAGATCGGGCTCCGAACGTAGGAAACCACGGCTCCCGTATCGGATTTGACAATCATGAAATCGACGGTGTCGTTCACTGGCGTCGCATTGGGCACGATGAACTTGACTGTGTTGCCCGTAACCGCATAGATCGGGGCAGCGATACCATCGACCAACACCGAATAGCCGCCTAACGTGGTGGTGTATGGCGCTGAGGCGTTCACGTCGCTTGCAACCAACTGGACGCCCGGCGTACTCATAGCCGCCATAGTGAGTGGCGCCACGATCTGGAATCCGTTCACCGCGTTGGTCACCCCGGCAGAATCGTAGTGCAGAGCGATTCGATTAGCCGAATCGCTGGCATAGATGTTCCCGGCTGGGTCGATGGTTATCGAACGCACTCCATACGTCCCGATGACGGAGGTGGTGTCGATAGCCGCACCCAGCGCCATGCTGACATAGTCCGGCATCTTGACGATACGTCCCCCTCCGTCGGCATACAGGATCACCTGATTGTCGGGATCGGGGTGGATGGTAACCGAAATCGGGATGTAATTGTTGTCCACCAGGCCCAACCCGTAGCCTTGCGAGCCGCTCTGCGGATTCGCTCCCGCGGAGACGTCCCAAACCATGATGCGGGGCAGCGATGTGTCCGTGACGTAGAGCCGGTCGGAGGCGTCGATAGCGATGCTCAACGGAATAGCCACAGTCTGGTTGACCTGATCTCCAGAACCCGTTCCAGGAGTAACAGTGACGAAATCGGGCTGTCCAAGCACCAGATCGGCACTCGCCCCGTTGCTCAGTCCGTTTGCCTGAGGGAATCGCAGCACTCGATTAAAAGCGGCGTCGGAGACCCACAAGTTGCCGGCGGAGTCGACGGCCAGACTCACAGGCCGAGACAAGCTGGACGAGGAACTCTCGGTCAAAGTTGATGCAAACGTCGCTTTGCCAAGCACGAGGTCGGCCGTCGCCGGTTTATCGCGGTTTGCGAACGGGGCAGGGAAGCGCAGAACACGGGAATTGCCGGTATCGGCAACCCACAAGTTGCCCGCTGAATCCACGGCCAGCCCGGTCGGCGTATTCAGACCCGCATTGGCGGGCTTGGTTGAGTCATTGGATGGTGAGTTGACCAGATTGCTGGAGAGATCGGCCTGGCCGATGACAAAATCGGCGATCTGAGTCCCATCCATCTTCCGGTAGTCTGAAAACGCCATAACTCGGTGGTTTCCCGGATCGGAAACGTAAACGTAGGCCTTTGACTTATCCAGGGCGACGACAGGGAGAACTGAAGCCTTCTTTGGCGTGCTGCCTACCGTCCAGGAGATGGACGACTGCGCAAACTCGCGCCCCTCGATCAGGTTGACCGCATTGTAGGTGAAGCCTGGTTGTCCGACCACCCGGACCGCAGGCGGCAGCGCAGTCGCAGTGGCGATTTTGTCAAAAACCAGGACGCGATTGTTGCCGGTATCTGCCACGTAAACTTCGTCGTTCGCGTAGGCCGCCGCGCTCGGCGCGGACAGAGAATTGGCGGAAGGCACGTCGTTGGCAACACTGTTCGACAAGTTCGCGTTGAAGCTCGGCTGGCCGAGCACCGCAACAGCCTTGGGCGACATCGCCGCACTCGTCTCGGCATCCCAACCCGCGACCGGCGGGAACTGCAGGATGCGGTGATTAAAGGTATCCACAACGTAAAGATTGTCGGCGGCTACGAAAAGCGCCGAAGGCCCACCAGTGTAGGTGCCGCCCGAGGTCTGGGATCCAAACACGTATTCGTTGATGCTGGGGAGTGCGGCCTGGCCGCTAACCTGCTGGGGCAGGACGCCGACGATTCGGGTGGCGGTGCCGCCGCGCACCTGCGCTGCGCTGGGGAATACCAGAACTCGCGCGATTGCGTCGGCGACGAACAGATTGCCCTTTCCGTCCAGGGCGAGCGCCACCGGGAACCTGAACTGTGCTTTGTTGGTGAGATTAGCGTAGGCCGACTTGCCGAAACTCGCGCCCGGATTTGCGGTCGCCGTGGCGAAATCGGGCTGGCCAATTGCCTCTTTCGCCGCGATGTTCGCAACCGGGTTGCCGACGTCACCCTTCCGAGAAACGTCCGCGTGATCGAAAATCAAAACCCGGTTATTGCCCGGATCGGCTACGAACAGATTGCCCGTCCCATCGAAGAGCAGTCCGCCCTGCATCAAGCCAAGTCCCGGGACGGAGGAATTGAGAGAGTATTCACTCGGGGCGGCCCCCTGATTCGCGGAGCCAGAGACGATATCCTTTTGCCCGAGCAACAGGTCGGCGCGCTGGGTCTTGCCGATGTTCGACATGGGTTGCGGGAAGCGCAGGATGCGGTGGTTGCCGGAGTCGAGTACCCAGAGGTTGCCTAGCGCATCGACGGCCACCGCGGTCGGCGAGGATAGTCCGCTGGAGAAGGCGGTGCGGGACTTGCTGCTGGCCTGGGAGTAAGGATTGGTGGAGGTGAAATCCAATTGCCCGATGACGACGTCGGCGCGCGTCCCCCATTTTCCGCTCTTGGCATCCTGCAGTGCGCTCGCGTCCTTCCAGCCCAGAACCCGGTTGTTCTGCGTGTCGGCCACGTACAGTGCCGGCGCGGCTCCCGAGGTGTCCGCGGCAACACCTTGCGGCTGGGAGAATTCGCGGCCTTCCACCAGATTCGGGACCGTACTACTTGGCGCGAGGTAGCCTGCGACCGTAGCGGGCCGCGCGAGTTGTCCCCAGATACGTCCCGGCAATACTCCAATTTGACCCTGGCCCACCGCCGGCCCTGCGATGCTCGCCACAACGGCGGCCACCATCCAAATGTTGTGTCTTATCATGCTCCGGCTAAGGGCGTGGACCCAATCCTCCTTATGCAAACACTACCACGCATCCCGGCCTGTTCCAACACTTTGAGGTTCTAAACTCTACCTGGCCGGAAGGTTTAATCTGCCGCGGGACGGGCCCCGGCGGCAACCTTGAAGATGCTGCCTTTGCGCTCGAGGCAGCAACGTGGCTGACATCGTGCTTCGCTATCATGGCTTCTTACGATGACAACAATGACCCACCTGGAATGCAGCTTGTGCAGCCGCCGTTATTCAGCCGCACAAATCGTGAATTTGTGCGAGTGCGGCGGGCCCCTCCTGGTCAGATACGATCTGGCCTCGGCGCGCCAGAGTTGGAGCCGCGAGTGGATCGCTTCGGGACCGTCCTCCATGTGGCGCTACGCCCCGGTGCTGCCGGTCTCAAAACCCGCCTCGATGATCTCGCTCGGGGAGGGGTGGACTCCGCTCATCCACGCCCAGGGGTTTGCGCGCGCCTGCGGCGCCCAGAGCCTGTGGGTCAAAGACGAAGGGCTGAATTCGACCGGATCGTTCAAGGCGCGCGGTCTGTCGTGCTGTTTGTCCATGTGCCACGAACTCGGGGTGAAGAAGATTGCCATCGGCTCGGCCGGAAACGCGGCCAGCGCGGCGGCCGCCTACGCCGCTGCTGCGGGCATTGAAGCGCATATCTTCATGCCGAAGGACGTTCCGCAAGCTAACTACATTGAATGCAAGAGCTACGGGGCGAAAGTCACCCTGGTTGACGGGCTGATTTCGGATTGTGGGCGGATCGTGGTCGAGCGCAAGGAGGCCGAAGGCTGGTTCGAGGTGAACACGCTGAAAGAGCCCTACCGCATCGAGGGCAAGAAGACCATGGGTTACGAGGTGGCGGAGCAATTCCGCTGGACGCTTCCGGACGCCATCCTCTACCCCACCGGCGGTGGAGTTGGCCTGATCGGCATGTGGAAGTCGTTCGATGAGATGGAACAGTTGGGGTGGATCGATTCCAAGCGTCCCAAGATGATTGTGGTTCAGGCCGAAGGCTGCGCGCCGGTAGTTCGCGCCTTCGAAAAAGGCGCCGAGCGGTCCGAGTTCTGGCAAAATGCCGCCACCATATCGAGTGGGTTGCGCGTTCCCAAGCCGCTGGGCGACTTCCTGATCCTGCGGGCCGTTGGCGAAAGCAGTGGAACCTGTATCGCCATCGGCGACCGCGAGGCTCTGGAGGCCGGAGTTGAGGCTTCGCGCCTGGACGGGGTTTTTCCCGCCCCCGAAGGCGCAGCATGTTTTGCGGCCGTGCGCAGGCTGCTCAAGACCGGCTTCCTCAAACCCCAGGAACGGATCGTGATCTACAACACGGGCACCGGTCTCAAATATCTGGAAGCTTACTCCACGCTGTTTCCGCGTACTGCGGATTCCGAAACGGACAAACTCGGCGGGCTGATCACTCCGCGCTAATTTTGAAACACGACCGGGGCGTGCTTCATCCAATGGAAGTCGGCTGACCGCGTCCCGCAGCCTGAAACCGGAAGTTCACATCGCGAGGCTTGCCGGAAAAGCGATTCGCGTTTAAGCTGATTCTTTCCCCGCCACCGTGGGGAATGGTCTTCGGAACTGGGAATCCGGGGATTGCAGAGTGTTGGTTCAGAGTATGGGCTTGATGCAAGTCGCCCCACAAAAGTGGGAAGATTTCGATCCGATGGACATTCGCCGCGAGGCGGCAATGTTCTACGGGCTTTTTCTGCGCGGCTGCGACGCGGAGGAATTGCGGCAGGATATCGAAATTCCGAAAGAGACCTTCGATCGCTGGCTGAAGCACCCGCACTACGACGGCGATTTCCGCGAGAGTATCAAGCGAATCTATTACTTCCGCAAAAAGGTGCTCGCGGTCTTCGATGAACTGGTGGACCGGGAACGCATCAAGGCCCGGCTTCAATAACCGGATAGACCGCATCTTCCTTCGACAATCGACCGATCGCCCCTCGCGAAGCCGCCGCAGTATCAACGAGAACCTCCGCGCATTTACCCACCAACGCGGGTGGGCGCCCGCCACGCCGGATTGTTGGAAATACTGTAGGAATAGCCCTCAGAATGCGAAATCACTCGCAAAGCAGCGTAACTCAAGCCGTGAAACGCGCATCCCTAGCGGGAGTTTACTGCGAGCTGGCGTAGCGCGCCCTTTCCTCATCGCATAAGTCCTTTCAGGTTCGTGGGTTGGATGGTTGTGCTGCCATTTGTTTTTGTATTACCCTGTATAGAAGATTTCTATCGACGATCGCAT
>CAIVVT010000080.1 GCA_903909435.1 uncultured Acidobacteriia bacterium | reverse complement strand
CCTGTGGCGCCCATGAAGAAGAAGAGCAACGTCTGGCCCACCAGCTTGGCCGTGTGGGTCAGGCTATCATCCTTTCGGATATCGGCGCCGATACGGGCGCGTTCGTTGCGGTCGAGTGTTGCCATGGCTGTTTCCAGCCCCGTGAACGCACAGCTCCCCGATCGGCGCCGACAGCGTGTCGGGCCGGCAGACGCAGGCAAAGCTACAGGGTGGCAGCCGAGCCGCGTTTTTTGCTTGATGTCGGGATTGGTGGCCGGGTACTCTCAAGACGCCAATCTGTGAGAATACGCGCCGGTCCATTCCCTCTGGGTTTGGGCCGCGTTGCGTTTTAGGGTGCCGTTGCTCCCTGTGTTGAAATCCAACCCGAACCCTGCCACCAACTGATTGATTCGCGCAAGGCGGATATTGTGGTGGCGTGTCGTACACCATCAGCAGCATGACGCCACGTCCCGGCTTGTCAAAAGCCGCGCTTCCGTGCAACCGTTACGCGGCACGGTTCGCAACAGAACGTTCTGAAACGGTTGCGTCGAATGGAAGAGTCCGGGTGGATAACCCTAACGGAAGCTGCACGCCGTCTCGGTGTCTCGCGCACGGCTGTCCGTCAACGTGTTCAACGCGGCACGCTGCCTACTATGATGGACAACCACGGTCGGCCACTGACACGGTTGCAGGACGGTTCTGGAACGGTTCGCAACGGTACGTTCCACAACGTTCCGGACGGAACGGTTCCGCCAAAAACAGAACCGTTTCAGAACGTTCCACAGGGTGCCGTTAGTGCGTCGGAAGCCGTCCCTGTGTCGGTGGTGCGGGACTTGCTCGCACAGCAACAGGCGGCCCACGTAGCGGTACTAGCTGCCATTGAGCAACGGCACCAGGCTGAAATTGCGAGACTCGAGTCACGCCACACGGCGGAAATTGGTCGCTTCGCACAGGCACAAGCGGCGGCTATCAAGGTGCTGATGGATCGCGTCGGCGCGGTGCTGCTCGCTAACCGGCGACGACCGTGGTGGCGGTGGTCTTAGGGCTTCCATAGCCCTGCCAGACCCGCAAATCGAAGCGATTGCCGATGGCGACCCCAGCGTATAGACTGCGAACACCCTGCCTGGAGGTCCAAATGCCGAACGCTGCTCTTGATACCTTGCGGGGTGATGAACTGCCACACCGGCTTGCAGTCCAACTCTCGGACGGTCGGGCAGATGATGTTTATGTTGTTGAGGCTCGAAGACTCTCTTTGGAAGATGCTGCTAAACTTGCGGCACTTAGGTCTGATCTTCAAGCTGGTATTGACCAATTGAATGCAGGGCAGGGAACCCCTCTCGATATCGAAGCTATGATAACTCGTTTACATAAAGAGCACGCCCCAAGACATGCTTAAAGTTATAACATCACCTCTTGCGGAAAGCGATCTCGCTGGCATTTGGCTTGAGATCATGCCGGACAATATCGACGCGGCTGACAATATGCTGCGCGTTATAGATAGTTCTTTCCAGTTATTAGCTCGGTTTCCTAATATTGGGCGATGTCGTAATAATCTAAGTTACGGAATATGTAGCTTTACAGTCGGGCGGTACCTTATTTTTTATAGGATTTACGACACTGAAATAGAAATTGTCCGTGTTCTTCACGGCGCGCGGGACCTCCCGAACATATTCGGTGTTGAATAGGCTTTAATGGATACTGAGGCAGACACGATTCAGGGGCCGGGCCTTCGGGCGCCGGCCCCACTCGTTTACGGCATTCTCTTGATCGACGCCAGCGCCAGCACCCTCGACCGGACGTCCGAAGCCCTATCCGGAACCCCCGGCAAGGCCGCCGTCCGAGGGATCGTTGCCAGTAGCTTCCTTAGCCGCTCCCTCATCGTCACCAGCCGCCCCGCAACCTCCTCGCAGAACAGCCTGATGTCGCCGGGTAGCGGCTTGAAGCGGTACTTGACGGGATGGCGCCGCCACCGCCTGACCGCCTCTGCAGCGACCCAATCCGGATACTCCCCGACATCTTCCAGCCAGCATTCGGCAATTGCAGCCTCCACCTGGGGAGGCAGGGGTTCGCGGTCCCGGTACATCGCTAGCAGAGCATGTACCCGAGCCAGGACGACTCCCGGGTCGCCGGGTGCAAGTGCGGCGTCGACCACAGCAAGCTGTCGCTCCAGGTCGGGCTTGTCGGCAACCGACACGGGACGGGGCTGCCATAGCTCGATGTCGCCTTCGTACCCATGATCACTGTAGCGGGGTGTGGTCCCAATCGGTCTGAGCAGGTCGGCGTGCGCGGCGACAATTACGATGGCCGGT
>CAIVVT010000079.1 GCA_903909435.1 uncultured Acidobacteriia bacterium | reverse complement strand
TCGGTTCAGTAAGGGTACATTAATCATCCGATTGTCGAGAATATGGCGGAATCGGGGCTCTCCGAGGCACCCGGCTATGGCCGCACCGATCCCGCAAAGCATAACATCAGCTTATGAGCCTGCTGGGATTGGTCATCTGGGTGCGCTGGCCGCTGGAAATTCTTTCGTTCGCCTTCGCCATCTCACCCTTCCTGAGCGCCGTATTCACCTGGCATTCCCTGCCTCGCCGGATCCCGGTCCTGTTTGGAGACGGCCGCGGGCAGGCCCGCTACGGTAGCCGCGCGCAGGTCTGGATCCTGCCGGTCCTGGCGCTGGTCGTCTACGGTTTTATGAGTCAGGCCTCGGGCACCTGGGTGGGGCTGCTCCACCTGGACAGGGACCTGCCCTCGGGGGCGGTAATCCCACTGCTGCTCAAACCAGTCGTCGGAGTGATTATGGCCTATGCCAACGAGATGCTCATTCGCATCGCCCGGCAGCAGGCGGAAGGTGTCAACGGCTGGCTGCTGTGGGGCCTGATGCTGCTGCTGTTCGCCCCGCCATTCGCGCTGTCCATGGTGGCTCGCTGATACCCCGAACTCCGCCGGCGGCGGTTACCTGGTACAGCTACGCCAGGAGTCTCTCGAGTTTGGAGCCGGGCCGGATGATGGTCTCCATCCGTTCCGGGCCTGTGGACACGCATCCCACCTCGACCCCCGTGCGCCGCTCCAGGAACTCGATGTAGTCCTTGGCGTTTTTGGGCAACTCACTGAAGGTGGTTATGCCGCTGGTCGGCTCGGGCCATCCCGGCAGAGTCTCGTAGACCGGTTCGATCTGCTCCAGCAGCAGGTTCTCCGCCGGCATCGTTTCGATCACCACGCCGTGCGCCTTGTAAGCGGTGCAGACCTTGATCTCGTCGAAGCCATCGAGCACGTCCAGCTTGGTCACGATCAGCGAATCGAAGCCGTTGATCATGGCCGTATAGCGCATCAACGGTATGTCGAACCAGCCGCAGCGCCGCGCCCGCCCGGTCACCGAGCCGAATTCCAGGCCCGCCTCGCGGATCTTTTCGCCGTCCTCGCCCTTGTCTTCCGACGGGAACGGTCCGCCGCCGACGCGCGTGATGTAGGCCTTGGAGACGCCGACGATACCGTCGATGGAGGTCGGGGGGACGCCCGTCCCGGTGCAGGCCCCGCCGGCGGCCGCGCTCGAGCTGGTCACGAATGGATAGGTTCCGTGATCGATGTCGAGCATGGTGCCTTGCGCGCCTTCGAACAGCACGCGCTTGCCCAGGCGGATCGCGTCGTTCAACAACTGGGCCGTGTCGCAGACCATCGGCCGGATCTTCTCGGCCATGCGCTTGTAGTCGGCCAGAATCTCGTCGTAATTGATAACGCCTTTGATGCCGAATGCATTCGCCAGCGTCTGCTTATCTTCGGCCAGCAAGGCGTAAAGCGTCTCGAAATTCCCGGTATTCAACAAATCGGCGACGCGAATTCCACGCCGGGCGATCTTGTCTTCGTAGCACGGTCCAATGCCGCGCGAGGTCGTGCCGATGGCCACGCGATCGGGACGGGCTTCGCTCACCTTCTCCACCAGGCGGTGGAACGGGAAGATGACGTGCGCCCGGCTGCTGATTGAAACCTGCCGCCGCGGATCGATGCCCGCGCGCTCCAGCATCTCGATTTCATCGAGCAGCGCCCGCGGGTCGATCACGACGCCGTTGCCGATGACCACACGCACGTTGGGGTGCAGCACGCCGCTGGGAATCAGCTTGAGGACGAACTTCTGGTCTCCGACTTGAACCGTGTGACCGGCGTTGTGCCCGCCCTGGTAGCGCGTGACAAAGTCGAATTTCTGCGAGAAGAGGTCGACGATTTTGCCCTTGCCTTCGTCACCCCACTGCGAGCCTAGAACGATGAGAGTACTCATGAAATCAAACCAAACTTCTTATTGTACAGCCCCGGCCCCCCGGACGTGATTCCGCGCCCCGGCGTGATACGCTCATGGATGATGCAGATCAGTGGTATTTTCCTTGCGCTCGGCGAGGACGTTTTTGGCGAGCTTGTCCGGCGCATTTCCCTTGGACGCCTGCGGACCTATCAGCTTTTCGACCAGATCAAGGCCCGCACACACCTGGTGAAGCTCAACAACGAGCACTTGCGGAAGGCCGCCCCGAAGCTCTGGGCGCGCATTCAGGGCGGGGAAGAGGATCTCGCGGTTGACCTGTCGCAAGCCCTGCTTGTTTCGCACCTGGACATGATTGTCGAGGCACTCGACCTGTTGAGCATTCCGCACCAGGACGGCTTTTTCGCCAAGGACTCCGACGTCAAGGGCTACCTGAAGGAAGGTTGGCAGGAACGCGTCTTCGAGGCCCTGAAGGGCAAGTACCCGCCCGCCGTGGTGACCTTCTATATCAATCACCTCGGGGTTGAGACGGGTGCCAGCGAGGCGATTTTCGCACCTGCCGCGGCCTGATCCTGCGTTCTCCGGACGGACGGCCGAAATCGTCTGCCCGCGGCATTTTTTGCTCCCACCGCGGATGATTTCGGGCTTAGAATCCGGAAATGACTCTCTGGGATGCCGCCATGGCTGGCGATGTTGCGGAGCTCTCCGCCGCGCTTGAAGCCGATCCAACAACCCTCAACGCACCCGGCCCGGGCGGCTGGCCCGCCTTGCACCTGGCCGGTCATTTCGGTCACCTGGAATGCGTGGAATTGCTGCTGGCGCGCGGTGCGGATATTCAACTCCGTTCCGCCAACGAAATGCAGAATCTGGCGACGCACGCCGCTGCGGCGGGACGCGTGCCTGCCACTCGGGCCGCCATCCTGGAACGCTTGTTGGACGCCGGCATCGCCGTCGATGCCACCCAGCACGGAGGGTTCACCGCGCTCCATGCTGCCTGCCAGAACGCCGACCAGGCGTCCGTCGAACTGCTGCTCGCGCGGGGCGCCGATATGGATAAGGCTGCCGAAGACGGCCGCACGCCCGCCTCGCTGCGCAGCGCCTGATGTGGGGCGGCGCTCCAGCGCCGCGTGGGCTCTCCTGAGCCCGCTGCTACCACTATTTTTGGCGCAGGCGGGGACCACCGCCCCACCCCGCATCGCGTCATCATGGAAGTGCCAGCCATTTCCATGTCATCCACCCGCCCGGCTCAAACCCTCGGAGAAGAGATCGCCAACAGCGTCACCCACGGTGTAGCAGCCGCGGGCAGCGTCGCCGCACTGGTGCTGTTGATCGTCTCTGCGGCCTTGCGCGGCACGGCCTGGCACATCGTTTCCTGCGCCATCTTCGGAGCCACGCTGATTCTGCTGTACCTGGCCTCCACCCTGTACCACGCGCTGCCGTCCGGCAAAGCCAAGCTCGTCTTTCGCATCCTCGACCACGCCTCGATTTACCTGCTCATTGCCGGGACCTACACGCCCTTCACGCTCGTCACCCTGCGCGGGGCCTGGGGCTGGAGCCTGTTCGGCGCCGTATGGGCGCTGGCCGTGGCTGGGGTCGTCTTCCAGAGCCTGCTCATCGGCCGCCTGCCCGCCCTCTCGACCGCCGTGTACGTGGCGATGGGCTGGGTGGTCGTGATCGCCTTCCGGCCTCTGCTGCACGCCCTGCCGTGGGGCGGACTGCTGTGGCTGCTGGCCGGCGGCCTGTGCTACACGCTGGGCGTCTACTTCTTCGCCTCGAAATCCAAGTTCGCGCACATGGTCTGGCACCTGTTCGTCGTCGCCGGCAGCGTGTGCCACTTCTTCGCGGTCTTCTTATACGTGATTCCGCGCGGCTGACCTCACGCAGAATGCGTTGGCGCCTTGTCGTGGAGTAGCGCTACTGTCCAGCGAGCGTTCTTGCCGAATTTCACGGCCGCTCGCGAGTGAGAAAGCAGCAATGCATAGGCTGGAACATCGTCTTCCGACTGTCAGGTAATCTTGCATATATTCAGATACAATGATCGTTTAATTGACAAAATTCACTGCTTCCGCTCTCCTCAGACCCCAGCCCAACCGTTACGTTGCGCTCATCGTTCTGCTGCTTAGCGCGCCCCTCTGCGTATACTCGCAGTCCTACACAATCCAGACACTTGCGGGTGGAGGCATCCCGGCCGACGGGCCTGCCCTTTCCGCCAATCTGTCAAGTTGTTGGATCGGCGGACTGGCCATCGATCCGGCCATGCGGCTCGTCATCTCGCTTCCGAACTGCCAGGAGGTGGTGCGGCTCGACTCGTCGGGCAACCTCACCCGGATCGCCGGCACGGGCGTGGCGGGATTCGCCGGGGATGGCGGCCCGGCCGGGACGGCGGAGTTGAACCACCCGTCGGGGCTCGCGATCGACCGCGCCGGCAATCTTTACATTGCCGATCACGGCAACAACCGCGTGCGGCGCGTGGACGAGGCCACGGGGCGCATCGCGACAATCGCCGGCAACGGCGCGGCGGATTACGGTGGAAACACCGTGAAAGCTACGGACGCGGGACTGCCGGGGCCCGGCAATCTGGCGGTAGACAGCCACGGCAACCTGTACATCTCCTGCGGGTCCGCGAACTACGTTTTGGCGCTCAGCGCCTCGGACGGCAACCTGAAGCGGGTGGCTGGCGGCAGTTCGCAGAGCGCCTATTACGGCTACGGCGGGGACGGCGGACCTGCCATCAGCGCTCAGATCAGGTACCCGGCCGGGCTGGCGGTCGATGCCGCGGGCAATCTCTTCTTTGCCGATACGTTCAATCAAAGAATCCGCAGAATCGACGCAACCACGGGCATCGTCACGACGGTTGCCGGGGACGGTACATCCGGCTACGGCGGGGATGGCGGCGCGGCCACGGCGGCGCAACTCCAGTCGCCGGGCGACGTGGCTGTCGATGCTGCGGGCAAGCTGTACATTGCGGATTCGGGTAACGCGCGGGTCCGTATGGTGGATCCGGCCAACGGACAGATCACCTCGCTCGCCAGCAACGTCGGAGCCTCGTCCGTGGCGGTGAGCGTCGATGGCAAAGCGATGTTTGCGGCCTACTGGCTGGGCGTCGCGACCCAGATCGCCGCCGGCACCGCAACCCTGGTGGCGGGTGGCGGCGCAGAGGTCGGCGACAACGGCGCAGCGACGGCCGCCCTGTTGAGCGGGCCCACGGGCACAGCGGTGGACGTTTCAGGAGCGGTCTACATCTGGGACACGGGATTCAACCGGATCAGGAAAGTCTCGCAGGGCATAATTTCCACCTACGCCGGCACCGGGCAGGCGCCGACTGGGGCCGGCGCAGGCGACGGCGGACCCGCCACCGCGGCGCTCTTGCGCGGTTCGCAGTTCCAGGACTGGGGCGGCCTCGGACTCGACGGCGCGGGGAACCTCTACCTCAGTGAGGCGCATTTCATCCGGAAAATCGCGGCTGCGACCGGCATCATCACGACCGTAGCCGGTTTCGCGGCGCATCCGAGTTGCTGGAACTACGCCGGGACGACAGACATTTCTGCCCTGACCCAGTGCCTCTGGGACATCGCCGGTGTAACCGTGAATCGGGAGGGCGACCTGTACCTCGCCTTGTCCACCGTCTCGGTGGTCCTGACCATCCCGGTAAAGTCGGGCTTGCTGGAGCCCCTCGCGGGGACGTTCCTCGCCCAGTACTTCAGCGGAGACGGGAGGCCAGCCGCGAGTGCGACGCTGGCGCAGCCGATGGGCGTGGCCCTCGACAAGCACGGCAACGTGTTCATTGCCGACTCGCAGAATCATCGCATCCGCCGTGTGGATGCCGCGACGGGCATCATCACGACCGTGGCCGGGACGGCGACTCAAATCGGGGGCTTCAACGGGTACTCGGGCGACGGCGGACCGGCTGCGCAGGCGAAGCTGAATACACCGACCTCGGTGGCCGTGGATGCTACGGGCAACTTGTTCATCGCGGATACCGGGAACAACGTCATTCGCAAAGTCGATGCGGCGACCGGCATCATCACGACGATTGCGGGCACGGGCGTGGCGGGCAGCGGCGGTGACGGCGGACCAGCGGTTTTGGCCCAGCTGAAAAACCCGACCGGCGTCTCAGTCGACAACTCCGGAACGGTCTACTTCTCCGACTCCTACAACAATCGCGTGCGCGCCCTGATTCCCTCCGGCGGCCCCTGCGGCGTCAACCCCTGTCCTCCGCGTTGGCAGCGGCCACCGGGCCAGCGCAATCCGGCTCCCGTCGAATCGCCAAACTGGCCGCGCCGTTAGCCCCGAGGCGTGCGGCTGGAGCGGTCGGTGGGTGGCGGCGCTCGCTCGGATTCCCCGCGGCGCTGCCTCTTCGCCTCGAAAGCCAAGTTCGAGAATCGCCTCAGGCACCGGCGGAATTACCTTACCCGCTTTGGCGAGGATCGGGGTGCGAGGCGCGGCTTAACGACCTTACGCCAAAGAACAAAACCGTAAGATCTTACGGTTTTCTTAAATAAACTACTTAGAATCAATAACTTGAAAACAAGAACCGTAAGAAGTTACGGTTTTGGGTTTTGGGGCGTTGGCAAGTTACCGGGAACGCGGTCTACCAGCCACTTTCCGGATACCAGACACCTTGAAGTCCCTATTTGCAAGCGCGCGCTGGCTGAACCTTATCGACCACCATCCCATTCGGAGCTTGATGCCTCTGGCGGTCCAGCTTAGCGGGGATACAGATTCCTCACTTTGCTCCCGGCGCCACCGCACAGAGGTCCGGCGTCATCTTTGCCACCAACTCTGCGTACAACTCAAGGCGCATCAGGCCAATCGCAGCGCGTCGTTGGTTCACGTTCTGCTCATTCGCAATGGGGGCGATGTGCAACTTCGGATTGTCGCTGTCGCAAATCAGGTTCTCACCATACCGCTGCTTCCTTCCTGCATCCAGCTGTGAACGGTCGAACATCTTTGTATATGAGCCGGGATCGGCCTGCCCGGAGTCCACGTTTGCCTTCAGTCTGGGCAACACCCTCAGACGGAATTCTGCTGATTGATGCTGGATCATTGTTACGAAGTCGGACGCGGCCTGCGGCCCAACCATTCGGTAAGTTGGCACTCCATATTTCACAAAAATCGTTTCGAGCGCGGCCCTCTGGTCGCGGTCGGACTGCGACATCTTCTCCTTGTCGAATTGACTCCGCTGCCGAACTGCCTGGTCGGCCTCGAAGAGCCTCTCAATCTGATCGCGCAACGCTGAATTGGCGGGCGCATGCTTCTTTGCTTTCGTCTTGACGATGTCCTGGCGGATATGCGCAGCACAGTAGCTCGCCGCATCATCGGGAACCTGATGACTCTTGGCTCCTTCGCGTGCCTTACCCAGTACCTGCCTTTGAAAGCCCTCCGGGCCCGGCGTGCAAGTTAGCCAGACGAATTTATACGCAGTTTCGTCACCAACCACCGCTGCGCTTGGGAGACCGCGTTGAACGAAAATCGCTTTTGCTTCATCCCAAGCGGCCGCCTCCTGCTCGTGATCGTCGGTAGTGAGAACAACGTTGAACAACTGCTGAATTCGTGCCGCCAGCGCGGCGTCACCACCTTGGATCTGAAATAACAAAAGGCATCCGATTGGCAGAGGCAGGAGCATCAGCCCAAGCTAACATTAAGCCTAGAGTCCAGTACGTGCGATAAATCATTCTGTGAAAATGCATGCGCGGGTTCCCTTGGTTATCTTCGTCATCCTCTGCAAATCCCCCACATCGCGCGTTCCGTGCATTGGCCGGATCGGCGGCGGATAACCCACCCGCAGGGTTAGTTTCCGCCATGGCGATTCTTGCACAGTCAGCGTTTCGCACGAC
The DNA here is from genome assembly GCA_903909435.1 of uncultured Acidobacteriia bacterium. Taxonomy (GTDB): domain Bacteria; phylum Acidobacteriota; class Terriglobia; order Bryobacterales; family Bryobacteraceae; genus CAIVVT01. The sequence goes on along the minus strand of CAIVVT010000079.1, from coordinate 729 downwards.
GAGCCGGCTGGCACGAAACTCCCGAACTCACCGCCATTAACGCAGGCCGGCGTCGCCAAGCATCTCTAGAAACCTCTGCAGGTTCGGCCTAGTGAGAGCCTGGGCCGCAAGCTTGCCGGAACGATCGTATACGAAGCTTGCGGGAATACCCGTCACTTTGAATGCTCCCCTCGCTACTTGCCCAGGGTCCAGAAGCACAGGGTAATTGAGCTTCTGCTCGGCAGCGAAATGCTTTAACGTAGCGGTGTCCTCATCAGAGATGGCGAGGATGACCAATCCTCGCTCCTTAAAGCGAGCAAAAAGCGTTTGTAGGTCCGAAACCTCTCGGCGGCAGGGCGGACACCAAGTTGCCCAGAAGTTAACCAAGACAAACTTGCCGCGCAGACCCTTGAGGGTCCATTCTCCTCCCTCGATGTCTTTGAGCTTGAAGTCAGCATCACTACGGAGCTTATCGTCAGCATCTAGCTCGAGCAGAGCTGCCGAGTATTCGGGCGCGTTGAGAGTGACTCGAACGCCGCTATAGCGAGCGAGCTCAGCGAGTGTGCTGTAAGCCGTTCCTGCAATCTGGGGTGGTGCGTTGGGCAGCACGAACAGTATTGTGTCGGCTATTGCCTGTAGGATGTCGTGGCCGCTTCCTTCAGTGCCATCGACGGCGAGGTTCTCCGCCAGAGCGATCGCGTAGCGGGCCGGCTGTTGGCGAATGCGAGCGGCGAGATTCTTGATTGCGAG
>CAIVVT010000078.1 GCA_903909435.1 uncultured Acidobacteriia bacterium | reverse complement strand
GGGTCTCCAGACCCCGCCTTGCTTCTCTGGCTGTGGATTGGTTAGCGGGCTCTGGAGAGCCCGCGCGGCTCGGAGAGCCACCCCACAACACTACTCGCCAATGAAATGCGCGGCAACGCGGCGGCTGTGCGGAATGCCGCGGTGTTCGAACAGATAGACGCCTTGCCACGTGCCCAACGCCGCGCGTCCCGCCGCGACCGGAATCGACAGCGACGCTTGCGTCAGCGCGCTGCGGATATGAGCGGGCATGTCGTCCGGCCCTTCGCTGGTGTGGCGGTAGCGCCGGTCGCCTTCCGGCACGAGCCGCGAGAAGAACGCGGCCAGATCGTGGACCACATCCGAGTCGGCGTTCTCTTGAATCACGAGCGACGCGGAGGTGTGGCGGCAGAACAGCGTCAGCAATCCCGCTTGCAGGCCCGTGCCGCGCAGCCAGCGCTGGATCTCCGCGGTGAATTCGTACAGGCCTTGCCCGCGTGTCTCAATCACAAACTCGTGTTGCTGCTGCCGGATTTCCATGCCGAGAATTCTCGCGCATCGCTTGAGGTGTGCGTAATATACTGTCGCGCCGCACATGCTGTGGGGCAGGATGGCATCCTGCGCGCCGGTTGTCTACCGGCGCTGGACGGCCCATTTGCAGGCCTAAAAGGCGGGTTGCCAACCCGCCGCAGGTTACCAACCTGCCCCACACGACTGCGTGCGCGCCTCAGTGTATATTGCGAAACTCATTAGCCGGTTCAGAATCGATGCGCCGTCCCAGGCGGTGCAGGGTCGTCATGCGCACCCCTAGTACGAGTGCCCCGGCGCTGTTGCCCCGCCGGGAATGTCGAGATCGCGGAATCAACTGGCAGCCCGCTGGCCCTTCCCCGGCGCTAGATCCCGAACTGCCGGAGGTGATGGTCCAGATGCTTGTACATCAGGATCGCCCACTCCTCCGGCTTCATCCGTCCGAAGAAACTGTGCGGATGCGTGGTGCAGCCGGCAGGTCCCGCAGCGACAAACCGGTCGATCAATCCGCTCAGCCGCTCCCGTTCCGTTTCCAGGATGCGGTCGCCGTCCACGATCAGCGTCTTCGCAGTCGGGGAGTTCCGGCGCATCGGTTCATCGTCCCTTAACACCAGCGGCTTTACGATCCAGCCCATGATTCGCCCGAGCAGCATGCGCGGCGGTAAGGAGTCCCCGACCGCCCATTCCAAGCCAGCCGCACAGTGCGCGAGCGCCTGCGCTGCGTTCATCTGGCCCCACTGACGCTCGCTGCCGGGACTCAGCTGAGCGATCCGCGCCTTCACCTCTTGCGCCGTCGCCGCCTCAAATAGGTTCTTCATAGGGCAAGTGTAGCCTTGCCGCCAGGTTCCGGTTCGAGAGTAGTGCACGAAAAGGCGGCATCGCAATCCGCCGAGGACGCCTTCGCGTTGCCCATTTTGGCCACGAATCGTTGCGGGCTGCGCTGCTTGGCGGCATTGGGCTGAAATCCCAAACCGTAAGATCTTACGGTTTTCTTAAATAATCTATTTAGAATCAATAACTTGAAAACAAGAACCGTAAGAAGTTACGGTTTTGGGTTTTGGGGCGATTGGCAAGTTACCGGGAACGCGGTTTCGCGACCAACTTCGGCGGATAGACGATCAAACGCGCATCTAGAAAACTGGTTTTCACTTTCCCGGCACATGACAATCGGGTTGATCTCCCCAACAGCCGCGTCCCGAGCAACCGATCAATACAATGCCGTTTATGAAGTCCTCCATCCCTTCCCGATGTTCAGCGACGCCGGGTGCCAAGGGCGATATTATTGGCCTGATATGGAGAATGGCTACCGAACTGCCCGTGATGTCGCTTCAGGCCGGCTATACCACTATGGGGATTTCACTCCCGAATGGCTCGAAGATACGCTCCGCAACAAGGTGATCCATTGCGCCGACCCCGCCAAGCTAAATGACCCATGGGATTGCCGTGTATGGTTTGACTACGCGCCCCATCTGCGCAATCCCGCCGAACGCGAGAAATTAATTGCATTCTATAGGAAGTCAATCTCGCCCGAGACGCTCAACGACCCTTTGCGTCCCATCTTTGAGAATCGACTTCGCAATAACGACGAGGAACTCATAAGAGCAGTCGAGCAGTCTTCTGCGTTCCTCACACAACATCTTCAGCAGCGCCGTATTTATTGTCTGACGCCCGACCCTCTATCTACTTTGATGTGGTCGCATTATGGTGGCGATCATACGGGCATTTGCCTTGAATTCCATGTCGGGAATAGCCTTTTCTGGGCCGCCCGTGGGGTTCGGTATCGAGAAGCGTATCCCGCTTTTGTGCTCACAGAAGTGAACAGTTCAAACGCGATCGATTTCATATTGACGAAGGCAAAATGTTGGGAGTACGAACAGGAGTACCGTTTGATCGGTAGTCCGAAACTTCCAGACAATGACCCCCTCAAATTACATGGCGACTTCCTCAAACTGCCCGACCGCTCTTTACTGTCCGTCATCGTCGGATGCAGCGGTGACTACGTGGGCGTCAAAAAGATTGTGGAAGCTGCCGCACCGGAAGTTCGTGTCATCCAAGTCCTGCGCGCGCCAAATCAATACAATCTGATGATGAGCCTGCAGTGACGACGCAATAAGACGGCAATTGATTTGGGGGAAGCAACTCTTGACGGCGTCAGGAGTTGCAAGTTGTCTTCGGCGGGGCTTCGTCCCGCCGCTTCAAGCTGACGCGTCACAACCATCCCTGATATGTGCGCTTATCGTAGACTGGCCGAAGGGCACGGGGGAAACCCCGCGAGCGCGGAAGTGCCCTCGACCGGACTTCGACCGCGAGTGGGAATGCCTGAGCTAATCCTGGGCTACGACAAGCTGACGCGCAACGGCTGTACCGCGTCTCCACTAGCGAG
>CAIVVT010000077.1 GCA_903909435.1 uncultured Acidobacteriia bacterium | reverse complement strand
GTGCACGACGACCAGACGGTGATCGTCCTGAAAGTCCACTAATTCCATTGAACTTTTTCGGAAAATGACAGCTACTTTTCACTACAGGGAGAACGTCCTCTACTGCGAAGACGTCGAACTCTCGCGAATCACCGCGGAGACGGGCACGCCCTGCTACGTCTACTCGACGGACGCCTTGCGCGAGGGCTATCTGGCGTATGAGCGGGCGCTCGAGGGCGCGCCGCACCGAGTTTGCTTCGCGGTGAAGGCGAACAGCAATCTGAGCGTGCTGCGCCTGCTGGGCGAACTTGGAGCGGGCTTCGACATCGTCTCCGGCGGAGAACTGTTTCGCGTGTTGAAGGCCGGCGGAGATCCGTCCAAAGTTGTCTTCGCGGGGGTGGGAAAGACGCGCGAAGAAATCGAGTTCGCCCTGGGGCAGGGCATTTTCGGGTTCAATTGCGAATCCGAGGCAGAGCTTGCTCTGATCAGTTCGTTGGCGGTGCGGCTGCGGAAGACCGCTTCGGTGTCGGTCCGCGTAAACCCGGACGTGGACGCCCAGACGCACCCCTACATCTCGACGGGCTTGCGCGAGCATAAGTTCGGCATCGACATTGCCGAGGTCGAGCAGGTCTACGAACGGGCGAGACTGCTGCCAAACCTTGCGCTGAACGGCGTCAGTTGCCACATCGGGTCGCAGTTGCTGGACGCGGCGCCGCTGATCGAATCGGCCCGTAAGATGATCTCGCTGGCTGAGCGGTTGCGCACGCGCGGGTTCGACATCCACCATCTGGACCTGGGCGGGAGCATCGGCGTGCCCTACCAGCCCGGCGAAGTGCAGCCCGATCTGGCGGGATACCTGACGGCCGTCCGCTTGCTGATCGAGGGGAAGGACCTCACGCTCATGTTTGAGCCGGGCCGCTGGGTCGCCGCGCGTGCGGGCGCACTGCTCACCCGTGTGCTCTACCGTAAGCGCAACGGGGAGAAGGAGTTCATGGTGGTCGATGCGGCCATGAACGACCTGATCCGTCCCGCTTTGTACCAGGCCTGGCACGAGATTCAGCCGCTCAGGAAGAATCAGTTTGGGACCGTGTTGGCCGACGTCGTGGGCCCGATCTGCGAAAGCGGGGATTTTATGGCCCGTGATCGTGAAGTCGTGAACGCGCTGCCAGGTGACACGCTGGCGCTGTTGAACGCGGGGGCTTACGGGTTCACTCAGGCATCAAATTACAACGCGAGACCGCGTGCCTGCGAGGTGCTGGTCGATGGTGCAGCGTGGCGCATCGTCAGGCGCAGGGAGACGTTCGAAGACCTGATCCGTGGCGAGGAGTAAGCGGGCGAACCGTTGACGCCACCCCACAAACGGGCGTGCGCAGGGCCTAGACTTGCTTCGGCTTGGCCGACCTAGCGAACGGTCCGCGCGGCTGAATTACGGGCTCCGGCTCCGGTTCTGGGGGTATTGGCTTCTTGATGCGTCCATCGAGACGGGCAACGGTGTAGGTCTCGCGAGCGGCGGCGTACTCGGGTGTGCCTGGTGCGACTCCCGTGGAATCGGTCACTTCCGCGTCGGTGATCTCGCCGACGATCACCAGATACTTGCCGAAGTAGTTTTTGAGGCGCTCCTGCACCAGTTTCTCGGCTGACTTCAGGGACAGCAGAAAGACCTCCTCGCCCGGCGCGGCTTTCACCGTATGCCAGATGACCGAGGCGCGATTGAGTTTTGGCTCCTTTAACACGCCTTCGAACTTCTTCGAACGCGCCTCGAGTTTCTGCCAGGGCTCGGCTTCTTCCTTGGTCATCCCAGTCTGTTCGAGGAGCGCCGCCTTTTCTTTAGACGACAAGGGCTGCGTCAGGCACCACAGGTTCAAGGCGTACCAGTCGGTCGGAACCTCTGAGCCGAACGGAATCATCGTCTTCAGCTTGGCGACCTTCTGGAACGCCGCGGCGTTCAGTTTCGCGCCCGTTAACCCGTTGCAGAACAGCGTAAGGAGCTTCTCCTCATCCAGGGCCTTCAGAACCTCGAACGGATCGTTTTCCGTGGCGATCTGCTTCAATTCGCCGAACAATGACCGGGGTTGAATGGACTCCGTGACACCAGCTTCCCGGGCGTTCAAAAACTGCTGCCAGGTGCGCTCGTTAACAGTGAATTGGAGACGGGCGCGATAACGGATCAGGCGCAGGAGCCGGACCGGGTCGTCGTACAGCGTGTAGTTGGTGATAGCCCGGATTTCCTTATGCTCCAGATCGGAAACGCCGTTGGTCGGGTCGATCATCAAACCGCGAGAAGCGCGGTTGAGCGACAGCGCTATGGCGTTCACCGTGAAGTCACGACGGCGCAGATCCTCGTGAATCGTGGCGGGCGTCACCTGCGGTTTGGCGCCCGGCTTGGGGTACTTCTCAAGGCGGGCCATCGAGATTTCACAGACGACGCCGCTCTCGAACTTGAGTTCCGCGCTCTTTCGCAGCTCGTCCACGCTCACCAGTTCGGCGTTGGTCTTCTTGGCCACATCGCGAGCCAGTTTGAGGGCCGCGCCTTCGACGGAGAAATCCAGGTCGCGGATGGGGAATCCGCCCAGCATGTCGCGGAGAGCGCCGCCGGTGAGATACAGGCTGAGATTGGCCTCGGCCGCAGCCGACTGGACGGCGGCAAGAGCAGCGTTTTGCTCGGCCGTCAAGTGGCTTTCCAGATTGAACATGTAGTCGCTCATCTCTACCTATTAGCCTCCAATGGCCCATGCGTTTGAGCGCGCGGGTGATGCCGGTCCACAATCTCCCTTAAACGGGAGCGGACCACGTGCGTATAAATCTCGGTGGTCGCGATATCGGCATGGCCCAACATCGCCTGAACGCTGCGCAAGTCGGCGCCGCCCTCCAGTAGGTGAGTCGCAAAACTGTGGCGCAGGACATGCGGTGTCAGGGGTACGTGGATACTGGCGCGCAAACCATAAAAACTCAAGCGCTTCCAGAATGCCTGGCGTGTCAGCGGGCCGCCACGCGCCGTTACGAACAGATAAGGGGACGGGCGCGAGCGCAGCAATTGCGCGCGCGGGCAGTCCAGGTACGCCTGGATGGCCTGCTGGGCGTGCCGGCCGAGTGGCACCATGCGCGTCTTGCTGCCTTTCCCAGTAACCCTTAGGTAGCCTAAACTCAGGTTTGCATCGCTCAACTTCAACCCGCACAGCTCGCTGACCCGCAGACCGCTGGCATACAGTACTTCGACCATTGCCCGGTCTCGCGATTCTCGCGGCAGTTCGGGCTTCGGTTCGGCCAGCAGCTGCTCAACCTGCTCTCGCGTCAAGTACTTAGGCAAGTTGCGCCACTGCTTCGGAGCATGCAGGTAGCGGGTGGCATCCTCGGTGACCCGGTCCTCCCGCAGCAGGAACCGGTACAGGTTGCGCAGGGTGGTGAGGTGGCGTGCCACCGAACGGCTGGAGAGGCCCCCGGAGTAAAGTGCATCCACGTAGGCGGCCAGGTCGGCGGCGGCCGGAAGACCCGCCTGCTTGCGCTCGGCCCAGTGCGACTTGAACTTGTTAATGTCTTGGGAATAGGCAAACAAAGTCTGTGGCGCCAGACCCTTCTCGATCCGGCACCAAGCCAGGAATGCCGCCGCGGCGGAACTTAGCCCGCCCTCGCTGTTCATCGCGTCAATGATACAATATCTTCGTAATTGTTTGAAAGAAAAGGGTTCGTGGCTGAATTTCAGATGGGTGCCTCGACCGCCAAGAAAGTTCTGGTAGACCGCTATGACCGCTCGCTCCTGCGAGGGTACGTGCAGCCCCAAACTTGCCGAACGCCGGACGGGCTGGAAGTAATGAGTCCCGAGGGAGCTGTCTCTATCATCCCTTATCCACAGATCAAGTGCGTGTCGTTTGTGCGTGACCTGGCCGGCCCGAGTGTGCTGGAGGAGCGGCGCGAATTCCTTGCGCGGCCGAAATCGACTGGCCTTTGGGTGGAATTGCAGTTTCGCGACGGCGACTCCCTGGAGTCAACCATCTCCAATAACATCATGGAGATGGAGGCGGAGGGCTTGTTCGCGACGCCACCCGAAAACGCAGGCAATGCGCAGCGGGTTTTTGTGCCTCGCGCCGGGTTGAACGGCGTTCAGGTGCTGGGGGTGGTGGGCAAGCCAAAGACTAAGCGCGAACGTCCCGCGCCGGCCACGTCCAAACAGTTCAAACTGTTCTCCGACGTCGAAACCGAGTGAACTCGTACTCGCGCACCGTCTCCCAGGTGCTCAAGTCCTCCCCCTGAACGAGACTGACACGGCCCAGTTCAAAGCTGCGCTGCCCCGTCCAGGAATTCCACAGCTCGCTGGCGCGCTCAACCAATTCGCCCGAATGCTCCAACGGAAATTCCTGCGCCAGTGTGACGTGGGGGTGGAATGGGTAAGTCTCGGTGGCACCGAACTCACCACGAGTCAGCTGATCGTGGAGCTGCCGCAGCGCCTCGAAGCCGGTCTCTATGCTTAGATAGATCACGCCGCTGGCTGGAAAAACCTGCACATCGCCCAATTCAACCTCGAATGGCTCGACTCGTGACAATTCGCCGTCCAGCGTTCGGGACAGTTCACCGGCCGGCGCACCCAATGCACGCGGAGGCAGCACCGTGACATGGGACTTGAACGGGCACTCCGGCACCAATCGCCGGCGCATGGAATTCAGGTGCGCGCCGAGCTGGTCCGGCACGAACCCAAGCAAGGCGAAATTTCGTCCAGCAGCCGCTGTTTTGAGATCTGAACCCATCGCCCACTCCGTATGACTGGCCGCCTCGTTCCAGGCAGAATCCGTGGACTCAGCATTCCACCGGGGTCATCGAGTCCAGAGCGGCCTGGCGCGGCTCGGGAACGATCCAACGGGCCTCTTCGAACCCAACATACTTGCAGATGCGGATCTCACCCGACGCCGATTCCAGAACATCGCCGATCTCCAGGGCGCGCTCGGTCCCCCGCAGCAAGGTCCAGGCCTCGTAGGCACTGGCCGCTTCGATCTCGCAGCCCTGCTCGAAGTCCTTGGGCTTGAGACTGCTTGCACCGCTGGTATGCGGCGCCCAGCGAAAAGCCTGCCGGGGCGCGTCCTTCATCCTGTAAACGCGAAACGTCTGCATCGCTTCTATTGTGACTCAAAACAGAATAGGGTCAATTTGTAACCACCAGTTTCTCAACGGCGCGGAGCGCGCGTTCAGCATCGCAGCGACCACGCTCAATCCAACTTCGGATGATTTGGCGGTCCCAGATATAAGCATTGCGCCAATTTCCCAAGGCGTCGCCGGGCTCAATCCGCAGCATCTCGACCTCGTCCGGTACCGGCTCTGGCCGGTAGCCCGCCACGGCGCACAGCAGGCCTCTTGCGGCCCGCAGCGCCGCAGGCGCGCGGGTGGGCAGGACGTTGACGGCGACTATTCGCGTGGCGCCCGCTGCGATCGCGGGTTGCAGAGGCACCGCACTGAGCAGGCCGCCGTCCGCCCAGCGGCGTCCGCCGATCTCGTATTGTTTCAGGAAGATAGGGACCCCACAGGAGGCGCACAAGTGCCGCCAGGTGATCGCCTCGTTCCAGAACACCTCGGTCTTCAGGCGGCGCACTGAAAGTACCGCGGCGCCGAACCGGATTCTGGGCAGGAATCGGCGTGTCAACTGCTGCACGTAGGCTTGGAGTGGTCCGCTGTCGAACAGGCCTTCGAACAACCCGATAGGGATCCTGAGCCGCATTTGCCCAACTGCGGCTTCCAGGGAAAGCCATTCCTCGATCCACTCGTCCGCCGGACAGCCACCGGCGATGGCCCAGCCGTTCAGTGCTCCGATGGAAGCGCCCACGATCATGTCGGGCTGGAAGACGCCAACCAGGGCTTTCCAGACACCTGCCTCGTAGGCGCCGAACAGTCCCCCGCCACCGAGAACCAATGCTGTGGTCGCACGTTGCATGGATTCTGCCATCTCATGATCGCACTTGCTTGTCGAAGCCCGAGCACGCAACCCTCGCGCCAGGGCTAATTGCAGCATCACTGAATCAACTGCGTTGTGGGGTGATATCCGCGTGGATTCTAAAGCATCCTGAAGTAGGGTGAAAGGAATGCGGGTATGGACCTGAACTGGGCGACAAAAGAAGTCAGTGCGCTGCTGGGGTTGCGAGACAGGGGCGAACGCCTGATGCAACTCGTCTCGCGTCGCGAGGCTACTCCTCCTGAAGCAGCTAAGGCACTGCGCGCGGCCACGCCCGCACTCTGGTTTCCAGGTGCCCGATCGCCGCAGGGCGCCATGGCAGGACTGTGGCTTTACTTCGGCGGCTTTGACGAGGCGCATCGGCTCGCGCAAGACTTGGACACCCCGGATGGGAGCTACTGGCACGCCATCGTCCACCGATTGGAGCCGGACGCCTGGAATTCGGGATACTGGTTCCGGCGGGTGGGCAGGCACGCGATCTTCCCTGCACTTCTGGAACAGGCAGAGCGGATCGCCGCTACGCATCCGGGCTGCCGATTCAGTCCCGGGGCTAGTTGGCGCTCAGAGGGATTTACGACACTCTGCGAGGAAGCTCGCTCACGGCCCGCGTCCAGCGCGGACCACGCGGCGCGTGAGATTCAATCAGCCGAATGGCGCCTGCTGTTCACCTGGTGCGGCATGCGACCATGATGGTAGGCCGATGAAGAAGCTCTTAATACTGCTGGGGTTGGCGATCATTGCGGGCGGTGGTGCATGGTTGGCCACCCGCAAGGCCGCTCCTCCCGAAATCCCCGTCGAGAGAGCTCGCCGCGAGACACTGGTGAGCCTGCTGAACACCAATGGCAAGGTTGAGCCGTGGGAGTGGCGGGAGGTCACTGCGCCGAGAGAAGGGCGCATCGCTAAGGTCGTCGTAACCCAAGGGCAGGAAGTCCGAACGGGCTCTGTCCTGATTCAAGTGGAGCAACTGTCTGCGGATGCGGATCTCTCCCTGGCGCAGGCGAATCTGGCCCGGGCGCAGGCCGATCTGGCGCAATCCCAGCAGGGAGGCAAGGCGACCGATCTGGCTGAAATCGACGCCATGATCGCAAGGGCCGAACTGGAGCGGGAGTCCGCGCAACGCGAGCTGACCTCGCTGGAGAAGCTACTCGCGCAGAGGGCCGCTACGCGTGACGAAGTCGATGCCGCTCGCGACCGACTGAAACGGGCCACCGGCGAATCGGCCGGCCTACGCAAGAAGCGGAGTTCCCTGGCACCCTTACAGGACCGGGCGGTGGCCGAGGCAAAAGTGAAAGAAGCGCAGGCGGCTCTTGCCCTGGTGAAGGCTCGTATTGAGCAGTCCACGATTCGAGCTCCGCGCGGCGGGGTTGTCTACGAATTGCCGGTGCATGCTGGCGCATGGATCAACGCCGGAGACCCGGTCGCCCGGATCGGGACCATGGAGCTTATGAAAGTCCTGGTATACGTCGATGAACCTGACTTGGGTAAGGTCCGCATGGGCCTGCCGGTCTCTCTGACCTGGGATGCACTGCCCGGACGGGAATGGGATGGCAGCATCGGGGCGCTCCCGTCTCAGGTGATTCAGCTCGGCTCCCGTCAGGTCGGGGAAGTCACCGTTCAGATCCAATCTCCCCGCCGCGACCTGCCTCCTGGAGCCAATATCGACGCACGTCTCAAGGCGCAGGTCGTCCAGGGTGCCCTGACAATTTCGAAAGGTAGTTTGCGAAGGGAAAACGGGTCGTTCGGTGCGTTTGTTTTGGATGGAAAGAAACTGCTCTGGCGGCACGTGGCGGTGGGGGTATCCAGTGAGAGCCGGGCCGAAATCCTTTCAGGACTGAAAGAAGGGGATACCGTGGTTCTTCCAACGGACCGGCCACTGGTAAGCGGAGCGGAGATCGCTCCGGTCTATCGATAACAATTGGCCTGGCGTTGAAGGGCGAGAATACTCGTGAATTGCTACAACTAGCGGGCGGTGCTAAATCCCCCAACCGAATTGCCCGAATCGAGGCGGGATTCGCCCCGATTCGGGCACTCTCCAGTCGACAGCTTCTTGAAAACGCTATCCGCAACGCGGACGTCGCGGAGCGCAGTCTTTATCGTCCGGCTACTTTTTGGCCGGGGCTGCGACTGCCGGCTTCGGCGCTGCCGCGACCGGCTTGACGGCAGGCGTGCCAGGGACGGCCTTGGCGCCAGCCGATTCCGGCGGGGTCGCGGGGCCGAAGTAACTGTCGCTCAGCACGATCTTGGCTTTGTCATGCAAGGCCTTCACCTGTTCGGTGGCAATCTCGCTGGCCTTCTCCTTCTCCAAGTCGGCCTTCACCTTGTCAAACTCGATGGTGCTGCGCTCCTGAACCTGGATTAGGTGGTATCCGAACTGAGTCTTGAGCGGCTCGCTCACCTGGTTGAGGGGCTGAGTAAAAACCGCGTTCTCGAATTCCGGGATGGTCCGGCCGCGGGTCACGGCGCCTAAGTCACCGCCGGTAGGGCCAGATCCGGTGTCGTCGGACTCGGTCTTGGCGATCGCCGCAAAGTCCTCGCCTTTCACGATCCGGGCGCGCAGTTCAGTCGCCTTCGCCAGCGCTTCGGCTTCAGTCAGATCCTTCTGGTCCTTCCTCAACGGCACACGCGAGCCCGCGAAGCGGATCAGGATGTGGCGCGCCTTGGCCTGTTCGAATTCGGACTTGCGAGCTTCATAGGTCGCCTTCAGGTCGGCTTCGCTGGGCTTGGCCGCTGTCATCAGTTGCTGGTAAAGTGCGGAGGCGAGGAAGTTCTCCTCCTGCAGCTTGAGTTGGGCCGCCAGTTCGGGCTTGGCAGCCAAACCGAGGCGCCGGGCTTCCTGGGACAAGATCTTCATTTCAGCCAACCGGTCGGCCAGTTGCCGCTTACCCTCGGGGGTGTTGGCCTGACTGCGAACATTAGCTGGGAGGTTGGACAGCAAGCGCTCGAACTGGGTGCGGGTCATCGTTTCGCCAGCAGCCGAAAACACGACAGGATCGGCTGCCGCAGCCGCGGGAGGCGTCGCGGAGCCTTGCCCTTGCGCCCAAAGGGTTGCCCCGAGCATCGACAATAGGAGAGTTCTCATTTATATATGCTACCCCGCCCCGGCGCTTCCGCAGAACGGCCCACGTCCCGAAATCGGGACGTAGCTAAGAAATCGACCAACTGGAAAGCCGTCTGGCCAGACGTACGCGAGCTGTTGCGGCCGCGCCGGGGCCAACTCCTGCTTGGTTTAGTATTGATTGCGATCAGCCGCGTCTCAGGACTAGTACTTCCGGCCTCGACTAAGTACTTTGTCGATGACATTTTGGGCAAGCATCACACCCAGTTGCTTGTGCCCCTGATCGCCGCAATTGTGGCCGCAACTGCGGTGCAGGGCCTTACCGGGTTCTGGCTGACCCAGTTGCTCTCCAAGTCGGCGCAGCGGCTGATTGCCGAGTTGCGCTGCAAGGTGGAACAGCATGTCGCCCGCCTCTCCGTTACGTTCTTCGACTCCAACAAATCCGGCCAGCTGGTCTCGCGCATTATGAACGACGTGGAAGGCGTGAGGAACCTGGTTGGCACGGGCCTGGTTGAGTTTATCGGCGGCCTGTTGACCTCCGTCCTGGCATTCTTCTTTCTGTTGAGGCTGAGTCCGCTGATGACCGTGCTCACTGCGGCCGTCATCATCGCTTACTCCGTCGTGCTGCAGCGAGCCTTCCAAACCCTGCGCCCTATCTTTAGAGAGCGCGGCAAGATCACAGCCGAGGTGACGGGCCGGTTGACTGAGACGTTGGGCGGCATCCGTGTGGTCAAGGGATATCACGCCGAGGAGCGTGAAGACGCCGTGTTCGCCAAAGGCGCCGACCGGATTCTAGCGAACGTTTTGAAGTCGCTGACCGGCGTCTCCGTTCTTAGTCTGTCGGCGACGGTACTGCTTGGACTGGTGGGCGCGCTGGTAATGTACGTGGGCGGCCGCCAGATCCTGAGCGGTTCGCTAACAACGGGCGGATTCGTGGCGTTCACGACGTTTCTCGGGTTCCTGGTAGCGCCGGTGTTCCAGATCGTCGGTATCGGCACACAACTCACCGAAGCCGTCGCCGGGTTAGAACGAACGCGCGAGATACTGAACGAAGCGCGCGAGGATCAGGACCCGAATCGAACTGTGACGCTCGGACCTGTCGAGGGGCACGTCGAGTTTCAGCACGTCTCGTTTGAGTACGAGCAGGGTAAGCCAGTGCTGCACGATGTCACCTTCGACGCTCAACCAGGCACAGTCACGGCGCTGGTCGGCTCTTCCGGATCGGGCAAGTCGACCACCATTGGATTGATCTCATCGTTCCACAAGCCCCGGGAAGGTCGGGTGCTGGTGGACGGTGTCGATCTATCGACGGTTCGGCTGGGGAGTTTCCGTGCGCAGTTGGGAGTCGTGCTGCAGGAGTCGTTCCTGTTCGACGGGACCATCGGCGAAAACGTGGCGTTCGCAAGGCCGGGCGCCACGATGGAAGCGATCGAAAACGCTTGCCGCACCGCGCGGGTCGATGAGTTTGTGGAGCGCTTCCCCGATGGGTACGACACCATTGTGGGCGAACGCGGGGTGAAACTCTCGGGAGGACAACGCCAGCGTGTCTCAATCGCCCGTGCGATCCTGGCAGATCCGCGAATTCTGATTCTCGACGAGGCGACATCGAGCCTCGATAGCGAGACCGAGGCGCTGATTCAGGAAGGCCTCGGCCACCTGATGCGCGGCCGGACGACCTTCGTCATCGCTCACCGGCTCAGCACCATCCGGCGCGCGGACCAAATATTGGTGATGGAGGGCGGACACGTTGTCGAGCGCGGCTCGCACAGTGTGTTGTACGCGCTAAAGGGACGCTACTACGACCTTTACACGCGCCAGCATGGCTTCGAGGCCAACCTGTTCCTGGCGCCCGGAGAGGGCGATACCGTGGAGGCTTGACGCCGCGAGCTCCTAGAGCAGCTCCCGGCGGAACTGTTCCAAGGCAATACGCACCAGCTGGCCGCGCGTTCTTACCCCGGTTTTGCTGAAAAGCTGCTGGAGCGACGCCTTGATGGCGCTCTCGCTGACGTGCAGCCGTTCGGCGATTTCCTTATTGGCCAAGCCTTCGAAGACACCGCGCAGCACGTGACGGTCGCGCTCTGTGAAGCGGACACGGCGGAAAATCTCACCCGGAGTCTTCTCAATCGGGGCTTCTGCGTACTTGGGATCCACCCAGGTTTCGCCGGCCAGAACCGCGCGCATGGCCTCCAGCAGAAGGTCGGGCGGGTTGTTCTTCAGGAACACGCCAGCCACGCCTTGATTTAGCATCTGGCGCAGTTCCGAGCGGGTGAGGCCGACAGTTACGATCAGCACTTTGATGTCCAGTTGGTGGCCGCGCAGGTAGTGCATGACCTCGTTGCCGCGTCTGTCGCCCAACTCGTAGTCGAGCAAGATCAGGTCCAAGCCGGGGACTTGCACTTGAATCAAGGCCTCTTCAACCGTCGCGCACTGCCCCGCCACTTCAATTCCCGATTCGGCGGAGAGTAGTCTTGCCAGCCCCTCACGGAACAGAGCATGGTCGTCCACGAGCAAAACTCGCGTCATGTTGGCACCTCGGTGTCGTTCAACTCAGTGGCCGGATCATCCTGCGGGTAGACCTTCAATTTAATCACCATCGTACAACCCGTGGGCGCCTGCTCATGATAGAGCTCCCCCTGGCAAGCGCGAACGATCGTTCGCGACACGAAAAGTCCCAGACCAGAGGCATCGGCACCGGGTTGAAAGGGCTGGAATGCCATGTCCGGGTTCAGAACGCCCGGCCCTGAGTCGATCAGGCGCAGGAAGACATTGGTCTGGTCCCAATTGGCGCGCAGCATCAATCGGCGTGTCGCTGAATGCTCCATGGCGCGAACGCTGTTCCGGCTGAGGTTCATGAGCACTTGGATCAGTCCCTGGTGGTCTCCCAAGACCAGCGGAGTGCCCGCGGGAATGTCCTGGGTCAACTCGCCCTCTATGGCCTCCAGTGAAGGGGCGGAAATGATGCAGAATTCATCCACCAAACGCTTCAGGTTCACTCCGGCCAGATCCGCCTCCGCCGCCTGATTGAGTTCCACTGTGGCCAGTCGGGCCAGACCCTGGGCGAGGGTGTTCAGCGCGGAGTAGTCCTCCGATTCGGAGACACCGGGGATTCGGCCGAGGTTCGAATGCACCATCACGATAGCTGCCGCGAGATTTCGAATCTCGTGGGAGACGCTGCCGACCAGGACACGCGTGCTGCGGAGAATGCTTTGCAGGCTGGCTTCCTGCCAATCGCGCAAGTCCTCGCTGCCGTCCACTACGATCACCGCCAGGCGGTTGCCGTTGTTAGATGGCAGGGTGGAGAACCAGATGTAAGCGTGGAAGGTCTGGCCATTGGCCCGGCGCCCGACGCCAGTGGTCGTGGCGCGATACACAATGCCGCTCGCATCCTGGTGTATGAGGTCCGCGAGGACGGGTAGGTAGTCTGCTGCAGTCCGGCCCAACAGGCCACCGCGTTCCACTGCGAACACTTGTTCGGCGGCGATATTGGCCAGTTCGACCCTGCCCTCGGGGTCCAGCGTGATAATGGCCGCGGGACTGGACTCGACCAGGGCCTCGAATCTCGCTTCAGCAGCCCTGCGGCGTGCGATCTGCTCGCGGAGTTCCTGGTAGTGGAGCAGCATGAGACGCCGGTTACGTGCGATCTCCCTCAACAGCAGTCCGACGCCACCGTAAGATATGGCCGTGTAGAACAACCGTTGCTGGACATCGGGCTCCCATGGAGCAGGCCCCAGGTGTTCGCGCAGCAGCGTGCACACAGCCACCAGGACCAGCATCTCAATCCGCCGGAATCCCATTGCTGCAAATACGATGGGGAAAGTGTAGAGGACACCGAGTGACAGGTTCCTCTCGACGTACCAGTCCGCGAGCGCAATACAGGCGATCATTGTCAAAACAATGAAGAAGATCGTACGGCGGTCGAGGTTGAAAAGAGGGTCCAGGAATCGAGCCCACACCTCCCGGTCTTTCGCTTCTCCCTGGACCGGCGGGGTGGCTCGTGTGTCGTTCATGACCTGAGGCGGCAGGCTTCGGAAATCTAAGAGGTCTGAATTCTCAACTTATCGCCCACGTTGCGCTCGTTCGCGACCGCATCTCGCGCTAGGGCCTCAGCAGTTCGAACCGGCCGTCGGGCAGCAGTCGGTACTCTCTGCCCCGCCAGAGAATTGTATCTCCCTGGAATCCTGCAATCCACAGAAAGAAGCTAATCAAATCCTGGAGCGGCAGTAGCGTCCAGGATCGCACGTCGAGGCGTTGCGCGAGCGTGCGCGATGCTACTTCGTACGCACCCCATGCGCGCAGCAGGGCTGTGAATACCAGGGCTGGCCACGCCTGGGGCGTTAGGGCCACCAGGATGAGCGCCAATGGTACGGGGTTGGTGAAGACTTGACCGGCGTAACCGGCCCCGCGCGAGCGCCGAGTGGAGCGATTCCAACGCAGGCGGTGCGCTAGATTCGGGAGCAGTTTCTGGACACCGATGCGGTGTTCGATCACGTAGCTCGATAGAATTACCCCGTAGCCGGCTTCGGCGGCTGACTGCCCCAGAACGAAGTCCTCCGCCAGGTAGCGGCTCAACCTGTCCCAGCCGCCCACAGCCTCGATGACACGTCGACGCGCCGCAATGGTCGGCCCGACTGCAAAACGAACCCCGCCTTCAACCAGACGCGCCGTGAATACGCCGCCCCAGAACTCGGTGTTCATCCCCAGGGCTTCCAGCTCCGACCAGAAGCTCGGGCCCGCCACCGCGCGGTAGGGACAAGTGGCAACGCCGAGTTTGGGGTCGCTGAATTCGGCCGCGACCACGTCAAGCATCTCCGGCGTGACTCGAATATCGCTGTCGCTCATCAACAGCAGGTCGTGCCGGGCCGCGCGCATCATCAACTCCAGGCTCCACACTTTGGCGTTGGGCCAGGGCGGTTCGCCCGTGACAAAGAACCCCGTGGCTATCTGGGGATAATCGCGGCTCAAACGACGCGCCAATTGCAGGCCGGGATCGTTGTCACGGCGCGCCGCAAACAGGATCTCAAAGCGCCCGTAGCCCTGCTCGAAAAACGTCCGGAGGTTCCGCTCCAGGCCCTCGTCGAGCCCGTCCAGCGGCTTGAGAATGGAGATCGGTTCAGGCTCGCTGGCAGCAACCGGATGAACGGACCGGTAGCGGCGGGCCGCGACAATTTGCAGGGCGCAATACACCCACGACCCGGCCAGGAGGACGCTGAAGATGACCGCCGGCAGAGTGGCAATGAGCCGGCCAACCATTGAATTACTCCGAGACGGCCTTGGCCTCGATCAGTGTCTTCAGGGTCGCTACAAACTCGTCCAGATTCTGTGCGCCCTGGTCGGCGTGCTTCCGATTGCGCACGCCCACCTTCCCCAGTTCCGCTTCGCGGTCGCCGACAACCAGCATGTAAGGGATCTTCTGGAGCTGCGCTTCGCGAATCTTGAAGTTCACTTTCTCACTGCGGGCATCCAACTCCACCCTGAAGCCTTCGGCCTCCAGGCGCGCCACGACAGTCTTCGCGTATTCGAGGTGGCGGTCTGCGATGGGCAGCACAATGGCTTGCACGGGTGCCAGCCACACGGGGAACGCGCCCGCGTAATGCTCAAGCAGGATGCCGAAGAAGCGCTCAACCGATCCGTACAGGGCCCGGTGCACCATCATCGGCCGGTGCTTTTCGCCGTCCTGGCCCACGTATTCGAGTTCGAAACGCTGCGGCAGGTTCCAATCGAACTGGACGGTGGAGAGTTGCCAGGAGCGATCCAGGCAATCGAGCAACTTGACATCGATTTTTGGGCCGTAGAACGCGGCTTCATCCGGCACGACTTTCACTTCGAGCCCGACGCGCTCGGTGGCGCGATGCAGCGCATCCTCGGCTAGCTTCCACTGGTCTGCGGAGCCGAGGTATTTCCCGCTAACGCCGCCATCCCAGGTGGACAACTCGGCTTTGTAGCGGTCGAAGCCGTATGTCTTCAACGTGTCAACCGCGAACTGGAGGCAAGCGGTGATCTCGTCCTCAATCTGTTCCGGCGTGCAGAAGATGTGCGCGTCGTCCTGCGTGAAGCCGCGTACGCGAAATAGCCCGTGCAGCGTGCCGGAACGTTCGTAGCGGTACACATTGCCCAGTTCGCCCAGGCGCACCGGGAGGTCGCGGTAACTGCGCGGACTGTCCTTGTAGATCAGGATGTGCATCGGGCAATTCATCGGCTTCAGGCGGTATACGCCGTCATCCAATTCCATCCCCGAAAACATCGATTCCTTGTAGTTTTCGAGGTGGCCCGAAACGCTCCACAGGCTTTCACGCGCCACGTGCGGCGTGTTCACCAGAGAGTACCCGCGGGCCAGATACTGCTCGCGCATCCAATCTTCCAATTGCTTTCGGACTAGTGCACCTTTGGGGTGGAAGAAGATCAGGCCCGGTCCGGCCAGTTCCTGGATGCTAAGCAAATCGAGTTGCTTGCCGAGCAGCCGGTGATCCCTGCGCTTGGCCTCCTCCAGGCGGTGGAGGTACTCTTCCAGTTCCTTCTGGGAGAAGAACGCGGTGCCGTAGATGCGCTGTAGTTGCTGGCGTTTCTGGTCTCCCTTGAAATAGGCGCCTGAGACGGACAGCAGCTTGAACGCCTTAAGTCGCTTCGTGGAAGGCACATGCGGGCCGAGGCAGAAGTCGATGAACTGCTCGCCCAGCGTGTATTCGGTGAAGATGTCACTGGCCTTTTCGCTGATCAGCTCGCATTTCATCGACTCCCCGAGTTCCTGATAGTGCTTCAGCCCTTCTTGCTTCTCGACGAGCACGCGCTGGTACGGGACATCGCGGTCGCGGATCGCGTGCATCCGCTTTTCGATGGCTTCGAGGTCTTCGGTGCTGAACGGGGTTTCACGCTCAAAATCGTAGTAGAAGCCCGACTCGATGGCCGGTCCAATGCCAAGTTTCGTGCCGGGGTAGAGTTCGAGTACGGCAGCGGCTAGCAGGTGCGCTGTCGAGTGGCGGTACACCTTGAGGGCTTCGTCGCCGCTTCTCGAAGTAAGGATTTCGAGCTTGGAATCGTCTTCGAACTGCCGAGTGAGGTCCCACAACTCGCCGTTGACGCGGGCCACAACGGCATCGTCAGCCAGTCGAGAGCCGATTGCGCGCGCCACGTCCAACGGTGAAGAACCGGGCGGAACCTGCTTCTGGCTGCCGTCCGGAAGTGTGATGGTGTAGGAACTGCTCATATTCAAAGCTTTAATTCTCAGCGTATCACGGGCCATTTCGGCGATCCTGAGCCTGCGGCTGCTATCCTGAACAACGGAGTCTCATACCGATGCCGTCCCAGGAAATCGACCGCGAGCAGGGTGGCCAGCCACCGACTGAATCCGCGCTCGTCGAACGGGCCCGCCAGGGAGATCTCGCCGCTTTCAGCGAGCTCGTCTCGCGTTACGAGCGCAAGATCTACCGCATGGCCCGCAACATTACTCAAAACGACGAGGACGCCGAGGACATTCTGCAGGACAGTTTCCTGAAAGCGTTCGAGCACCTTGATTCGTTCCAGGGCCAGTCCAAGTTCTACACCTGGCTCGTCCGAATTGCTGTCAACGAGAGTCTGATGCGCTTGAGAAAGCGCAAAAGTGACCGAACCGTTTCCCTGGATGAAAACATCGAAACGGATGAAGAGCCAATCGTCCGGGAAATCGCCGTGTGGGATGACAACCCGGAATTGCGCTACACACAAGCGGAAATGCGCGAGATCCTCGACAAAGCGATCGCTGGCCTGAAGCCGATTTTCAGGGCCGTTTTCGTTTTGCGGGACGTCGAAGAGTTGTCTACGGAGGAAACCGCCGAGACATTGGGCTTATCGGTAGCCGCGGTAAAGAGCCGCCTGCTGCGGGCCCGCCTCCAGCTTCGGGAGAAACTGACCCGGATCTTCAAGCGGAAAGGGGATCAGATTCTTGGTTACGTGTAAAGACTTCCTGCGGGAATTAAGCGACTTCCTCGACGAGAATGTCGACCCCGCTGTGCGCCGCGATCTGGAACGCCACATCAGCGAATGCCCGAATTGCTGGGTGATTTGCGATACCACCAAGAAGACGATCCAAGTCTACAAGGGCATGGAAGCCGAACCGCTGCCTGCGTCGGTTCACGATCGACTCGTTCAGATCCTCGACAAGCAATGCGGTAAGCACGACCCCAGCGTTTAGTCTGGGATTTCCGATGTTGCCTCGCCAGAGCGAGTAGTGCTGCGGCTGGCGCTGCGGCCTGCATTCCCAGCTGGAATATTCAAGGCATTAGCTGACGGCCGTGCTCCGGCCAAGCCTCCGGCATTTCTGTCTGCAGTTCTGGTGGCAGCTGCGCTCGCATTGCATCGGCTTTCTCAAGCGATCCGATCTGCTCACCAGCCTTTTCAGCCTGTTTTTCAATGGACCTTCGATCGGCGGGGCTCAATCCTGGGACGGTTGCCAACAGGCTCACTAAGCTGGCATGGGCGTGTTCCAAACGGGCCAGATTCGCATTCAACTCCATATTCCATCGGCGTCCTGGCCTCGCCGGCGGACTCATTGCGAGTCGCGTGCGAACGCAGGTGAGCGTTTGAGGCATGGCTGACTGAACCGGCTCCGGACGCTGTTGCAACGCAACCAGGACCACCTCGGGCAGCCGCATGGGCGACTTCGCCGGCGGGGCTTTAGGGTGGACCGTGGGTTGCTTGCCTGCCAGCAGGATGTCGAAGCTGAAGACGTCCGCAATGGCCGTTTGTGCGGCGGCAGCCGGGGCGGTAGTCTTCCCTCCCGCCGCGACCGTACGAGAACCCATTCCAAGCCATAGCCCCATGGCGCCGGCCAGCGTCCATAGGATGATTCGGGGCGTCCATGCAGCGGCGCGTGGGCGCTTTCTGCCAGACGTGGGTTTGAGCCGGGCGTCTTCCATGTTTTAGACCTCTGTCCCTAAAGACGGTCGAGATCGTCGAACTGTTAGGCAAAACTGATCAAAAAATGTAAAGATTCGTGAACGGAGGTCCCGTAGAGCTGGCTTCAACCACTGGCACCGGCGCGAAGCAATGTGAGGCACGCATTCTCGACCTGCTCGACATTCGGACGTTCGAGCGCCGCCACCATTGTCCCGCGTGGCGCCCAGACAGCCGGATCTGTGACACGGAAGATCACCACCGAGGGCACTCCGCATGCTGCTGCTAAGTGGCTGATGCCACAATCGTTGCCGAGATATAGCGCAGCTCCGCTCAGCCATTCGGCGACTTCGTCCAGGCGGTCGAAGCGGCGTGCGCCGGGCAGTTCCTCCTCCGGTCCCGCGCACCACTCGCAGCTTAGGCCGGTCGTCTCCTTCAGCCGCTCCGCGATAGCTTGGAACCAGGTCAACTCACAGTTCTTCTTCGGGCTTCCGCTGAAGGGGTGAATGGCGATGAAGCCACCGACGCGGGCTCCGGCGCGCCGTTGCATTGGCAAACGCGGCGGGATATGTTGAGCAGCCGCAGCGTCGAAGCCCGCCTGCTGCAAGTAGAAATCCACGGCGTGGCGCCCGCAACCTTCCGGCGGTAGGGCCGTCAGCAGACGGAACGGGACGCCGACGGTTAGCAGTGCATCGCGGAACTCCTCGCGGGCCGCGCCGTACCAGGACACGATTTCGTCGAAAGCCCGCAGCCTGTCGATCAGCGCCGCGGGCGGGTCGATTTCGAGGAGGTCCAACTGGACAGCGGTGAACGCTCGGACCGCGGCGATATGCCGCAGCAAAGGCAGATTGCGAGCAGGCGCCCAGATCTCGGCGGAATCGACACCGGATTCTGCCGAGCATAGTTTCTCCACGGCCGGCAGGCTGACAATCGTATCCCCGATTGCTCCGGGTCGGATCACCAGCCGTCGCACAGCGGGCCCGCTACTCCACCAGCAGCGGAACCTTCACGTCCAGAGTCTTGGGCGGAAGGCACATCTTGTCGTTGCAGGCCTGATAGCGCAGTTTGCCGTTCAAAAAACCGGGGCCGGGCGATGCGCTGGAAGCGCGCCGAAACTTCGTGACAATCTCGAAATTCCCCGTGTAAACAGACAGCGGTTTCTCGCTGAAATCGGACTTCTCCGAGGCGGGCTTGGGGAATTGGACGGACACCGTTTCGACGGCATGCGAATCCCAAGTCAGCTTCATCGGGATGAGGTACTCCTCATTGGGAGCATTGCTGTTGACGTGGTAGCCGGGCTGCAATTGCAGCTTCAGGGTGTGTGTCACCTCGCCGCCGCGTGGCACGGTGAGTTTGGGAGCGTCCGCAATGGAAAGCACGCCCGGGGTTTGTGCGCAGGCCGGAATGGCCGCGAAGACGCACAAGGCGGCGCTAGCGTAGAAGTTCTTCAATTTCATTCTGGTAGTTGCTCTTGCTGATCAGCCCGACGTGGACGCCAGCTATCTTGCCATCACGGTCGATGATGAAGGATGTCGGCAGGGATTGAATTCCGTCGCCCCCCCCATACAGCCGTTCAATATCCATGTTGCCCAAAGCCACGCGGTAGTTCACTCTGCGGGCGGCAAGATAAGGCTTCACGGCTTCCCACCCATCGTCGTCGAGCGAAACGCCCAATACCGCGAAACCACGGTCTTTATAGGTCTTCTCGAACTCGATAAACCACGGGATCTCCACTTTACAGGGTCCGCACCAGGTGGCCCAGAAGTTCAAAAGCACGACCTTGCCCTTGTAATCCGCCACGCGGAAAGACTGGCCATTCGAGTCCTTCACCTCAAAGTCCGGAGCCGTGTTTCGCTTGGACGCCGGCTTGACCTCGCTCTGCATGTCTTCCCGGAAGTTCTGCGACACACAACTCTCGACGCTCAGCGCGAGCAGCACGGCGGCGAGGGCGCACATCAGGCGAAATCGCATGCGGAATCT
This sequence comes from uncultured Acidobacteriia bacterium, assembly GCA_903909435.1. Taxonomy (GTDB): domain Bacteria; phylum Acidobacteriota; class Terriglobia; order Bryobacterales; family Bryobacteraceae; genus CAIVVT01. The sequence goes on along the minus strand of CAIVVT010000077.1, from coordinate 26,688 downwards.
GAACTCCAATCTCGAATTGTACCAACCGGTCTTTCACGACCTGCCATATCAGATGCGAATCCCCCCGGCGTGGTGGCTTTCAAGTTCACTGAACCATCCCCGCCGGATTTCCCGGTAGCGCCGCGAGAGTGTAAACTCCCCGTGTTCGACGTCATGCAGATGAGCCCAAGCCGCCGTGTCGCAGAAGCTCTCGCAAGCGTATTCGCCCCAGGCGCGTCCCGAGGTTACGGCCGCAGACCGGAGGAGAGCCGATTTTCTGATTTCGGCGGACCAGCCGAGTTCGCCGCGCGCGTTCCGCGCGAATTCACGTGTAAGCAATTCACGCCAGGATTTCCTGGAAGCGTTCGACAATCGCACCCACGCGAAGTGGAACACCTCGTGGACCAGGATGCGGCCCAGTTCGTTCGGATCAAGGCGCAAAGAGGCATCGAATACGATGCGGCGCTCGCGGATGAAACCTGCGGCGTGAACCTCCTGGCCGCGCCCGCCGGGGTCCAGACGTCCCCTGTAAACGCGCAAACCCTGGGCCCATTCAACCCGGATTGGCGCGCCCAGCAGCGGCGGTAGGGGCCGCAGGAGCCCAGCTACTTCTTCTCCGGCATGCCGAAGAAGACCGGGTCCTTGATCTGGGCTTTCGTTTCCTGGCGAACCGTTTCGATCCACTTTATGGCTCTGGCGCGTGCGATCTGGGTGATGATCTCGTCATTCAGTTCCTGCATGCTGGGCTCGACGAATTCCACCAGCTTAAACACATAAAGGCTGCCGGGGAGCCGTACCGCTTTGCTGATTTCGCCAGGCTTGAGCGGGAAAATCGCGGACTTGATCGACTCGTTCGTGGCTTTGTCTTCGGGTTTGAACAAGGGGAATTCACCGCCCTTGTTCTTGCTGGCGGCATCCTCGGAATACTGTTTGGCAAGGTCCGCGAAGGACTCGCCGGCCTGGGCGCGCTTGATGACGTCGTCGATGATTGAGGCGGCCTCGGTGTCGGTCCGCCCCTTCTCGCCTTCTTTCGCAGTCGTCCCCCAGGAAACGCGAATCCCGAGGGCGCGAGCCCGCTTGTACTGGCTCTTGTTGGACTCGAACCAGGCTTTCATCGCTTCGTTGGTGACGTTGTTATCGCTGCCCTTCTCGTTGAGCATGATCTGCGCCAGGAACGCCATCGTGTTGTATTCGAGCTGCTGTTTGAAGGGAGTCTTCTGGTCGAGCCCCTCCTGTTTGGCGATCGCCGCCAGACGGGTCATCAAAGCAAACTGATCGAGCCAGCCCTGCTTATCCGAATCGTAGCCTCGCTTAACCTGGGGCGGCAGGCTGCTGATCAGCTTGACGAACTCCGTCTGCGTCCAGTCTTTGCCTTCGATGGTCACTACGACCGGATCGGGAACAGTCTGGGCGGCCAGTGCGACCGAGCAAAGGGTCAGTAAAATCAGGGGCTTCATAGGGCTCAAATCGAATGTTACCATGCGGTTGTGATGGATCAACTCCTGCTCGACGTGTCGCTTTGGTCGGCCGATCTGGCTAACTTGGAAAGTGAGATTCGCCGCCTGGAGCCATTTTCAGATTCCTTTCATTTTGACGCGGCGGATGGGCATTTCGCTCCGGTCCTGCTGTTCTTTCCCGATCTCCTGGCCCGTTTGCGCCCACTGACCAGCATCGAGTTTCACGTCCACCTGATGGCCACCCGTCCCATGGACCTGCTGGGTGCGTTTCTGGACGCGGGAGCGGACCGCATCACCTTGCCGTTCGAAGTGGGCAAGCGGGTCCGCCCCACGCTCGAATTCCTAAAGGAACGAGGCAAGAAGACAGGCGTCTCGTTCGCCCTCGACTCACCCTTAGGCGCCATCCGCGAATGGCTGCCCCTGCTCGACACCGTAGTCATTATGGGAACCGAGGTGGGCGTGAAAGGGCTGGGAGCCGATCCACGCGTATTCGAGCGTCTGGCTGAGGCCAGGAAGCTCACTCGGAATCGGGCTTGCGTGACTGCCGACGGCGGCATCCGCGAGGAATCCGTCCCCCTGTTGCGCGCAGCGGGCGCCGACGCCATCGTTCCCGGATCGCTGGTGTGCAAGGCTGAGGATCTAGCGGCGACCGCCAAGTGGTTGAAGAGCCTGTAAGTTCCTGGAAACGGGCCCCTCCCTCGATGCGCGTCCAAACGGCCGCACAACGGGGTTGGGGGCCCCCGTCCGATTCGTCCGCAAGGAGGATCTCCAATGATCCATTTCGCGCTTCTGCTCGCTCTCTCCGGGCCGTCCCTTCTCCTGGAACAGACCGCCTTCTCGGGGTCGCCGGAGGCCTTGGGCTGGCACGTGGTGGCTCAGCGCGCCGAGATCGCACCGCGCGGCTGGATCGATCGCACCACCGGCCGCGGCGAGAAGGGCTCGCTCGCCCTTGCGGGGGACGGTAAAGCCGGCGTTTCCGGCGGTTGGCAGCGGCAGGTTGGCGCGATTGAAGCCGGTGCGTGGTACCGCCTCACGGTGGAGTCGAAGAGCGCGGGAGTCGACTTCGAGCGCCAGAGAGTTGTCGCGCGCCTGGACTGGCGGAACGCCGGCAACCAGCGCGCCGGCCAACCGGATTACGGGACGTTCCGCTCCGTGCCGGGCGAATGGAACGTGACCGTGCTGGAAGCGCCCGCACCGGTCGGTGCGAGGCAGGTCTTACTGGAACTGCTGCTGTCAGGAGCACCGCAGGCCACCCTGTGGTGGGACCACGTCCGGTTCGAGAAGATCGACGCGCCGAAGCCCCGTATTGTGCGGGTAGCCACGCTGAACTATCGTGCCCGCAACACCCACTCGGTAGCCGAAAGCGTGGCCAAGTTCATCGAGGCTGCCAAACTCAACGTGCAGCGGTCTGACCTGTTGGTTTTGCCGGAAGCTATCTCGACCAGCGGGAATGACCTGAGTTACGTGGATGCCGCGGAGCCCATTCCGGGGCCGAGCACGGAAGCGCTGGGTAATCTGGCGCGGGATCTGAACACCTACGTCGTCGCCGGATTGATGGAGCGCGAAGGCACAAGTGCGTACAACACCGCCGTGCTGATCGATCGCCGCGGCGTGCTGGCCGGCAAGTACCGCAAGGTCTACCTCCCCCGGGAAGAGGTGGAAGGCGGGCTGACGGCGGGCCAGAGCTACCCCGTCTTCGACACCGATTTCGGCCGCCTGGGCCTGATGATCTGCTGGGACGTCCAGTACGCCGATCCGGCTCGCGCGCTGGCGCTGGGCGGCGCGGAGTTGATTGCACTCCCGATTGCCGGGGGCAGCCTGACGCTGGGCCATGCCCGCGCCATCGAGAACCATCTGTTCCTGGTCTCGTCCGGCTACGACTATCCGACGGAGATCGTTGATCCGGACGGGAAAACCGTGGCGTCCGCCCCCGGTAAGCCCGGCGTCGCGATGGCTGAGATCGACCTCAACCACCGCTACACCGAGCCCTGGCTGGGCAACATGCGCGACCGGTACTTCTTCGAACTGCGGGCCGACGTGCCGCTCACGCGGCGCTAGCGATCGCTCGCCAGGGGGCAGGATTAGTGCTTAATGGGCAGCGGGCCGAAGACTGGCGCGGCCATGCCGGCATCGTCGCTCAGGTTCACGTACATGTCGCGGCCGAAGCCGATTCCGTAGCCCAGCAGCGGAGTATCGGGCAGCTTCTCGCCGCCCAACAACAGTTCGACCACGTTGGGGTTCGTTTCACTCACTCGCTGACTGTAAATGGTTGGGACGATTTTGCCCGTGGAGTCCAGAATCGCGAAACCGTTCAACCGCCCCGCGCTCCGCAAATGCCCGTTGACGCCTTTGAATTCGACCACGATCCGATGGCCCTCCATCCGCGCGCCGACAGGGCGAGGACCGCTCTGCAGGGCGCCGCAACCTGCCTTGGCCGGGAACAGGTCATGGCACGCCAGGTTCGCCAGTCGCTGCCCAAGCACGACGTGATCTTTGGTGCTGACGTGAATCCCGTCGTCCAGGCTGCAGTCTGCGCAAGTGACCATCCCGACGTGCGGTACCTGCGACTCAACCGTTAGCTGGTCCTGCTGGATTGCGTTCCACTCTTTGCCGCCGGCGCCAGTGACGTGCCGCCCGATCTGCACGTAGTAGAACGGCAGTTCCGGCTGGCCGAAGTCCGAGCGGACGGAGTTAATGAGTTCCATGAACTTGAAGCTGAACATCGGCTCGGCGTCGGCCGATGCGTCAGATTCGCCCTGATACCACAGCAACCCCGTCACGCGACCGCCAGCCAGTTTGAAGCGGCGCAGCATGGCTCCGTACAGCGAGTCGCCGCCTTTAGCCTTCAGCGCCGGGCTCCACTGATCCATCGAGGTGCCGCCGTGAGCGCAAGGCAGCAGGCCGATCGGCACGCCGGTGCGCCGGACCATCTCCATGGCGAACGGCAAGCCCGCGCCTGCGCCCTTCTTGCGGTTGGCGATCCACTTGTCCAGCGCCGGCCCGCTCAGCCGCTCGCGTTCGCCCTGCGCGTTCTTGCCCCAATGCACAGGGTCGATGGCGTCCGGAAGGCGATGCAGCGGGTCTGCCGCAGCCACCCAGGCGTCGGTTTGATCCAGCGAATTCACAAGCGCGCTGGGCAGAGGCGTGTTTTCGAGATTGCCGACGCCCTCCATGTTCGACTGCCCGGCCAACACCCACAGGTCGCCGACGAGAATGCCATCCACTGTCGCGGTCGTGGCTCCGCCCTGCGCCCGAAGCTCAATCCGGTAGGGGCCGCCGGTAGGCACGCCAGCGAGATCTCCCGACCACGCCTTCTGCGACACCGTGGCCATTTGCTTCCAGTCGAAGCCGTCAACCGCCCTGCCGGCGGCGACGAGACGGGCCTCAACGGACTTCCCGTCCGAGGAGCCTTCCAGATGGATGTTCGCTAGATTCGAGGCATCGCGCTGAAACACCTGGAACGGGACTGCGCCGCGAGTCACGAGTACGCTTTGCGCCGGCGCCAGCGAGGCGGAGAGAAAGAGTAGCTGGAGGAGAGTACGCATGTTGGGGTCTTTGTGGAAAGAGCCATTCTACATGCGCGACGCGGTGGGGCGGCGCTGCAGCGCCTGCAAGCCCGTTCGACTCGCCGCGTTGCTCGGAGCACCGCCGCGCTACGCGCCGGGCTTCTCGGTGTCCATGAAGTAGTAGCAGAGCATGTGGCACACGATCATGTGCCCGTCCTCAATGCGCCCCATGTGCGGGTCGGCCACGTTGATCTCCAGTTGCGAGAGGGGGCCGAGCTGGCCGCCGTCCCGTCCTGTCAATCCGATCGTCTTCAATCCCGCCGCATTCGCAAACTCAACGGCGCGCAGCACGTTAGGCGAGTTGCCCGAGCCGCTGATCGAGAGCAGCACGTCACCCGGGTGAGCGAAGTTCTTGAGCTGCTCGACAAACACGCAATCGTAGGAGACGTCGTTGGAATAGGCCGAAATCGTTGCGATGCCGTCGGTGAGGGCCTGAATTCGGAACCGTTTCGGACGGTTCCAACTCGCGCCTTTCAACATGTCGCAGACAAAGTGCGAGGCCGTGGAGGCGCTGCCTCCATTGCCGCAGACAAAGATGGTGCGGCCCTCCTCGCGAGCCTGCTTGAGCACTTCAATGGCTTGTTCCACACGGTCCAGTGGGATCGTGTCCAGGGCCCCGAACAACTGTCCTTTGTAAGCGCTGGCGAATCCGCTCATGATTGGTCTCCAGGACCCTGGACGGGCCGCTGACTGCACTTTACCATACGCTTATTTCCGGCTAATCGGCGGCTGAATGGCGGCCGGTATCCGCTCGAACCCCGGCGGCGCACGGGTGACTTAGCGGATTGTGCGCCGTGCCAAACCGGCGTTCCCCGAGGCGTCGTATACTCGCACGGTGACAAGGTGTTCGCCCGGCGTCAGTGCCGGAAGGTGTACGGTAAAACGCTCGTGCCGGCTGTCGGCCACACCGTCGATGCACTCCATCGCCCGCCAGGGACCGGCGTCGACGGACACTTCGGCGCGGCGCACGGGCGAAAGCGCGTCTTCGGCGTCCACCCCAATTTCAAGCCCTTGCGCCGTCGCCTGAGCAACGTCGAAACTCACGTGCGGAGGGGTCTGGTCCAGTAAGACCGGAGGACTTTCCAGGTCCGACTCCCGAGCCTGCGACGGTGGATTTGAAAGCCGGTCGCTGGCGATCACGCGGAAACGGTAGCGGCCATCCGCTAGCGTGTCGGCTTCCAGCGCGAAAGTGTTGTCGGTGAGGTCCTGCTTGAGGGTCTTCCACTCGCGCTCGTCCTCGCCGCGCACCTGGACGGCATAGCTCAATCGGTCGTTGTCGGGATCGTCGGCCTGCCAACTGACGTAGAGTTGCAGCACGCCGCCGCGATTCACCTGCTGGACGGGCGTGCCGCCAGTGGTGTTGGGACCGGAATCGCCCGTGTCGCTGACCGTCACGCTGTAGGTGGGCGCGCCTCCGGCTTGCGTCTGCGCGGAGCCGGGCTTCGCCGGGACTGCGGCCCACTGCGGAGTGACCGTAATCGAGCGGACCGCCGGGCGATTGTTTTGAGGCAGATAGGAGAGCGTCACGGCATCGATCGAGACCCCGTTGCTCGACGTGGCTGCCGCCCCTGCCTGCATTTCGACCTTCCATTGAGCGTAGCGGCCAACCGGACTGGATGTCTTCGATCCTTCCGGATCCGTAAGCGGCTCCGACCAATCGCTCCAGGTCTTGTCCGGCCGCGGCGCATTGCCGGAGCGGGTGCGGAATACGAACATGCCACCGGTGATGTCACCCCGGAAGGCCAATCGGCCCCAGCGGGCTACCGCACCGGCATCAAATACGGGTGTTTCGAACGTGCCCGATTGCTCGCGAGCCTCCCGCAGGGCCAACAGCTTGGCTTGCGTGCCGGTGGCGACAATCAGCGCATCCGGACCAGCCAGCAGGCGAGTCGCTTCGCCCTCGCCGGTCTCGACAACAAGGGCGCCCTTGGCGTTGGGAGCAACCGAGTACACGCGTCCACGCAGATCGGTGGATACGAACACCTTGCCATCCCGAATGGCCAGCCCCAACAGATTCTCTTCCTTCGAACTCCAGATTGTCTCAACGTTCAGATCGGGCGTAACGCGGTAAAGCGCCGACCTCTCGACGCCGGGAACTTCGACGGCCCCCGTCCCCGCGAGCGCCGGTGAAAGCTCTGCGGCACCAGCCTGCGGCTTGGATGGAGTCCGTACGTCCACGCCAGCTTGAGCCGGCGCGGCCTGGGGAACTCCGGAATGCGCCGCGGAGTCTGCCGTAATAGTGATGGTCGTAGTCATCGGGGGCACGCTCGACATTGCCGCTGCGGCCGCAGCGGCGGACTGAGCCTGCCTCTGCGCGAGTCCACCACCGAGCGCGCCGACCAGCAGCACGCCGTCGGGCAGGGCCGTGATCTCGCGAATCTCGGGGAGTGTCGAGTGCAGAATTACCGTGGCGCGATCCTTGGCGGAGATGCGGTACAGGTTGCCGTTGGGCTCGCTCCCCACGAGCAATGCCCCCGAGGCGTCGAAGGCGAGCGCCGTGATATGCGACTGGCCGGTCTCGTACCAGACCTCCGCTCTCCCTTGCGCGGCGATACGCCAGATCTTGCCGTCGTCGCCGCTGCCGGCGAACAGCGCGCCGTCCGCGGCTACCGCAAGCGACCAGACGTACTTTGACTTCGTGTCGAACCACTCTTCGGCCTTGCCCGCCGCGTCGACGCGCCAGATCGTGCCGCCCGGCGCGGTGGCCGCGTAAACGGCTCCGCCCGGTGCCGCAGCAAGGGCGAAGATCTCCGGCTGCTGCGCGGTCCAGATCTGCTGCGCTTTTGCCGCGCCGGCCGCGATCCGGAACAGGCGGCCCCGGTGTCCCGTAGCAAACCATAAGGCTCCGTCGGAGGCCTTGATCACGGACCAGACCGCCGATTCGCCGGTGGCGGCCAGCAGATCAGGATGCGGGGCAAGCGTCAGCCGGCCGTCCCGGGTCAGCGCAATCCCGTTGAACCGGCCCTTCACGAAATCAGCCCAGGAGTTGCTCTCCCACGCGGCGGGGCTGCTGGCGCCCGCCAGGCAGGTGGCAGCGCAGAGCACAGCGGCAGTTCGGAATGTGCGCGCCGCGAGACGGGCTGCGGCCGTCCACAGGTTGCACAAATGAAATACCTGCATCCTCAATCCTTTACCTCGACAGAAACCGTCTTGGAGCCCGTGAAAACGAAGTCGCCGCCAGGGAGTTCGAGTTCCGCCACTTTCGAGCCGGGCGACTGCGCGAGTGAAGACCGCGCCAGCAGCAGTGCCATGGAGGCGGGCGGAGCGGGCAACGTCTCTCCCTGAGCCGTCCATGTGGACGCCGAGCGCCAGAGCCGTACATAGGCCTTACGGCTGGTGCGTAATCCGTTCAGGAACTCGACCAATTGCTCGGGATTGCGGGGCGGCACGGCCAGGAACTGGCGGTACTCGGCGACGTTGGCGGCAGGCCCATCGGCCACGGTGATATTGAGCGGCCCGGAGGGTGCTCCCGAGGGGACCGTATAGGTCGTGGATTGCTCCACCTCGACCCCGCGTTCACCCACAAATCGCGCAAAGACGTCGAAACGATCTCCAGGATGGACCTCGCGGCGCGAGGTCCAGACACTGTCCAGCCGGAGTTCGCGGTGGTCGGTGGAGACGGTGATTTCGACGTCGATGGACCGCACGTTCAGCGCGCTGAACCCGCTGGTGGTGATGGCTGCGACAGGCGCCGCCAGCGAGGCGGCCACCTGCTGCGGCGTGCCAGCCTCGGCGCTATAGATGTTCTCGAAGTGCACGTCGGGGGCGCCGTCGAGGGCAATCCGGCAGGAGGCTTGGATGGTGGACTGGCCGCTGATTCGTTCCGTGGCGTCGATCATTGAAAAGACCGCCATCTGGCTGATCAGCGGGGTCAGCAGGCGGTCCCGCACCATCTCGAAGTGGTATTGGTGGTCGCCTTTTCCGTGCACGCTCACGCTGGCCGGGATCATCGGCACGCGCTCGCCAATCCGCCCGCTGATCGCCGTGCTGTAGTCTCCCAGGATCGCGCCCAGCCATTCATGCGAGGTCGAAATCTTGAAGCTGGAGTTGAGGCTCGCGAGCAGGGTGACCACCTCGGCGCGCGCGAATGGCAGGGCGGTTTCACCTCCGCCCAGGAAGCGGTGGCCGAAGGCTAAAACACGGTCCCCATCCACCTGGGTCACCGTCCCATCGGCACCTGCGCTCAGGTCGCCAGTAACCAGTTGGACGCTGATCATCGAGCCGGGTTCGAGTTTGCCGGGTGATGGCGCCGAGGCCTTGGCCGATGAACTTCCCGACGTACCCTGCACGGGTTCCAGTCCGGCCGCGCGCAGTTGTGGTGCAAACTCGTCGAGCGTAGACCGGGTGAAGCCGCCTAGCCACAGCGGCGAGGAGATCTCGATCAGCCGGCCGGAACCGGCTTGGAACGACGCCAGAGCGGGCAATTGAGCGGTGTAAGCGAAAGGATTCGCGCGGGCCACGGTCCGGACCGGAACCGGCGCGGTGAGCAGCATCTCCTCGATCGGTCGAATCCCGGCGATGGGCTCCTTTGAAAACGGGAACGACAGGGCCACCGCTCCCGCCAGACGGCCGTCCAAATAGACCGGACTGCCGCTCATGCCTTGCATAACGCCGGTTTTGTCGAGCGGTCCACCGGAGAGACGGGCCAGGATGATGTTCTGTTGCGGCCCGGCGTTTTCCAGGACTCCCAGGATTTCGACGCTAAACTCTTCCACCTGCGTGCCGGAAAAGACCGTTCGTCCAACGCCGCGCATCCCGGCTTTGACCTCGCTCAGCGGAAAGATGGCTGGGCGGACGGGCGGAGATTGGGCGAAACAGACGAGCGGCAAGCAGAGTAGGACAGGGATCAAGCAGCGCGGCACTCCCTCAATTGTAGTCGCGAAACCTTCATGTTTCCGTGAGCTTGCGCTATAGTACGAAGTTAGGCCGTCCTATCGGGCGCGGTAGCCAAGTGGTAAGGCAGAGGTCTGCAAAACCTCCACCACCGGTTCAACTCCGGTCCGCGCCTCCAACCCCATCCCCCCTCACGCTCCCTGTACTAGTGCGCGGCATCGGTCTCGCCGAATTCCTGGGTTATATTGGCAGATATACCCTTCACTTGAGGCGCGGTAGCCAAGTGGTAAGGCAGAGGTCTGCAAAACCTTTATGCGCCGGTTCAACTCCGGCCCGCGCCTCCAACTCATTCGCTTCCAGAACTCGTACCTAACCGCAACACCGCTGCACGCAGCTTTGAGTGTCTCTGCATCCAGCGCAAGTAGCGCTGCTCGGTGCTGCCCTTCCGCGCGCTGACGATTCGCTGCACTGCCTGACGATCCTCATCCGTCCAGTTCGAGAATCCGGGGATGGCCGCGAGCACGGACGGCCATGGATCCCGCGTGCCGGAATTGCGCCCCACGCGCAGTCCGAGTTGACGCACCGAGAAGCCATCCCAATCCTGCGCTCCATTGTAGATCAGCGCTCCCTCAGCCAGCTTTCTCAACGTCGCCGGAGGTGTGCGATACCCCGGCGTGGCGCTCATTCTGGACTCCTCGCGCAGCGTCAGTCGCAGGATGGCGGCATCGACCGGCCGGAATCCGAGTTTGCGATAGAACCAGTAGGCGCCCGATTCGATCGCTTCCTCGTTGTGCAGTCCGATCTGGTAGGGATCGACGGAAAACGCCGTGACGTTCAGCGTCTGCCGCAGCAATCGCAGGAGCCGCGCATAGAGATAGGCCGTCTCGCCCTCGCGGAACGCGGGGTACAGATTGAACCCGACCTCCGCGCGCTCAAACAAGGACAGCGTTTCGAAGTAGCCGACGGGAACGCCGTTCTTTAAGAACATGCCGGCGTGATAGGCGCGTAGCGGGAGACGGTGTTCGGGGGGCACGCCGAAGAGGCACATCGCGATACCGCGCCCACCGTCGGCCAACCAGACATGTTTGCGATCCGGCCAGGTGAAGCCGTACAACTCGCGGTAGCGCACGGCCGAGGTTTCCAGGATGAAGTCCAGCAGCCTCGCGCTCTCCTCTACCCGCAACTTGCGCACGGGCAACGGCGGCCCGTCCAGATGCTCGGCGAGAGAGACTTCGGACCGGCGGAGCAGCGGGCCAGAGTGGTAATAGACACGCGGCGCGGGCCAGCGTGCCAGAGAGCGGGTGGCGGCCGCAGAGCCAAAACTCCAGGTCAGGGCGATTCGCAATCGATCATAAGAGTCGGCGTCCAACTCGCTCAACAGCCAGTCGAGACCGCGCAGCCCGAGCCACTTTTCAAACGGCACATTGGCCTCCACGGGCCAGTCCTCACCCAGCAGACTCAGCTTGCGCAACAGAACGGGAGGGAGGCAGGACGGAGCCTCGTAGCCTTCCCAGTTCAACGCGAACCGGCGAGGGTGGCGTGTCACGAGCCTGCGGGCCACTTCGTGGCTGAAGACGGCCGCAATGCGCGTCCCCGCAATGCCCGAAATCTCCCCGCTGGCATAGGCATCGACGTCGTCGATGCGTTGGGCGAAAGTTCGCAGCAGCCGATCTGCTTTGCGCAGGACACTCGGGCTGGCGGGGTAGGCGCGCAGAAACAGCAGTGTCTCATGCAAGCGCGCGATCAAGCCGGCTCCGCTGACCTGGGACGCTCCAACGGTGTCGAGCAGCGCATCGATTTCACGCGCCTTCTCCGGGTCGAACCGGCCTTTCACCGACTCCAGACGCTCTACAATCGTCAGGTCCAGGGGCGCTTGCATCCGACGATTATAGGCTTGCGCGTAGCGCCAGGGAGAAGTGAGCCGGAGCAGTGGATGGAACGCCGAGGTTGGGAATAGAATTGAACGCCTGAAGTTGAGTGGGATGGACCTTGCAGCCGACGGCCTGTGGCAGAAACGTCAGACCGCCGGGCTTCAGCGGGTCAGGGCGGGCAAGTTGCTGAATCGAAATGGCCTCATTTCTGAACAATTGCTGGTTTCAGCCAATTGCGAGTTATGGCACGGGCCTCGCGAGCAGGGAACAGTGAGAGGTAAGAAATGAAACGTAGGGCTTTCTTGTCAGCCTCAATCCCGGTGGCGGCCTCGCTGGGAGGGTCTTGTGCGTCGGCCGCGGTGGCGCATCGCCTGGGCGCAAAGATGAAGCTGGGCTGCCAGACCGCGCCCAGCAACGAAGTTCATTTCGCTTACCTGGCCCGCTACGGTGTGAAGAATGTGTGCGGCTACCCCGGTATTGCAGACGACCGTCTGGTTGCCACGGTGGACGAACTGCTTAAACTGCGCGACCTCGGAGACCGGCATGGGATCAGCATCGATTGCGTGGCGCCACCCTTCCTGGCTTCGAGTCACATCGACAAGGAAAAGCACGGCGCGATCATGCTAGCCGAAAGTCCGGAGCGGGATCGGGACATCGAGTCGGTACAATCTCTGATCCGGAACTGCGCCGCCGCGGGGATTCCTTCGATCAAATACAACATGAGCCTGCTGGGTGTCGTCCGCAGCAGTCAGACCAAGGGCCGCGGCGACGCGATGTACAGTACCTGGAAGCTGAAGGACGCCAAGCCGGAGGCGCCCTTGACGCGGGCCGGCGTGGTGAACGCCGAGCGGTACTGGGAGCGGATCGCGCACTTCCTCGAGCGCGTGATTCCGGTCGCCAATGAATACAAGGTCCGCATGGCCTGCCACCCTCACGACCCGGGTGTTCCACCGGAAGGCTATCAGGGAGTGAACTGCGTGCTGGGAACGGTGGACGGTCTAAAGAAGTTCGTAGCGATCAGGGAGAGCCCGTTTCACGGGCTGAACTTCTGCCAGGGGACCGTGAGCGAGATGCTGCAGTCGCCTGGCACGGAGATCTTCGACGTGATCCGCTATTTCGGGACGCGGAACAAGATCTTCAACGTGCACTTCCGGAACATCCGGGGCAAGCGGGACGACTTCCGGGAAGTGTATCCGGACGAGGGCGACATCGACTTCGTGCAGGCGATTAAGGTCTATCGCGAAGTCGGCTACCAGTACATGCTGATGCCGGACCACGTGCCGCAAGCGCCCGGCGATCCCAGCGGCCTGCAGTCGTTCGCATATTGTTACGGCTACATCCGGGCACTGATCCAGGCGCTCGATCAGATGGCCTGAGTGGGCGAGCCGGAAGTTCAGCGCACCGTGAGCGCACCACGCGGGAAGGCGAACTTCCTTCCGGTGAAATCAATCACATTGAGTTGGGCGACGTAACGGCCCGGGCCGAGCGACTTCAGCGGAGTCTCGATGAGCAGGCGGCCCGAGGCGGCCCGCGTGCTGAAGGACTCAAGAACCCGCTTGCCCGCGGCGTTGAACAGGCTCAGCGTCGCTCCAACGCTGGACTCCGCCGGTGCGTAGACCTCGACGAGAGCGGAAAGCGTTTGCGTGCGCCGGAAAACGTGCGTAACCGATGGCACCAGTCGCTGGTTCCCCACGATCAGTGGGTGGCCTTCCTCCGCTTTCTTCGATTGCCTGGGGCCGGCCGAGGCGACGGCCGCAGCGGAGGCGGGCTCGCGCTGCGCGGTCAATACGAGGCTCGAACGCGATAAGTCGGACGCCGCGTATTGCGGCACCTGGAACACGCGCTCGTAGGTGCCCATCTTGCCGGTCTCGTTCTCACGCACCAGCATCTTCAAACGGTACGAGCCCGGCGTAAGGCGGAACCCGGTCTCGTAAAGCAGGTTCTGGGCCTTCAGCTTGCCCGCCTGCTCCTCGCGCAGACGCATCTTGATGCTGTCCCGGAGCAGAGCCACTTGCGCGCCTTTGGCGCTGCGGATCTCGCCCAGGAAGTCGAAAGTGGTAGATTCTTCCGTCGAGCCCTTCTTGCGCAGCGGGATCTCCGTGCCGGGGATCTTCACGGCCACGGGGACCAACCACTCGCTGCCTTTGCGGAACCAATCGATTTCGACGGCCAGAGGGAGATCGGTGACCGGGTCGCCGAGCAGCATGGCGTCCTGAAGTTGCTTCTCGCGGCCAGCAGAGCCCATCACCTTGAACTCCGCTTCCGCGTAATACCCGGAGCGGAAGTCGAGGGACGCGGCGATGTTCGGGTTCAGTTTCACGTCGATCTTGCGGTACTTGCCGTCGCGCCGCTCGTCGCTCGAGTAGAAGCCGAGCACGTAGTAGCTGCGTAGGTCGTGCCGCGCCATGGTCACGCCCGCGCCGAGATCGTTGTTGTCGATCAGCGCTTTGCCGCCGGTCTCCTCGGCGACGGTGACCAGCGTGTCCTGCGAGCCGCTGAAGCGGTCGCGCTCAGTGTTCTGTTGGCGTCCGGAGAACATGCCGGAGCCGCGCACCGAGGCGGTGGAGGCGTCCCCGCCCGGCACGGTGGCTTTGAGGCCGCGAACGTCGACGGGATAGATGGAGACATTCGACCGCACGGCGGCGTTGGAAGCCGAACGCAGCCACGCCAGATTGTCGGTTCCCGAGCCGCCCGCGTCAGCCGTGAACCAGATCAGCGCCTTCTTCTCAGGCAGTGCGCCGTAACGCTTGGTGGCCTCTTCGAGCGCAGCCATGCGGCGGTCGGTCGAGAAGAGGTTGAACTCGGAATTGTCGGCGCTGAACTGTGCATTGTTGTCGCCGGTGTCGTCGTTGTCGTCGATCACCTGGGCCATGTCTGGGGCTAGCCCTGGCGTATGACGGGCCAGGGCGGCGAGCAGCAGGTCCTTGTCGTTGGTCAGTTCCTGGTCGACGACCACCGAAGTGCCGAAGCTGAGCACGGCCATCAGATCGCTCGGGCCCAGTTGTTCGCGAACCGCCTTTTCGGCGCCCTCCTTCGCGCGCAATTGCTGCGCCGGGTCCATGGACGTCCAGTCGATGTAGAGCACCAGCAAACGCTTGTCCTTGAATCGGAGCGCGGTCTCGGCAGGAGTGGCGGGGATGGACGACGCGGGCTCTGGAGCGGGACGGACCTCCAGCCTCTTCTCCAATGGCAAGGGGGCCGAATCCTCGCTGAGACTCTGATAATCGAAGACCGAAATGGCCTGCGACTTGCCGTTTTCGAGGATCGTGAAGTCTTCGGCTTTCAGGCTGGAGACAGGTTTGCCATCCTTGCCCCGCACGTAGACGGTCACGAGCACGAGATTCGAGGAGGCCTTGAATACGGGGATATCGCCGTCTTTGGGCTCGGACGCGGGCGGCGGCGTCTGCTGCGCGGGCAGCGAGGCAAGCCCCCAGATTCCCACCAGGCTGATTGCAAGGATGAAAGAAGCAGTGCGTCGCATGGGAACCTAGAACCTCACTCGCATGGAAAGCGAAAGCGTGCGCATGGCGCCCGCCCCGGTCGGCAGACCGTAGTTCGCGGAGTTGACCACCGTGCCCCAGGACGTGATGTTCACGTGATTGAGGACGTTGTTGGCGGACAGCCGGATGTCGAGGCTGCGCCGCGCGGAATCGCCGAACTGAATGGTGCGGCCAAACGTCGCGTTGAGCGAGATCATGCCCGGTCCGGGAATTGTATTGCGGCCCGCCGTACCGTATTGCCCGGCAGCGGGAACCGAGAAAGCCAGCAGATTGAACGGTCCGGAGCCGGAGTTGACGGGAATTCCCGTGGCGTCGGCCCGGCCGGAGCCAACGGCGCCGGTGCCGGAAGGATCTGCCGAAGTGCCCAGAACCGACGCGGTCAGAGGCGCGCCGGTTTGCAGGGACAAATTCGCGGTGGCGCTCCAGTCGCTCAGCAGCTTCGAAGTGAACGTGCCGCCGCGCTTCATGTAGAGTCCGCGCGGCCCGAAGGGAGAGACCGCCATCGTGCTGAAGGTGAAGTTGTGACGGCGGTCGAATGACGACAAACCACGGTCGGCTTCGATGTCATTTGCGTTTTGGATCACCGTGCTGCCCGCGCCGCCGATGGTTGTAGCGTCGTCGATAGACTTGGAGAACTGATAATAGGCGGACCAATTCAGCCCCTTGCGCAGCCGCCGGTTCAGCCGCAATTGGATGGCGTTGAAGATGGAGTTGCCGACCGTCGTGTCGTACGTGTAGCCAGACGCGTTGGCGGTTGTCGTCGTGCCTCCGGTGAGCCGGTTGGGCCACAGCGAGACATCGAGGTGGGTGCCCTTGGTTCCCAAATAAGTGGCATTCGCTACCAGCGAGCCGGGCAACTCGTGCTCCACGCTCAAGGACCACGTGGTGGCGTAAGGCGTCTTCAGATTCTTGTCCACGGCATAGGTGTTCGTCACGGTCGCGTTGGCCGGCCCCGTGAACGGATCCTGCAGGTTGAGGACATTGTCCGCCGCCGTGATGAAGGTGGAAGTCTGGGCAAATGGGGGCTGGGCTGTCAGCCGGCCCGGGATACGGTTGTAGATCGAGTTGTCGTAGAACAGGGAGAAACCCGAGCGGATGACGGTCCTGCGCTTGGTGCCGGGTCTGTATGCGAATCCTAACCGGGGGGAGAACTTGTTGAAGTCGGAATTCACCAGCCCATTCGGGAATTTGCCGTTGTACGGTCCTGTCCCGCCCGCCACGACGGGAGCCACCGCAGTAAACCCGGGGGCGACATCCAGGTTCACCATGCGCCCGTATTTCTCTGTGAAAGGGCTGGCATAGTCGTACCTAACCCCCACGTTGAGCGTCAGGTTCTTGCGCACGCTCCACTCGTCCTGCGCATAGCCGTCTACCTGGTGCGAGCGCGGATAGGTGTCGTAACCGCCCGAGCGGATCGTCGATTGCTGGATGTAGCCCAATAAGAAATCGGCCAGATCGTAGCCCGTATTAGCGACGGAGCGGCCATTCGCGTCAACGGCGGCGGTGGACGAACCGCCAAAGAACAGGGTGCCGCGAGCGTTTTGCTCGGCCAGCAGATTCCAGATGTTCCGGGTGAAGTCCGTTCCCAGCGCAATTGCGTGGGTCCCGCGGGTGTAGCGCAGCCCCGCCGAGCCGGTCATCGTTTGAACCCGGCGTAGCGTGGGATTGGAATCATTGAGCCCGGCGAAGTTCGTAAAGCTGAGGTTGGGCGGACCGTAGTTCAAAGGGTTGGTCGATGCGCCCTGAATACCGAGTTGCTGGGCCACGTTCTGGCCGTTGGAGAAATAGGATGTCGTCTGGTTCCGGTTCAGGTTGTAGCGCACCGACGAGTTGAAGACAATGTGGGGCGAGAAACTGCGGGTGAAAGTCAACGACGAGTTGATGCCATAGCCCGTGGTGGGATCCTGGAAGCCGAACAACTGCTGGTTGATGCCGGAGCGGCGCTGCCAGTTGATCGTGGCCGCGAACTGGTTCTTACCGATCGTCTTGCTGAGCCGCGTGTTCAGCGAGTCGGAGTTCTGAGGCGTGGTGTAAACGAGACGATAGTTCTGGGTAGCCCCGAACTGGTTCGGCAGCGGATAGGACGCTAATAAACCGGCAGCGATCGAGCTGATCTGGGTTCCTGGGATGATCCCGCCTGGGATGGGCGCTTTGCTCGAAGGATCGTAGAGCGAGACCGGCTGCTGCGTGCGGGGGATCAGGGTGGCCGAAAAATCGCCGCTACGCTCAGCTGCGGTAGGCACGATGCCGTACATCGAGGTGCCGTTCGAGCCGCGCGCTCCAGTGTAGTTGATGAAGAAGTTGCTGCCCTTCGCCATGCTCAGTGGCAACGGCAGCGGCCCGCCCAGCGATGCGCCGTAGGTCGAGTTGTTGAAGTCGGGCTTAACGACGGGTGCGCCATTCAGAGCGAATGAAGACGCGTCCATCCCCGAATTCTGGAAGTTCCAGAACGCGCCTCCGCGGTACTGCTGTCGGCGATTGGACGAGTTATTGCCGAAAACGGCAGGGCCGTTGTTGCCGCGGCGGGCACGCATCTCCGCCATGGCCTTCTGGCGCTCTTCGGGAGTCATGTTGGCGAAATCGGGCATGCCGGCGCCGCGTGGCCCCCCGCCAGCAGCGCCGCCTCTGCCTCCAAAACCACCGCCGCCACCCGCTCCGCCGCCTCTGCCGAATCCGCCCCCAGCCATTCCTCCACCGGGTCCACCGCCGGGACCGCCTGCTCCGCCGCCGTCAAAGCCTCCGCCCGGCCCTTCCCCCATGCCCCCGGGTCCCATGCCAGGAGGGCCACCCGGAAGGTCCGAACCGGCGCGCTGCATACTCCCCTGCACGAGCACGGAGTCAGCGGACTCGGTCGTCTCCGGCGCCGCGATTCCGGCTGCGGGGGAGGCCGCGGCGATGGTCTCCGCAGCCTGTGAGGCCGACACCTGGGCCCAATCCTGCCCGGTCTGCGGGCCTCCGGGGCGGGCCTGCATCCGCGGCGCGATCAGTTCCATGCTCAGGTTCAACGGCTTGGAGGCATCCTCGAGGCTTAAAGTCTGCTTGGAAGGCCGAAAGCCGAACAGCGCAACTTCGAGCGTAACCGGACCCGCCCCCTCCAAATGGATGGCAAAAGTACCATCCACGTCCGAGGATGAGGTTTCCGTGACTTCCCCGGCACGTGCGGTGATCTGTGCGCCCGGGAGCGGCTTCCCTGCCGATGTCACTTTCCCGGTCAAGTCGGAGGCTGGCAGAAGCGAGGCCATCAGGAACGTAACAACCCATGTTCGATGCAGTGGCAACCAAGTTCCTCCAGTCACTTGGCTAAGACGCCTTCATGACCGCCGCGATTACACCTGGGGTGGCATTGGACGGACGGAATGGCACGCGGTAGGCTCACGGCTCCCGCTGGACTTGAAGCAAGCCCTTTGTTATGCGACCGTTACGGCTCATCCCTAGCTCTGAAGAAGTCCGGTTGACTGGCGTCGCGCCGGTGCCGGGCAGGCACCTTAGCGGCCCAAAGGAGTGGAATTCCGTCTAGCCCGTATAAAGTCCGTGGGCGGAAGCGCCGATAGCCCTGATTGTGAAGGCACTCATGCTAGCGCTGCTCATTTCGGTCACCATGGCGGCACGGGATAGTGTTTCACGGCAACTGGCTGCGGTGGACAGGCAGAAGCGCGCACTTGCGGGACCCGGAGGCGCGCTGCAAAGACAGCAGTCGTCTGTCGCCCGACAGCGAGTTGCCGCGGAGGAGCCCCAAGCCGAGCAGCCGTGGAGTATAACGGCGGCGGCATCCGACGTTTGGGGTCGAGCGACCCTTACTCCAAACTGCCCCAGTTTGGAATGGGAACAATCCAAGGACCGATTCGAGGAAGCGGAGGAGTTCAACGAACTGCCCTCCGGCCTTCTGGGAGCGGTTGCCAGTCAGGAGTCCGGATTATATCCCTGCGCCGTCAGCAAGGCGGGAGCCACCGGCTTGATGCAGTTGATGCCCGCCACCGCAGCACAATTCGGAGTGGGGAATCCATTCGATCCCTGGCAAAGCCTGCAAGGGGGCGGGCAGTTCCTCAAGCAGTTGCTTCAGAAGTATGACGGAGATCTGAAACTCGCCCTGGGAGCCTACAACGCAGGCCCGTCTCGAGTGGACTTTTATGGGGGAATCCCGCCCTTTACGGAAACTCAGAGCTACGTCGAGAGCGTGATGTCGAGAATGAAGCAAATCACTGCTTCGGGAAGTCCGGTGAAGCCTTGACCTCTAATATCTGATTTACGTGACGTTCCGTATGGCCCGACATGAACAGGATCCATTGAAGCGCGTCGATGTCGCCCAACGCCGGGTTCTTGAAGAAGTGTTCGCGCAAAGCGTCCTGAGTTTCGCTTAGGTACTTGATGTGTTCGTCACGTGCCGATTTGAAAGCCGCAACAGCCTCGGCGGTGGACTTGAATTTATTCTGCGGCCGCAACGGCTCAGGAGCCGTGCGTTTGACCGATCGATCTGGAAGCATGGCGAGGATCTTCTCGTCCAACTTGCCTGGATCGGCCATCTTCTCCCGCGCGGGCGATTTCAGCGCGGCGCTCGCGGCCTGGTAAATGAACTGTTCTGCCAGCGCAATGTGTTCCGCGACCTCGGCGATCGACCATCTATCTGGCGCGGGTTTGAAATTCAACTGCGCGTCGCTGAGACCAGCCACCGAGTCCAGGAAGAGTTTCCGGCTGGCGTGTAAAGCGCTCATGCCGAATTCGCGATCACCTTTGGAGATTGGTTCCGCGGAAAGGGGCAACAGGGTAACGCCGATGAGGAGCAGGCAGGACAGACATCGCATTGCGCTAACTTAGCACTCTCCAACCAGAAGAGGGAAGAGGAAAGACATCCTCCTGCCGATATAGTGAATATGGCTGGACTTTGCACGTCTGTTTCGGTAGCCTCACAGTTCACCGTGGCAGCCAAAGAAATGTTCCAGCAGGGTCTACCGGAGACTCTGTTGGTCGTCGATAGTGACCCAGTCGGGCGACAGCTTTTCCGCGGCGTTCTCAAGAGTTCGCGGTATCGGATACTCGAGGCTTCCGATGTGTCCGAGGCAATCGCCATTCTGCGGAACGACAAAGTCGATCTCGTCGTTACAGACCTGGTGCTTCGGGATCTCTCGGGCTTGGATCTTTGCCGGAAGTTGAGGGCGGAAAAATCGACTCGCCTGATTCCGATTCTGGTAGTGACGAGCGTTCAGACGGTCGAGAGCGAAATTGCCGGGCTGGACGCGGGAGCCAGCGAGTTCCTGGTGAAGCCCATATCGCCCATGGCCTTACGAACGAGGATCAGGGGCATGCTGAGGACCAAGCATGTAGTCGATTCCCTGGATGAGGCCGAGTCCATTCTGTTTGCCATGGCTCGAATCGTGGACACTCGCGATTCTGAGACTGGGGACCACTGCGAGCGGCTGGCCGAACTGAGCGTCTTGATTGGATCGGCGATGGGGCTGCCGCAGGCCGACTTGACTGCCCTCCGACAGGGTGGCTATCTGCATGACATTGGGAAGGTGGCCACGCCCGACGCAATCCTGTTCAAGCCAGGACCCCTGAGCGAGGAAGAATGGGCGATCATGCGGCAACACACCATAGTCGGCGAGTCGATCTGCAGGCCGATGCGCAGTTTGCGGCCAGTTTTGCCGATTATTCGCCACCATCACGAGCGCTGGGACGGGAGCGGCTATCCCGATGGCTTGCGGGGCGAAGAGATACCTTTGTTGGCCCGCATTCTCCAACTTACGGATGTGTACGACGCCATTATCAGCAAGCGCTCGTATAAGCAGGCGTTTGACCCGGACGAAGCGCTCGAAATGATGCAGCAAGAAGTGGATCGCGGCTGGCGAGATCCAGCCCTCTTCGAGTTGTTCTTAAGCGTTATGAGGCGAGTCCGCGAGGGAAACAGTGCTACTGATACCAGCGATTCGGCTTAGATCGTCCGCATTGCGCCGTGACTCTTCCCGCCGTGCCAACCGATAGCGTAAGCGCCAGGCGTCAATCCGCCACAGATTGGGCGTAGAATTGACCCGAAGCCGAGGCTGGTTGGCTGGGCTTCAAGGCGATGCCGCGAAATGCTGTGCTGCGGAGTGCGAAATCGCCTTGTTTTCCTTCTTAATCGACTCATGAACAACCCCTGAACATGGGGTCACTCGAGATCGTCCTTCCACAAGGGGGCTGGACCATACATGCAATCAAACGAAGTCCGGTGGGCGATAGGCATTGCGCTGATGGCTGGATTAGCCGGCTGCAATATTGAGATCAACGGCGACCGGGCAGTGTCCGGGGCTGGAGCGACTGTCCACGAATCAAATACTGTGGGCCTGTCAGAGGCAAAAGGCGTAGAGCGAATGCGAGTAAACCTGGAGCTACACGCCGGTGAACTGCACGTAGACGGGGGCGCCCACCAATTAATGGAGGCGGACTTCACGTATAACGTCGCTGCCTGGAAGCCACAGGTCCGTTTCGACAAGAGCGGATTCCGCAGCACCCTCTCAGTCAAGCAGGGTGGCGCCTCGGCCAGCATGGGTTCGACCAAGAATGAGTGGCGGCTCAGGCTGAGTAACCAGATTCCCACCGACTTCTCGCTGCAGTGCGGAGCGGGCGAGAACAAACTCAATCTTGGCGAATTGGATCTGCGGGATGTACAGGTCCAGATTGGAGCGGGGCGCGTAGAACTCGACTTGCGCGGACGTCAGCCCAAGCACGACTACTCTGTGAGCATCCACGGCGGAGTCGGCGAGGCTGTGGTGCACCTGCCGTCGGACACCGGCGTTGTGGCGACTGCCAGCGGCGGACTCGGCGAGGTTGAAGTGAACGGGTTGGAGAAGCAAGGCGGCGAGTGGCGCAGCGGCAGTGCGGGCAAGGGCAAGTCCACTATTCACCTCGACGTGCACGGCGGCATCGGGAAGATCACGATCGATGCACGGTAGACGCCCTCGCGCGCGGCAGTAGAACCCCGCCATCGGGGGGTACTGTTGCCCCGAATCGAGGGGATATCATTGAGGGGCCTGATTCACCGACTATGGGGAGAGGTACCCAGGTTTGAATTGGCTTCACAAATTCGGGACCGTCGGCCTGTGGGGCGCGACGTGGGACCGCGCGATTACTGGCTCGTTCATCGTGCGAGTGCTGCTCGGCGGTTTCGGATTGGTGATCCTATTGCTGCTCGCCGCCGGGCTCCTGGGCGTGCGCAACATCAGTTCGATTCGAGCGACTGCCACCGATCTGCTCGAAGAGCAGGTGCGAACCTCCGATTTGCTGGATGCCGTTCTGCGGGAACAACGAACCATCACGGCGATCTACGAAAACATCGCGCGCCGGCCCGAAGCCCTGGACCGCGATCAACTGCTCGGTCAACTCGTCGCTTCCGACAAAGACCTGGCCGACATTGTGGAAGCGGCATCCGACGAGCCGGACCAGGGGCTATGGAAGCAGCTTTTCTCCGGCGCATCCAGCTTCTCGGACGAAGCTCGAAAGATCCTCGCCTCAGAGACCCCCGTGCCCGAGCCATCCGTCCGATTGCTCCTCATCCACCGTCAGGTCCTGGCGCTTGTGGACCGGCTGGTTGAAGTGGAGTCCCGCCGTTCGAAGGAACTGAAGATGCAGCTGGAATCGTTGAGCGGAAGTCTCATGCGCCAATCCTCGGTTCTGCTCGGTGGCGGACTGGTCCTGGCGCTCCTGTTTGCCTTCGTCACGGTACGGCTCACTGGAGAGCTAGTACGGCAACTCGAGTGGCAGACGGGAGAATTGAGCAGGGTATCGTGGCAACTTTTGGAGAAGCAAGAGACCACGGCCCGCCGGTTCTCGCATGAACTCCACGACGAACTGGGCCAATCGCTGAGTGCGTTGAAAGCCAACCTGATCCCCTTGGCTGCGGCGTCCGGTGCGAGCAAGAGCCGGGTGGACGACTCCATTCACCTCGTGGATGAAGCTATCCGCAACGTCCGGGAGCTGTCACAGCTCTTGCGGCCGACGATCCTGGATGATTTCGGCCTTGCGGCCAGTCTTCGATGGCTTTGCGAGCGCTTCCAGCAGCGGACGGGTGTCGGTGTGCAATTCGACTGCAATCTCGACGGACGCATGGCTGATGAGACGGAAACCCACTTGTTTCGAATCGCGCAGGAGGCACTGACCAACGTGGCACGCCACTCAGCAGCCACGCAAGTTGAAATACACCTCAATCGCCAGAACGGAAAAGTGCGACTTGAGATTCACGATAACGGGCGCGGCGTTTCTCCGGCGCCGGTCAAAACCACCTCCGAGCAACCCCGCGGATTGGGCATAGTCGGAATGCGAGCGCGGGCCAGGAGTGCCGGGGGAGAATTAAAGATCAGTTCAGCGCCCGGGGAGGGGACGGTCATCGATGCCAGTTTTCCTTACCGGGAGCGAGAGGACGCATGAGCAAGATCCGAATTGTCCTAGCCGACGACCACGGCGTCGTACGGCAGGGATTCCGCCGCATTCTTGAAGCGCAGGCCGACATGGAGATCGTTGGCGAGGCTTCCAACGGCCGGGAGGCGCTGGAAGCTGCGGTGAAACTCTCTCCCGACGTGGTCGTGATGGATGTCGCGATGCCTGAACTCAATGGCATCGAGGCTACTCGGCGTATGGCCGAAGCCGCTCCCAGGACCCGGGTGCTGGCGCTGAGTATGCACAAGGATTCCGTGTACGTGCGCGAAATCCTCCGCGCCGGAGCGCGCGGCTACCTGCTGAAGGACGCGGTGGATGAGGACCTGATCGCAGCTGTTCGCGCCGTTGCCCGCGGAGAAGGCTACTTGAGTCCTGGTGTCGCCGACGCCGTGCTTACCGACTACCGGCAGCACGTCACCGATCCGATTGACCTGTTGACCAGCCGCGAGCGCGAGGTACTGCAGTTGATTGCCGAAGGCAAGACCAATAAAGAAATCGCCACTACCCTGAACCTCAGCGTTTACACGGTGGACGCACACCGCGGCCGCATTATGGAGAAATTGAACCTCCACTCTACCGGGGAACTTGTGCGTTTCGCCATCCGCAAGGGGCTCGTAGACTAGGGCCGACTTGCGATTGACGGTTGGAGGAGGTGAAGCGCTTACGAGTTCTCGCCTAATCTGCCGGTAGTACTCCATGGCGGATGTCGCAAGACTGCTCCAGCCGAGATCCACACTCCAGTTTGCCTCAAGGCGAGCCACGATAGAACTGCTCGGGCAGGACCCGCGAGGTAGAACTTGCGGGAACGGTGTTATACTCTAATTGCACGCAGAGTGGGCGGCTAGCTCAGTTGGGAGAGCACCGCGTTCGCAATGCGGGGGTCGGGGGTTCGAGCCCCCCGCCGTCCACCAACCCCCTCAGATTTCTAAGCCTGATCCGCTCTTGGCTCTGCGCCAATTCCGGGAGGAATCCCTTCCCAAATTGAAGAATGGCCAAAATGGTCTTCGTTCTATCGTCCTGACGAGCCAAATCCTCCCTCGCCTCGTGCCGATTCCCCCAATTCGCCTTCCACCCACTCGATGGACTCATACCGAGCGATGACCATCTGTGCGATCCGATCGCCCGCTTGGACTTCGTAGTCCTGATGACCGAGGTTTAGGAGAATCACCTTGATCTCGCCCCGGTAGCCCGGATCGATCGTTGCCGGAGCGTTTGGCAGCGTAATCGAGTGTTTCAGCGCCAAACCGCTGCGCGGCCGGATTTGCGCCTCATAGCCGGGAGGAAGCTCAATCGCCAACCCCGTGGGAACAGCCGCAGGAATGTTCGGCTCGAGGAGCATAGGTTGTACTGCGCAAATATCGAGACCTGCATCCTCCCCGGGGCCATGGGCGTAGGTGGGCAGTTGCGCAGTGGGGTGTAGCCGTCTCAGGCGAATCTTCATGGGAACCCGTTATGATAGCGGTTTGGCCGAACCAACTTCACCTCAGCGCGTTTTCACCCTCGGGACGATGCCCCCAGAGAAGCTAGCCTACGCTTTGGCACGCTATAGCCGATCTCCAGATTCCATTCGCGATTCCCTCGAATGGGTGCGCGATCACGACTCGTCGAAGTTCCTGGAGAGCTTCTATTTCCAGTATGGGCACGCCTCCATCGCGGACCTGGGGCACCTGGCGATTTGCTTTGAGGGTGTGTCCGAGGCTGTGGCAATCGACATCGAAGATGAAGCGCTGTGGGATGGACAGGCGCGATCTTCGCGTTACCAGGATTTCTCCAGGTCGGGTTTCATCGTTCCTCCGGAGTTGCCAGGGGCAGAGGCGGCAATCTACCGCGACGCCTGTACGAAATTACTCGCCGCTTATCGCGGCATCCATGAGAAGGTATCGGCTTACCTGACGGAGAAGCTCCCCCGCCCCGTAGAGTTGAAGCCCGAAGCTTACAAGCGCAACATCGCTGCACGTGCGTTCGACGTGGCCCGTTATCTGCTATTCCTTGGAATTCCAACGGGTGTCGGCCAGGTCACCAGCATCCGCACGCTAGAGCGGCAGATCCGGCGGTGGAAAGCCTCGCCGTACGCTGAACTCCGCGAGTTGGGCCAGGAGACCGCCGAGGCCTGCGCGAAGCCTCCGTTCGTGCCCCACGGGAGCGGCGAATTCGGCGAACCGGTTGCGCCAACCCTGGCGAAATATGTGGATCCCGATCCCTATCCCTCCCGGGCGCGGACGGCTGTCAAGCTTTGGGCGGAGCAAAACCTGCCCGCATCCGCGGACCTGAAAACGACTGCTGTCGACCTGATAAAGGTGACCGACCCTCTCGCCGATATCGTCGCTACGCTGCTCTATACGGTGACGACGCGGCCCTATCGGGAGCTCCACGAATTGGCCCGCTCATGGCCTAGAACGAGGCTTGAGGAGGTGCTTGGAGTCGCACTGGCCGAAAAGTCGCGGCGCGACGAGCTTCTTCGTGAATTCCGGGGCGGTCCCTACGTCTACGACATGATGATCGATGTCGGCGCCTACCGCGATCTGCACCGTCACCGCCGGTGTCAGCAATTCCGTCAAGGATACACTTGGGCCTACGGATGGGAGACACCTGGCGCAATTGTCGAATCCGGCGCCGACGAGCTTTTTCAAAGCGCCATGCGAGAGGCTGCCCTCAGCGCGAGTCGCTTGAGTGCACCAGGCTGCGAATACTTGACCGCCTTCGGAGCCCGCTCAAGGTTTCTGTTCAAAATGGACTTCGCCGAGGCGGAGTACATTTCAAAGCTGCGGAGTGGGGTCAAGGGCCATTTCAGCTACCGTGAAATCGCATGGCAAATGAAAGTGCGCATGGAAGAGGTTGATCCCGAACTGGGCCGTCTCATCGAGGCGACGCCGCCATGGGTTGAGGAGCCACTTGTGCGCTGAGTACTCGGAATGGCCGGAGTCGCTGCGGCGAGCTCTGTGTCGGAGCCAAATAGAAAGTTCCTATTGCCAGCCAAGTAGAACGTTCCGGTTTTGAGGGTTGTCTGGCAACCCTCATGGTATGTTCGCACAGCCTTGCCGGGGTCGCGCCTGGTGAGGCTGCCCAAAGCCGAGGC
>CAIVVT010000076.1 GCA_903909435.1 uncultured Acidobacteriia bacterium | reverse complement strand
GTCCCCGACTTCATTCGCGACCGAATTCCGGAGCACGACGTTCTGGTCGCAGGATTCCCGTGCCAGCCGTTCTCGATCGCCGGCGTATCCAAGAAGAATGCTTTGGGGCGAGCACATGGGTTTGCGTGCGAAACGCAGGGAACGCTCTTCTTCGATATTTGCCGGATCCTCGAAGCGCGCCGGCCCCTGGCCTTCATGCTTGAGAATGTCCGGAACCTCAAGAGTCACGATAAGGGCCGCACATTCGATGTGATCATGAGGTCACTCGACGAGCTCGGATACAAGGTGACGTCGCGCGTCATCGATGCGAAGCCCTGGGTACCGCAGCACCGAGATAGAGTCTTTATCGTCGGGTTCCGGGAGCCTACCGGCTTCGACTTTTCACAAGTCGCAATTCCGGAACGCGAGGGACCCAAGCTCGGCGCAATCCTTCATCCGGAAAACGGCACTGAGACGGCAGATGATCGGTTCATCGTCGGCGCCAAGGCAAAGGTTGCGGCCCGCTACACGCTCACGGACCACCTGTGGGAGTACCTGCAAGGCTACGCAGCGAAGCATCAGGCGGCGGGCAATGGATTTGGCTTCGGGCTCGTTAACAAGAAAATGACCGCACGGACGCTTTCCGCGCGGTATTACAAGGATGGCTCCGAGATCCTCATCGACCGCGGCCGCGGCAAGACGCCGCGGCGGCTGACGCCCCGTGAATGTGCCCGCCTGATGGGGTTCCCGGACTCGTACCAGATCCCCGTCAGCGATACGCAGGCCTACAGACAGTTCGGAAACTCCGTGGTAGTACCTGTTGTGAAGGCCGTCTCGGCTGCGATGAAGCCGCATGTCTTGGCGTTAAAGTCGCGGCTGGAGGCACGTCAGACCGGAATGCCGGTCTGATGGCCGACGTCCATGATCCGGCCACCCGACGCCGGAACATGGCCGCGATCCGCAGTCGCGATACCGCACCAGAGTTAAAGCTCCGTAAGGAGCTGCACGGGCTCGGGTATCGATACCGTCTTCACGTCAAAGGCCTGCCTGGGCGGCCGGACATCGTCCTTCCGAGGCATCGCGCAATCGTATTCGTACATGGCTGCTTCTTTCACATGCACCAGTGCCATGCGTTCAAGTGGCCGAAGACGCGGGCAGAGTTCTGGCGACACAAGATCAGCGGGAACGCGGCACGCGATAAGAGAACGGAAGCCACGTTGGTGGAGCAGGGGTGGCGCGTTGGAATCGTCTGGGAATGCTCGCTTCGAAAGCCGCGTAACGACGTAGCAGCTCGCCTCTCGAAATGGCTGCGTTTAAACCGAACCCGTATTGAGCTCTAGTCATGGCGCCCGCCAATTATCCTTCGCTGAAAAGCCTGATCACCGCGATGGCGGCGCTGGGGGCGGACCGCATCGTCGCGAAGCCGCTGAGCGAGAACGACAACACCAAGCAGCAAATCTATCTCGGCGGCAACTTCGAATCGCTCAATGTGATCCCCTACGGAAGCGTTGTCGAAGACTCTGCTCCGAAGACTCCGAACCTCAAAGCCACCATTGCGCTCCAGTGGATGACCTCGGACGGTCGCGCCGAACCTGCACCCCACGCGAAGCTGATTCTTTACCCTGATTATCCGGAGGTTCGGCTCTCCGGATTCATTCGCGGTTGTCCGTCCGCGCCATCTGCGATGCTGCAGCCGATCCCGCGAGACCAGCGCCACCCTGACAGCGGCCCTGACGGGCGAGTGCTGCTATTTGGAATAGGGAAGGCCGGAACGATCTACGCCTATCTCGCCGCCGCGAACTCGGCCGTTTCGAAGGCTTTCCTGGCCGATGTCGCCGAAGGCGCGTTCACGAAGTCCGGTGTCTTCTGGCAGCGTCGAATCGATGCGGCCGACGACGGCGACGCGAGGGCGGAATTGCTCGCCCGACTTCGCACGATTCGCAACAACGGTTGGCACTGGTCACGGCGACTTCGGCGAGGCGAGGTTGTGGCCTATCAGGCGCCCAACGGGGGCGGATATACACTCGAGGCGCTATTCGACATCAACCCGAACGGCGACGCGACGCCGGACTTCAAAGGGTGGGAACTGAAGGCATGCGGCTCCGACCGGGTCACGTTAATGACACCGGAGCCAAATGGCGGCTACTACGGCGACCACGGAGCTGAGGCGTTCCTTCGACGATATGGCAGAGAGGTCGCGGATGGAGAATCTCTGTACTTTACCGGCGTCCACAAAGTCGCTGAGGAGTGCAAGGCTTCCGGACAGACGCTGTCGTTACGCGGGTTTCAAACCGGCGGCAAAACGTTCGACGCACTTGGTTACGTTGAATTGCTGGATGCCAAGGGTGCAGTGTCGGCGTCCTGGTCATTCGCAAAGCTTCTGGAACACTGGGGCCGCAAACACGCCAAAGCTGCCTACGTCCCATGCGACTCGCGACCGGGGCCACCACGGGAATATTCGTACGGGAGCCCAGTCCTGCTCGGCGAGGGAACCAGTTTTTTGAAGTTTCTTAGCGCTCTTCAATGCGGGGCGGTCTACTACGATCCTGCCCCGAAACTCGAGCGCGCCGCGACGGAACATCCGAGGGTACACGCTCGAAGCCAATTCAGAGTCCGGCTTCCGCAGCTCCCGGTACTCTACGACCGATGGACACCGGAACACCTGTGACGGCATACTGAGAGAAAGATCTTTCTCTTAAGTATCAAGTACTTATAATGCATAATGACTATTATGTGTAGGAGACGCCGCAGTGCAGCATTCCCGCGAGCGATGCCGCGAAGGTCATAAAAATCGATGATTGTTACCTTCGACCCTCTTAGGGGGTTTTGGGTCACGTTCGGCGCTCGAGCCCAGGGCGACCCGGTGGCGCTCACGCGGATGCCGAGCGACATTGCGGAGCTCGCCGACAGCATGTGGCAGCGGGCCCTTGAGCTCGCGAGTCAGAGCGCGAAGTCAGATCACAATGCCGCGCGAGAGCGACTCGAACGAGTCAGGACGGAGAACGAGCTGCACGAGCAGTCGTTCACGCAGCGAGAAAAGGAATACGAGACTGCTGCGCGGGAACGCGAGCGGGCATTGGCAGATACGCGAGATCAACTGATCTCGACACTGCGGCTACTCGACAGCAATCGCCTCACGTTGCGAGCTCGGGACGCTCGGATAGCAAATTTGGAGGCCCAGCTTGAAGACTGCCGGCGTCAGCTCGCTGCAATCATCAATCAAGTCCAGACTCGTCGCCAGCGCCCCGTAATCCGCAAGAAGCCGAACAGCAGCGTCGCCGCAAAGCCCGGGACGAGGGCTGCGCGCCTCGCGGCGAGAGGAAAGCGATCCTCCAAGGCTCGACCCCGGACAAGTTCAACGAAATCGGCTCCCCGATAAGCGGATGTCAATGCTTTCCCGTAACTGCGACCCAACATACGGATGCTCCCTCCTCCGTTGGGACTCACCCCAGCAGCGCAGATGACCTACTCGTCGCGCGCTTTGCGCAACGAGCAAGTCACGCCGGCGAATAGCGTTGCGCTAACGACGTAGATCATCACCCAGCCTGGGCGACGTTCTCCTTAACAGGCCAATCGGCGAACGCATTTCCGAGCGCATTGAGCTGCTGCCGGTTTCGTAGAGACCACCTTAGGCTAATCGACCCTATTCCTCATAATGTACTGGGCTGAGGTATCCCAGAGTCGAGTGCCTTCGCCGGGGGACCGTCTCCTCAGTTCAAGTGTGCAACCTTCGACCGCCAGAAATGTGCAATTTTGGGCCGGCGTTGACAGTCTTCAATCCTCTACATGCAACCGACGCACCGAGCGGAACCCTATTCCCCGACGCGGCCCAACGGTTTCCAGTTAGACACATATGGATCAACGCCTAATCCGATCAATCTCTTCTGCAAACACAGCAGGACGTCCTGCACCCCGGCTCTCCCCATCTTTAGCCGAACAAATTCCTGTTCGCTAATTTCATCTTCGCGCCAGGCATCGCAGTGAGCGCCCGCATCGTAGCGCACAAAGTATCTCCCTCCGCGCAAGACTACTTCCAGCGCATTAAATGCAAAAACCTGTTCTTCGCTCATACTTGTTGTCACCTCGGCCATATCGGCTTTACAACGTATGCGCCTGGACGTACCGGGTCAATCACGGCCTCCGGCAGGCCGCCGTTAGTATATCCCCCCGGATTCCATAGAGTATTTGCCCCTACCTCATTCCCGCTCGGCATGCGTAGTCCAATTGGAGTTTCAATATCCACTCGCACCGGTGCGGAGCCTAACGACCCCTTGTTAAGGCCGAGTGGAGTTGACCCGTTTTCGTGGACACCCCATCGTTGGATTTGGAGGTGTTCATCATGGCGGACAAGACGGTCCGGTACACGCCGGAGTTTAAGCGGCAGATGGTCGGTTTGGTGCGTAGCGGCAAGACGCCGGCGGCGCTGTCGAAGGAGTTCGGACCCTCGGCCTGGACGATTGGGCTGTGGGTCAAGCAGGACGCGCGGGACGCCGGCAAGGGCGACGGCGGCCTGACGAGCGCCGAGCGCGAGGAGCTTAGCCGGCTCCGACGGGAGAACCGCAAGCTCAAGGAAGAGCGCGAGAGTCTGTCAAAAGCCGCGGCCTGGTTCGCAACGGAGAGCGATCCCTCGAAGCGCTCTTCGCGTTCGTGAAGGTGAACCAGGCCACCCATCCGGTCGGGGTCATGTGCCGGCTGCTGAAGGTTTCGAGGAGCGGGTTCTACGCGTGGCTGGAACGGCCGAAGTGCGCTCGGGCGCTCAAGGACCTGGCGCTGACCGCGAAGATCGAGATGATCCATCGACGATCCAGAGACACGTATGGAGCGCGGAACATCCATGCCGAGTTGGCGGACGACCATGGGATCCGGATCGGATGTAAGCGCGTGGCGCGGCTGATGAGGGCAGCGCACCTCAGGGGTGCGACGTTGCGGCGCTTCGTCGTGACGACGCAGCCAGACCCGGCTGGAACGCGCGCGATCGATTTGGTCGACCGCAAGTTCTACGCGGACGGGCCGGATCAG
>CAIVVT010000075.1 GCA_903909435.1 uncultured Acidobacteriia bacterium | reverse complement strand
GGAATGTCTTCAAATGGAAGCCGAAAATGCGCTGAGCATGGCGCGCGGCAAACCGGGCGGGATCGCCTCCACCCAGATAGGCGTGGCCCGCGTCTACCAGGAAGTCGACCAGCCCCGGCTCGGTCGAATTCACCAGAGCTTCGATCTCGGCGTTGTGATTGGCAAACTCGGGATTGTGATTGTGATACGCCAGCCCGACTCCGTTCTCGCGGCAGATCCGTGCGAGATTCGTGATATTCGCCGCCTTGTCGCGCAGCGCACTCGCCTCATACCGTCCTTCGGGCGAGAGCCCTTTCGCGCTCATCACAATTCGCTGGCCGCCCAATGCGGCCACGCCAGCGGCTCGCCGGGCGAAGTCCTTGTCGAGGGACTGCTCCAGCGACGTATGCGCGCCGATGAATTGGACACCCGTCGCTTCAATCCGGGCTCGCGCTCCCGGCGCGTTTTCGAACTGAGCCTTGACGAAGCGGATGTTGCATTCAAAGCCCGTGTAGCCAATTTCCCGCATCTCTTTCAGCACGCCCAGCAGTTGGTCGAAATCGCCCTCTTTGAGCGGCCAGCCATTGGCTTGGCACCCGACCCGAATGTTTCGCTCCTTCGCTTTGGCTAGCAAGGGTAGAGCAGCGATTGCGGCCAGGAATGTGCGGCGTGATTCGTACATGGCGGTTCTCCGAAAGTCAGTCTGACCAAAAAGAGGGCGGGCCCTGCCCTTCGGCACGGTCCGCCCGATTGGAAACGAACCCTGAATTAGAACACCAGCTTGGCGCCTAATTGCAGGACGCGCGGGTCGCCTGCGCTCAGGATCTTGCCGAAATTGCCGTTGGTCACGGTGTTCGTCGGCAGCGCGAAATTCGCGTGGTTGAAGAGGTTGAACCCTTCGAAGCGGATTTGCAGCCCGACGTTCTCGCGGAGTTGGGTCAGCTTCACCAGGGCCGCGTCGATGTTGTAGAAGCCGGGTCCGATCAGCGAATTGCGCCCGGACGATCCAAACGTCCCGATGGCGTTCAGGGTGTACGCCGCGGGGTTGAACCACTGCGTCAATGAACTGGCCCCGGAGGGCCGGGTCGCACTTGCCAGAATCTGGTCGGCCAGGTCGTTGTTCGGCACGCCCGTCAACGAGTTGTCGCGACCGCTGTAGATCGAGAACGGGTTGCCGGAATGGGCGGAGAAGATGCTGGTCAGGGTCCAGCCGTTGACCACGCCGCCCGCCAGGCCTTTCAGCTGTTTGGCGCGCGGCAAGTCGTAGACGGCGGAAGCGTTCACGACGTGCGTAGCGTCGAAATCGCATTTGCCGTAGTCTTGCGCCAGGTTGAATTTGTGAATCTGGCTTCCGCCGCCGGCGTCGGCGCCGAGTGCCTGGCTGGTGGTGTTGTCCATGCACTTCGAGTACACGTAGTTGGCCAGCAGGTTGAGCCCGCGCGCCGCCCGCTTGGTCACCTGGAACTGCAGCCCGTTGTAGTTCTCCTTGCCCCAGGGCGAGGCGACGGCCAGGGCGCCAAGGCCCTGATACAACCGGCGCGACTGGGTGTTGGCCACGGTCGCTCCCGGTCCGTACACCGCCGGGTTGGCCTGCCAGGTGGCCAGAATGCCGACCGAGTGGTTGCCGACGTACGCGAGCGAAACGCCCAGATCAGGCCGGAATTGGTGCTC
The DNA here is from genome assembly GCA_903909435.1 of uncultured Acidobacteriia bacterium. Classification (GTDB taxonomy): domain Bacteria; phylum Acidobacteriota; class Terriglobia; order Bryobacterales; family Bryobacteraceae; genus CAIVVT01. Next base: position 16,787 of record CAIVVT010000075.1, on the reverse strand, counting down.
GAGCGTCAGGTTCCATTCCTGGGTGTAGCCGGTGCGGCTCTTCGGGTCGAGCACGGAAGTGACCACCGGGGATACGAACTTGTAGGTGCTCAGGCTGCTGAGTGCGGGCGCGACGAACGGGAACGGGTTGCCCGGGGCGTAGCCGCCGTAAGGGTCGTCGAAACTCTTGGGATTCACTACATCGACGGTCAGTGAGGTGAACGCGCTGCCGGAATAGGACGTGCGGACCAGGTTCAGCGGGATGTTGCGGTAGAAGATGCCATAGGCCGACCGGACCACGGTCGTACCCTTGCCCGTAACGTCCCAGGCCAGTCCGAGGCGCGGTGCGAAGTTGTTCCAATCGTTCGGCAGGATCGACTTCTGCAAGCCCTTGTCGCCCGTGAACAGCAGACCCACTGGAGCGTTCGGCGCAGCAGTGGACTTCACGCCGGGAACGAAGGCCGTGCCGGGACCGAGCTTGTTGACCGGCGGCAGCCACGGCTCATAGCGCAGGCCGGCGTTCAAGGTGAGGCGTGAGGAGATCTTCCAGTCGTCCTGAATCCAGGGCTGCCACTTGGTCTCGTAGAAGTCCTGCGGCGAGCGGCCCGCCTGGCTGAAATCGTTGGGCAGCCCGATCAGGAAGTCCGCGAAGGCGTCGCCGGAGTTCTTCACGGTCGCCAGGCCCGTCCGGGTGGCGTTGAAGGTGGAAGTGCCTGAGGCGAATGACGTGTCGTAGGAGTACATCGTGTCGCGCTCGACGTCCAGGCCAAACTGGATAAAGTGCCGCCCGGAGGACCAGGTGGCGCGGTTGCGGTAGTGGAAGATGCTCGCCTGGTCGCCCAGGCCGCCCCCGCTGAACAGGTTGAAGTAGCCGTTCACGTTGACGCGCAATTCCGGCGCGGCGGTCGCGATCGCCTTCACCGCATTCTGGCCGATCTTGTCGAGCGTCACCGGCTCGGTGGGGATCTGCGTACGCGCGTCGCGGGTCCAGCCAACCTCGCTCACCAGTACGAATCGCGAGCTGAAGGTGTGCGTGTCGGAGAGCACCGCGTTCTGCGTGCGGAAGAAATTGCGCGCGTAGATGTTCGAGAAGTTGCTGGTCAGCCGGTTGTAGTCGTACTCGTCGTAGGAGTAGCGTCCCGTCAGGTGGTCCTTGCTGGTCAGCACGTGGTCGACGCGGGCGATCACCTGGTCGTCGTTGATCTTCGAGTTCGGCGTATCCGCGAACTGGGTGGCGGAGACGTTGCCCAGCGGCACGTACTGCAGCAGTTTCGCGGACAGGGGACTGAAACGGGCGGATGGAATAATGTTCCCGGTGAAGGCCTTGTTCGTCGTCGGGTCGATGATCACGCGTGAACTGGTCGAGTAATCGCCAACGCGTTGCGCCGCCGTCGGCACGGTGGCTTGCACGGGGTTGGCGCCGCCGCTCACGCGCGTTCCCTGGAACGAGCCGAAGAAGAACGTACGGTCTTTCTTGATCGGGCCCCCGGCCGTGCCCCCATACTGATTGCGCTTGAAGGGCGTGACTTGCTTCGCGAAGAAGTTGCGTGAATCCACGTCGTTGTTGCGCAGGAACTCGAACGCCGACCCGTGATACTGGTTGGTGCCCGAACGCGTGGAAAGCTGGACCGAAGTTCCGGCGCCCGAACTCGAAGCGTCGTAGTTGGACGCCTTCACGGTGAACTCCTCCAGGGCGTCCGGATTCGGCAGGATCGGGGCGCTGTTGAACATTCGGTTCACGTAGAGCGAACCGTCCAGTTCGTAGGTGTTGTCGATGGTTCTGAGACCGTTGGTGGTGACCCCGGCATTCTCCTGCTGATTCCCTTGCGTCCCGATGGAGCTCAGGCTCGAGCCTGGGGTCAGTACGACCAGTTGCAGGGGATTGCGGCCATTCAATGGCAACTCGCGCGTCGTGCGGCTGGTGAAACTGGTTTGCACCTCGGAGTCGGTGGTCTGGACGATGGGCGCGGAGGCCGCAACTTCCACGGACTGGCTGGGCTGGCCTACCTGCAGCGGTAGCGTCACGTCGATCGTCTGGCCCGTCAGCAGTTGCACGCCCGAGCGCACCAGGCGCTCGAATCCGGGCTTCAGGACGATGATCTCGTACGCGCCGATGCGCAGATTAGGCAGGCGGAACAGGCCGTCCGCGTTCGTTACTGATTCCTGGGTAACGCCGGTTTGCACGTTTTGGGCCTTGACAATCGCTTCGGGTACGACGCCTCCGGAGGCATCCACCACCGTGCCGGTCAGCGTGCCGCTCGTTTGCGCGAGCGCCGCGGAGCCAATGAGCAGAATCGCGAAGAACGCATGCAGCGCTCGCGAGGTCACGAAAGATTTGGCCGGGATTTGAGCATTCATGTTTATCTCCCCTCGCCGCACGATCCCCCCCCGGCCGCTAATTGAAAGCAGAGGGTTCAGGATGTGCGTCGATGTGGTTTCAACTGCAAGGCGAAGGCAGAAACGGAGCAATCACCTGTTTGTCTACAGACGTTATCATATTTAAAATTGTCCGGCAAGCTACTACGACATCGAGCCCCCTCGGCCGAGGCGGAATCCCATACGGCCAGCTTGCGAGGGGTAGGGAATGTTCCCGTCCAGGTCAAATGCAATAATCTTGTAAAATATTGTTAAATAGTGACTTGTATTCGTATCGACAAGATTCTAGTACGTGCTTTCAGGCGCTGAGTGACAACGGTTGGATGCTCGCTGGAGGGACCGGATCAACCGCCGTTCGCGACTTGAATTGTGCCGACCCCAGGCAAAAACCCTGTACGGATCTTCTAATGTATATGTACACTATCAACATAGTTGACTATGACACGACGCACACTTTTCCTTGGCGGCGGCGCCGCAGCGCTATCCGCGCAAACTTCTAAACCCGTGAATGTCGGACTGATCGGCGCCGGCCATCGGGCCTGGGCGCACATCGCCGTGCTGAAGGCGATTCCGGATTTCAGGATCGTCGGAATTGCCGACCCGACCCCCGAGTTCCTCCAGCGGGCCGCAAAACTCGCCGGTCCGGACGTTGCGACCTATCCCGACTACACGCAACTGCTGCAGCAGCGGAAGGAGCTTGACGCGGTGTTCGTGGTGACACCCGGCGGCCTGCACGTCGAGCCGACCGTGGCTGCCTTCGAACGCGGTCTGCACGTGCTCAGCGAGAAGCCCATGGCCACGTCCATCGCCGGCGCGAATCTGATGTTGGCGGCGTCCGAAAAAGCCGGCAGGATCCTGCAAATCGGCCAGCAGATGCGCTACACGCCGCTTTACCAGAAGGTCTTTGAGCTCACGCGCGCGGGCGAAATCGGCACGATTCAGTTCGTCGCGGGCAACCTGTTTCGAGGCGACTGGAATCCGAAAAGCTGGCAGGTCGCCGATCCCGGGACGGGCAAGCCGACGATTTGGCGCTTTCTCACTCGCTACACGGGCAGCAGCCTTTTGGAAGACGGCATCCACGAGATCGACGTTCTGAACTGGATTGTCGGCAGCCGCGTGCACCAGGTGTATGCCACGGGGGGCAACAACGTGTTGAAGGAGCGCGAGACGATTGACCACGCGGCACTCGTTCTGGACTACGAAAATGGCGTTAAGTTCCAATTCGGTTTTTCGATCTTCGCCCCGACGTCCGGTGCCTCCGGGCGCCAGATGACGTTCATCGGGACCGAGGGCAGCATCACCGTCGAGCAGAATCAGATCACCCTCCGCCAGCGCGGCTCCGAACCGCGTCGCGTCGAAGTGGCCAACGACGCTCCCGCCGGTCTGCTGCAGCAGCAGGTCGGACGCGACCTCGACATCGGCACCTACCGTCAGTCGGTGGCGTTCCTGGACAGCGTCCGCACCGGTCGCAAGCCGGTTTGCGACGGCCAGGTGGGCCGCGAAGTGATCCACATTTCGCTGCTGGGCGAGAAGTCCGTGCGCGAGCGGCGCGTGGTGCGCTGGGACGAACTGGAAGCATGAAGCAGCGACAAGTTTTGCTCACGAGGAGGCAAGTCGCCATGGGCCTCGGTGCGGCGGCCCTCTCGGCGCATACCGCCGTTTCCGCGGCAGGGGCAGCCGCTGTCCGCTTCGGCTGCCAGACCAACGCCTGGCGGGTCAACCCGGCGGACCGCGAGACGCTGTTCTCGGCGATTCAAAAGATCGGCGAACTCGGATACTCCGGTTTCGAGACAGGCTTCCGGAACCTGCAGGTCGCCCCTGAACAGGCCGCGGCGGTGAAACAACGCCTCGCCGATTCGAAGCTGACGTTCTACGGCATTCACATCTTCCTCACGAAGTACGACGAGCAGGCCCGCATCGCTCCACAAGCGCTCTACGAAGTGGTGGCGCGGATTGGCGCCACGCTGGGCGCCCGGCGATTGATCCTCAGCGGATCGCCGGCCACAACCAGTGACGATCTGGCTCGCAAGTCGGAGGCACTCAATCAGGCGGGCGCCTTCGCAAAAAGCCTCGGATTGTCGCTGACCTATCACAACCACTGGCCGGAGTTCGCCCTCGGCGGACGCGAGATCCACGGCTTGCTGCAAAACACCGACCCCGCGCTGGTCGATTTCCTGCTCGATGCCGGTCACGCCTTTCGCGGCGGCGCCGACGTGCCCGCGTTTGTCGCCGCAAACCACAAGCGCCTCGCCGGGCTGCACCTCCGCGATTTCGCGGCGGGCCGGCAGGTCCCGCTGGGCCAGGGGGAGTTTCCTTTGGCGCAAGTGGCTGAGGCTCTTAGGCACGTCAACTGGCAGGGTTGGGCACTGGCCGAAGAGGAGCGCGAAGACGGGTCCAAGCCCGCTGAAGCGGCAGCGGGCCCGGCGCTGGCCGCGCTGCGCCGCGCGTTTGCCGGCTAGTCTCCGTGCGTCCGCTGCGGAGGCCCGACGGCGGGCGCGAATCCGGGCGCCAGCAGGAACAAGGCCGAGGCACCGGTCAGCGGCAGGAAGGCCGCGATCAAAAACACCGGCGCGTACCCGAGCCGGTCCACCAGGATACCGGTCAGCAGTGGGAATAGAATCCCGGATAGCCCGCCGGTAAACCCGGTCAGGCCGGTGACGCGGCCTGCTAGTTGCTCCGGGAACAGATCCCCGATCGAGGCGAACATGTTGGCCGACATGAAGGTGTGGCCAAACAGGACCAGGCCGATGATGGCGATGGCCGAGGCGCTGGTGCGGGCCTGAACCACCAGCAGGCTGCCCAGGCAGCAGACGGCTCCGAAGAACATCGTGAGTTTGCGCGCTTGCAGCACGCCCACCCGCGCCGCGATCAGGCGTGCCGCCGCCCAGCCGCCCGCGATGCTGCCGATGTCGCCAATCAGGTACGGCACCCAACTGAACGCTCCAATGTCGCGCAGGCTCATGCCCCGCACGTTGTACAGGTAATCGGGCATCCAGTACCAGTAGAACTGCACCACGGGACTGGCCAGAAAGCGGCACAGCATCAGCGCCCAACTCTGGCGGTAGCGCAGCAACTCCCAGGTTCCCGGCAGGGTCGTTCCCGCCGGCTCCGCGGCTGCTGCGGCGGACTCGGCCGCAACGGGACGGTACACTCTGCGCCACAGCAGCACCCAGAACATGCCGAGCGTCGCCGGCGCCAGAAACGCCACCTTCCAGCCCCACAAATGGTTCAACAGAACGATCAGCGGCGGAGCGATCATCGAGCCGATCATGCTGCCGCTGTTGAATATGCCGATCGCCAGGGCGCGGTCGCGCTTGGGGAACCACTCGGTCACGACCTTCACGCCGCCGGAGAAATTGCCGCATTCGCCCGTGCCCATCCAGAACCGGAAGCCCGAGAAGTGCCAGATGTTTGACGCGAAGACATGCGCTCCGGTGGCCGCGGACCAGGACAGCACCGCGAAGGTGAACCCCGTCCGCACGCCCCAGCGGTCCATCAGCATCCCCATGGGAAACTCGCCGCTCATCATGCCAAACTGGAAGCTCGCCACGATCCGCCCGTACTGCGTGTTGGTGAAGTGAAACAGTTCCTTGATGCGCGGTGCCAGCACCGAGAGCGTCTGGCGGTCGATGAAGTTGATAATCGTGATGCCCAGCAGCAGGGCCAGGATGGTCCAACGCCGGCGGGCGGTCGTCGCTTCGATGGCTGCTACGGCAGCGCGACTCGCTGGCATATTCTGGATGTCTCCGATAGACAAATATATCATTGTCGTGATACTTTGTAGAATCAGTATCTTAAGGGTCTCATCGAGAAATGGATCTGCGCGTAAAGTTGCCTTATGGCTCAGGGAGTTGTGCGCTTCAAATCGCTGCGGACCTGCTCGAACCTGATACCCCAAATCTGCGTGGCGGCGAATCGCCGGAGCCTGGGCACGCGCGGGATCAACGCGCCGCCGAATTGAAAATCGTCCGCGACGCACTCGCCGCCCCGATCGGTTCGCCCCGCTTGCGCGACATTGTCCGGCCCGGCGAAAGCATCGCCGTCATCGTCAACGACATCACGCGCCTGACCCGCACGGACCTGATGCTCGGGCCGCTGTTTGAAGAACTTGCCGCGGCGGGCGTCGCCGATTCGGACGTCTTCATCACCTTCGCCCTCGGCATCCACCGGCCCCAGACCGCAGCGGAGCGGCGTCAGATCGTCGGCGCTGCCATCTACAATCGCGTGCGCACCTACGACCACGATTGCCGCAACACGGCCGAGCTCGTGCACATCGGTCGAACCAGCTTTGGCAACGAAGTCTGGATCAACCGCCGGGTCTGGGAGGCGGATCGCGTCATCCTGACCGGCGAGATCATCTACCACCTGATCGCGGGCTACAGCGGCGGGCGCAAGAGCCTGGTGCCGGGCGTTGCCGGTTTCGAAACCACCACTTTCAACCACCGCATGATCTTCCACCCCGGCTCGCGCCCGGGCCTGCTGGACGGCAATCCCGCGCATGAGGATCTGCTGGAGGCCTGCCGCCTCGCTCAGCCGGATTTCCTCCTGAACGTCGTCTTGCGGCCCGACGGGTCACTCGCACACGCCGTCGCCGGACACTACGACGAAGCGCACCGCGCCGGCTGCCGCAACGTGGACGCGAGTCTGCGCATCGACGTCGGCGAGCCGTACGATCTGCTGATTGCCTCAGCCGGCGGCCACCCCGTGGACATCGACCTGCGGCAAGCCCATAAGGGACTCGAAAACGCCTGCCTGGCGTTGAAGCCCGGCGGGACCATCGTCTTCTTCGCCGAGTGCCCGGACGGTGCCGGAATCCGCAGTTTCGAAGAGTACATCAACCGTTACGAGGACGATCGTGCGATGCGCGCCGCGCTGGAACGCGAGTTCGTCGTGGGCGGGCATAAGGCGTACTGGGTCGCCCGTCTGGGCCGCCTATACGACGTCCATCTGGTGTCGTCGCTGCCCGAATCGTTCGTGCGCCGCTGCCATTTCACACCGGTCGCGCGCGATCGGGCGGAAAATCAAATCGAGCGACTAATCGCGGCTCAACCGCCGGGTGCGCGCGTGGGAGTGCTGCCGCACAGCGCCCTTACCCTGCCGGTGGCCGCACATCGAGCGGAGGTCGTCTGAATGAGCTACTCCACAACCAGCCTGCCCACCGCCACTTTGCGCATCGGCGCGGAGTGGGTGGAAACGGCGGAGACCGACACCATCCGGCTGCCGTATGACGGAACGCCGGTCGCCACGGCCGCACGCGGAACCCTTGAGTTGTTGGGCCGCGCCATCACCGCGGCACGGGCGGCGGCACCGGCCATGGCCGCGCTGGCTAACTACGAGCGCGCCGAATTGCTGGAGCGGATTGCCGCAAATGTCCGGCGCGACGCCGCCGAATTTGCCCAACTGATCAGCCAGGAGACCGGGCGGCCGATCCAGGAAGCGCGCGGCGAGGTGGACCGCGGACTGGCGACGCTCGCGGCTTCGGCCGCGGTGGCGCGCGACTTGCACGGTGAAGTGATCCCGCTGGACGCCGTCGCGGCGGGCGCGGGACATCTGGCCATCACCGTGCGCGAACCCGTCGGCGTGATCGGCATCATCACCCCGTTCAACGTCCCGTTCAACCTGACGCTGCACAAGCTCGGCCCGGCGCTGGCCGGCGGCAATGCGGTGGTGCACAAGCCCTCCGAACAGACGCCCCTGAGCGCGTGGCGGCTGGCCAGGGCGGTGGAGGAGGCGGGTGCACCGGCGGGCGCGTACAACATCGTCAACGGCCTGGGACGGGAAATCGGCGCGGCGCTGGTGGAGTCCGACGGCGTGGACATGATCACCTTCACCGGCAGCGTGCCGACCGGCGAGTGGATCCGGGCGCATGCCGGCCTCAAGAAAGTGACGCTCGAACTGGGCGGCAATTCGGCCGTGATCGTAGAGCCCGACGCCGATCTGGACACGGCGATTCCGCGGCTGGTGCAAGGCGGGTACGCTCACAGCGGCCAGTTGTGCATCTCGGTCCAGCGCGTGTATGCCCACGCCTCCATCGTGAAGGCCGTCACCGAACGGCTGGTCGCCGCCGTCGAGAAGCTCAAGCTCGGGCACCCCTCGGAGACGTCCACCGCGGTGTCGTCGCTGATCAGCGAAGCCGCCGCGACGCGCGTCGAACAATGGACTCGGGACGCGGTGGAACGCGGCGGAAAGCTGTTGACCGGCGGTGTACGGCACGGCTCCACGATCACGCCGGGAGTGCTGGCCGAAGTGCCTCCGTCGGCGCGGCTGATGCAACAGGAACTGTTCGGTCCGCTGGTCGCGGTGAACGCCTATGAGCGCATCGACGATGCGGTCGCGGCGGTCAATTCGACGCCTTACGGACTGCAGGCGGGCGTCTTCACGCAGCACTTGCAGCGGGCTTTTGCACTCGCGCGCAAACTGCACGTCGGCGGCGTGCTGATCAACGATGTACCCACGTTCCGCTCCGACCCGATGCCCTACGGCGGCGTGAAGCGCAGCGGCATCGGCCGCGAAGGGCCGAAGTACGCGATTGAAGAAATGACCGAGCCGAAGTTGATCGTCTGGCGCGTCTGAGCTCGGTAAGACGGACCATCGCGAAGCGTGGTCTGTCAAGACTTACATGACAGACGACGCAAGCGATCGTCTGTCCTACTGCTGATTTTGTGCGCGTTTCGGGCGCGCGAAGGAGAGAGTCGAGTGGCAACAGAATCAGAGAATGCTGGAGCGCCCGCAGTTTATCCCGGCACGCTCTATCGCGCCGAGGCGGGCGGGGCGAGTTTCCAGCAACGCTTCCTGCACGCCGAGGCGCAGCTGGAGTTCCTCGATGCCGGAGAGCACCGCCTGCCTGCCGGAACCCGCACGCGCGAAACCAGCCTCCCCGGCAGGGAGAGCCTGCTGTTCCAATGGAAGGGCGCCGCGAACGTCCTGGTCGATGGCGTCACCTATGAACTGGCGCATTACGACTCGCTGTACGTCCCGCGCGGCGCGGCATTCTCCATCGGCAACCCGCACTCCGAGCCCGCCGTGCTGATCGAAACCTCCGCGCCCGCCGAGCACCGGCACCCCGCGTTCCACTCGCGCTTCGCCGATGTCTCCACCCGCGAGGAACGCATCCGCCGCCTGCCCGGCGGGCGCACGGTCTACCAGATGTTCGACGTCAGCGAAGCCGCCGACCGCCTGGTCGCGGGCTACACGTTTTTCGATCCGCACGCGCGCTCCTGGCCGCCGCACAACCACACCGATCAGGAAGAAACCTACATCTTCCTGCGGGGCGCGGGCGCCATGGAAGTGTACGAATCGCCTGAGCGGCTGAGCTTCGTCCACAGCGTCAAGGAGGGTGACGCGGTGACCATCCCGTACCTCAACTACCACCCCGTCTTCGCGCAGGAAACGCCGCTGGAATTCCTGTGGTGCATCGCCGGCGCGCGCTACTGGATCGGGGACAAGAACAAGGAGTTTCTCCAAGGCGGCGGCGGGCCGATCACGACCTAGCCCGGCTATGATTCTGAGAACCGCCAGAAACGGGAAACGGTCACATCTTACGGTTCTACTCTGTAAGTGATTGATTCCATGTGGGAAAATTTTGAAAACCGTAAGTACTGACGGTTTCGGCCTTTCCCTGGATTGCTGGCCGCGCATATTTTAGTCAGATTCGGAGCAAGCAGATGCAGTTGTTTATCGATACCGCCGACCTCGACCAGATTCGCACGGCGTACAGTTGGGGTACCGTCGACGGCGTCACCACCAACCCCAGCCACATCGCCGCCGCGGGCGGCGATCCCGACGAGTTGCTGGCGCAGATCTTCTCGCTTGTGGACGGGCCGGTGAGCGTCGAAACGGTCAGCCTGGAGGCGGACGGGATCGTGCGCGAGGGCCGGGCGATTGCCGCACTGCACCGCAACGCCGTGGTGAAAGTCCCCGTCACGGTGGAGGGGCTGAAAGCCGTCAAGCGGCTCGCCGCGGAAAGCATCCACACGAACGTCACGGTCTGCTTCTCGCCGCTGCAGGCGTACCTCGCGGCGAAATCGGGCGCGACCTACATCAGCCCGTTCGTGCACCGCACCGACCTTGCCGGAGGCGACGGACTGCAACTGCTGCGCGACATACGCGCCGTCTACACGCGCTACGGGTATGCAACGAAGATCCTCGCGGCCAGCATCCGCACCGCGAAGGAAGTGCAGGAGGCGCTGCTGGCGGGCGCGGACGTCGTCACCGCGCCGTTCGACATCCTGGAGGGCCTGTACCGCCACTCGCTCACCGACACGGTGATCGCCAGGTTCCTGGGCGATTGGAAGCAGGTGCCGCCCACGCGGCTGTTCGCTGAGGAGAACCTGGCGCGCTATGAGTAAACGGCGGATCGTGGTGGTGGGCGGCGGTGCGGTGGGGCTGGCCACGGCCTGGCGCATCCTGGAACGCGAGCCGGGCGTCCAACTGACGCTGGTGGAGAAAGAGCCCGGCGTGGGCCGGCATCAGACCGGCAACAACAGCGGCGTCTTGCACTGCGGGCTGCACTACCGCACCGGTTCCCGCAAGGCCCGCCTGGCCGTGCGCGGCATCCGCCAGATGACGGCCTTCTGCCAGCAGCACGGCATCGCGCACGACATCTGCGGCAACCTGGTGGTGGCGACCAGCGAGGACCAGATCCCCCGGCTCAACAGCCTGCTCGAACGCGGCACCGCCAATGGTCTGGCCGGTTTGCAAATCGTCAGCCCGGAGGAGATGCGCGAAATCGAGCCCCATGCCGGTGGCGTGGCCGGGCTGCGCGTCCCGGAGGAAGGCATCGTCGACTACCCGGCGGTGTGCGGGACGCTGAAGGGCGAAATCGAAAAACTCGGTGGCCGCGTGGTGCTGAACGCCGCGGTGCGCAAGCTCGCGCGCAATGCACAGGGGTGGCGCGTGGAGACTGCGGCGGGCGATTTTGCCGCCGACGTCGTGGTCACCTGCGCGGGGTTGCAGGCCGACCGCGTGGCGCGGCTGAGCGGCGTGCGGCCCGATGTCAAAATCGTGGCTTTTCGCGGCGACTACTACAAGCTGCGGCCGGAGCGCGAGTACCTGGTGCGCAACCTGATCTACCCGCTGGCGGACCCGAAGTTTCCGTTCCTGGGCGTGCACTTCACGCGCATGGTGCGCGGCGGCATCGAGGCCGGCCCGAACGCCGTGCTGGCGCTCGACCGCGAGGGCTACGGCAAGCTCGATTTCGATTTTCGCGATGCGGCCGATGCGCTGACGTTCCCGGGCCTGTGGCGCTTCGCCGGCAAGCACTTTACAACGTCCCTGAACGAGGTGCGGCGGGCCTTCAGCCGGGCGCTGTTCTGCCGCACGCTGCAAAGGCTGGTGCCGGAATTGCGCGAGGATGACCTGGTGGCGGGTGGCAGCGGGGTGCGCGCCCAGGCCATGCGGCCGGACGGATCGCTGGTCGAGGACTTCGAGTACGTGGTCCAGGACCGGGTCGTGCACGTGCTGAACGCGCCCTCGCCAGCCGCCACCGCTTCGCTGGCGATCGGCGAGGAGATCGCCGAACTGGCCTTGGCGCAGTAGTTTCCCGGAGTGCGTTCCGGCGTCCCGTCCAATAACAATCGAAAACGCGTTAGCGGATGCTGGCTTTGCCGTGGATCAGGTAGTCTTCGTACGGTCCCTGGAAGTCCTCGATCTCGCCGTGGTCGAAGTGCCAGATGCGGGTCGCGACTTCGTCGATCACGTCGTGATCGTGGGTCACCAGCAGGACGGTCCCCTCGTACTTCTGCAGCGCGATGTTGAGCGCGTTGATCGATTCGAGGTCCAGGTGGTTCGTCGGTTCGTCCAGCACCAGGAAGTTCGGCTTCTGCAGCATCAGGCGGCAGAAGATGATTCTGGCAGCCTCGCCGCCCGAGAGCGTGGCGGTCGGTTTCAGCCCGTCGTCGCCGCTGAACAGCATCTGGCCCATCAGGCCGCGGATGTCTTCCTGGGCTACCGACGGGTCGAACTGGTAGAGCCATTCGAACACGGTCATGCCGGGCGTGATCGACTCTTTGTGATCCTGCGCGAAGTAGCCGACCGAGACCTCGTGGCCCCACTTCACCTCGCCCGAGTCGATGGTGAACTGCTCGTCGGCGGTCTCGATGAACCCTCCTGAGTTGCGGATCAGAGAGCGCAGCAGCGTGGTCTTACCCGCGCCGTTGCGGCCCATCAGGGCGACCCGTTCGCCGCGGCTCAGGTTGGCGGAGAAGTTGTCGATCACCTTCAAATCGCCGTAGGATTTGCAGAGGTTCTTGAACTCCAGCGGGTGCCTGCCGGAGGGCCGCTTGGTCTGGAAGCGGATGAAGGGGCGCGCGATATTCGAGCGCGCCAGTTCGGAGCTTTGCAGCCGTTCGACTTCCTTCTTGCGCGAAGTCACCTGCGACGAGCGGGTACCCGCCGAGAAGCGCGCGATGAACTCGTTCAACTGCTCGATCTTCTTCTCGCGCTGGGCGGTCTGCGATTCGATGCGCGACCGGATCTGAGTCTTGGCCAGCACCATGTCGTCGTAGCCGCCGGTGTAGGTGATGATCGTTTCGTAGTCGATGTCGGCGATGTGCGTGCAGACGCTGTTCAGGAAATGGCGATCGTGCGAGATGACGATCAGCGCGCCCTCGTAGCGGCCGAGGCAATCCTGCAGCCAGTGGACCGAATCGAGATCGAGGTGGTTCGTCGGTTCGTCCAGCAGCAGCGCGGCCGGCTCGCCGAACAGGGCCTGCGCCAGCAGCACGCGCACCTTCTGGCCGCCCTGCAGTTCGCCCATCTTCTTCTCGTGCAGCTCGTCCGGAACGTCCAGGCCGTCCAGCAGGATCGCGGCGTCGCTTTCGGCCGTGTAGCCGCCCTCTTCGCCGACGATGCCTTCGAGTTCGCCCAGGCGCATCCCGTCCGCGTCGGTCAACTGGTCGTGCGGCTTATCGTAGAGTTCGTCGCGCTCCTGCAGCGCTTTCCACAACGCCTTGTTGCCCATGATGACCGTGTCGATCACGCGGAAGGCATCGAAAGCAAACTGGTCCTGGCGCAGGATGCCGAGCTTCTTGGGCCGGATGAAAGTGCCCTTGGTGGGCTCGATCTCGCCGGTGAGCACCTTCATGAAGGTGGACTTGCCAGAGCCGTTCGGCCCGGTCAGGCCGTAGCGCCGGCCGGGGTAAAAGGTGCAAGTCACATCTTCAAACAAGATGCGGGCGCCGAAGCGCATTGTGAGGTTGTTGACAGAAATCAAGGGGAACTTCTAGTTTATCGCGCGCAGCCCCAGCCGTGCTAACTTTCGCGAAAAGGCGCCTCAATGCAGGGGCTCGAAGACCCAAACCGCTAAAATCAGCGGCTTTCGAAAATAGTCCATTAAGAATTAGCCCCTCTGACTCGATCTTGCGCAGCCCTGGCACCAGCCGCACTCACTCGCAGCGCAGCGCCACCAGCGGATCGACCTGCGTGGCGCGCCGGGCCGGCAGCACGCTGGCCAGCATCGCGATGGCGGCCAGGAATAGCGCTGCGCCCACGAAAATCCACGGGTCGGTCGCACTCACGTTCAACAGCACGCTGCCCAGCAGCTGGGAGGCGGAGAGCGACGCGATCAGGCCCACCGCGAGCCCGATCGCAGTCAACCCGAGTCCCTTCCGCAGCACCAGGTTCATGACGCGCGAACGCTGGCCGCCCAGCGCCATGCGGATTCCGATCTCGTGCGTGCGCTGCGTCACCGAGTAGGCCATCACGCTGTACAGGCCCACCGCGGCCAGCAGCAAGGCAATCGCGCCGAGGACGGTGAGCAGGCTCGCCGCGATGCGTTGGGGAAACACGGAGGCGCCGATGTAATCGACGAACGGCATGGCGTTGTAGACGCCCACAGCCGGGTCGAGGCTCGCCACGGCCCGGCGCAGAATGGGTAGCGCCTGCGCCGGATCGCCGGCGGTTCTGAGGTACACGCCGACACCGCGGTCGTAATCGCGGATCGGGGCGTAGCGCTGCGCGAACGGAACCCAGATCATCCAGTGCGGCGCCTGGACAAAGCTATAGTACTTGACGTCCGGGACCAGCCCGACGATGGTGACGTTGGCCCCACAGCCGTTGATCCGCATGCCAATGGGATCCCGATTGCCGAGGAAATGCTGGACGAAGGACTCGTTCACAATCGCCACCGGCGCGCTCTTCGCGTCGTCTTGCGGGCCGAAATCCCGGCCTCTCAGGACACGGATCTTAAGCAGTTGGAAGAACCCGGGCGACACCAGGTCGCGATCGATGCCGGTGCCTTCGCCGCGCGGCCGGACGTAGCCGGGCACTTCCACGCCACAGCCCGGCGTGCCCCCGAACCCCAGCGGAATACTCTCTGAGTAGCCGGCCTGAACGACGCCCGGTGAAGACTCCAGGCGCTCGCGCAGGCGAAGCAGAAACTGCGCCCGCTGTTCCGGCTCCGTATAGCCGCTTGGCGACAGGTAGAACTTCGAGACCAGCACGTTCTTAGGCTCGAAGCCGGGGTTGATCGAACTGGCGCAGCGGAAGCTCTTGGCGAACAGGCCCGCGCCCACCAGGGCCACCAGTGCCAGCGCGACTTCGCCGACGACGAGCAGATCGCGCATGCGGTGCGTGCCGGCGCCGGAAGTCCCGCTGCGGCCGCCCTCTTTGAGCGAATCGACCAGGTCGGAACGAACGGCGTGCAGGGAGGGTACGACGCCGGAAATCACGGTGGCCACCATGCAGGTCAGCACAGTGAAGGCCAGAATGCTCAGGTTGAACGGGACGTTGAGCGCCAGCGGGTATTCCGTTGCCGGCATCAGGAGCGACAGCGAGTGGCGCGCCCACCAGGCCAGCGGCACGCCGACCACCGCTCCAAAACCGGCCAGCAGCAAGGCTTCGGTCAGCAACTGCCGCGAGAGCCGGCCGCGATTGGCGCCCAGCGCGAGACGCAGGCTCAGTTCCCGTTGGCGTGCCGTCGCGCGGGCCAGCAGCAGATTTGCCACATTGGCGCAGGCAATGAGCAGCACGACGCCGCACATCGCCAGCAAAATGCGCAGCGGCCCCGCGAGCAGGAATTTGACGTTGTTATGCGCCTCCTCTTCCGTATGGAGCGTCGCGTCGATCTTCTCGTTCGTTTCGGGATAGCGGCGCGCCAGCAGGGCCGCCAGGCCGTGCACTTCCGCTCGCGCCTGCTCGAGCGTCGCGCCAGGCTTCAGCCGCGTCACGGTCATCAACCCGCGCGCTCCGCGGTAATCGAGGATGCCCGCGCTGGTCTGGTTCAGTTGCGTTCCGAGCGTCAGCGGCACCCAGATGTCGAAGGCCAGCCCGCGCCACGCGCCGCCAAAGCCGGGTGCGGCCACGCCGATGATGGTCAGGTTGTGCTTGCTCGCGCGCAGCGTCTTGCCGGCGATGGCCGGGTCGCCCCGGAAGTAGTCCTGCCAGAACCGGTAGCTGATCACCGCGACCAGGTGTTTCTCGCTGCGCTCTTCGGGGCTGAACAGACGGCCCGCCGCCGGCCGCACGCCCAGCACGGCCAGGTAGTTGTTCGAGACCAGTTCGCCCCAAATCCGGCGCGGTGTGCCGCCCTCGCCGATGTCGAAGGCGGCCGGCTCCTGGGAAACGGCGATGCCGTCGATCAGCTTCAGATTGGCCCGGAAATCGAGGTAGTCGGCGTAGGAGATGTTGTCCCCGGTCGGCCTGATATTCTCCAGGCTCAGCGTCTGGCGGCCGTCGGTGACGCCTGGGACGGGCTTCAGCATGATCGCGTCCACCCAGCTGAACACCGTCGTATTGGCCGCGATCGCCACGGCCAGTGTGAGGATCGCTACCAGCGCGAAGCCGGGCGAGTGCGCCAGACTCTTGAAGGCATACCGCAGGTCTTTCCAAAGCTGTTCCAACATTGCCGACTTCCTCCCCCTCGACCGACTCGCGCAACTGCCCTACAGGCGTCCTCAGCCCCTGACCGCACCCGCGGACTTCTCCACGCCGTCGTCCACCACGCGCCCGTCGAACAGGTGCACCTGGCGCGAGGCCCAGCTGGCGTAGCGCGGGTCGTGCGTCACCATGCACAGCGTCGCGCCCCCGGCGTGCAGGTCGCGCAGCAACTCCATCACCGCTTCTGAATTCTTGCTGTCCAGGTTGCCGGTCGGCTCGTCGGCCAGCAGCACCGATGGACTGCCCGCCAGCGCCCGGGCCACGGCCACGCGCTGCTGCTGACCGCCCGAGAGCTGCGACGGATAGTGCTTCAAGCGGTGCGACATGCCCACCCGCTCCAGTGCTTCCTGCACGCGCCGGCTCCGCTCGCCGCGGTCCATCGAGCGGTAGGTGAGCGGCAATTCGACGTTCTCGTACACCGTCAGGTCGCCGATCAGGTTGAAGGACTGGAAGATGAACCCGATCTCCAGATTGCGGATGCGCGCCCGCTGGGCGAACGAGAGCTTCCCCGCCGGCTCGCCCTTAAACAGGTACTGGCCGGAGGTCGGCGTATCGAG
>CAIVVT010000074.1 GCA_903909435.1 uncultured Acidobacteriia bacterium | reverse complement strand
TGATGGAGAACACTCTTGCTACAGTCCCATACCGCCTTGTCAGTTCGGTACGGCAATAGTGTCGCAGGCTTCGCGCTCTGATTGTGGACATCGTAGACATCGTACAGAATCGTGAGAGTCTCGCCTTCGTCAGAAAGGTCATCCATCGGCAGAACGCACAGCGTGACGGGATACGGATACTGCGAGTCCGCTTTGAGAAGGTCGAATTGTCCAAACTGTCCTGTCGCGTTTGGATACAGACACGCGATACAAGCACTGCTCTCGTAACTGGGCGATCGCATCGAGATTTCTGCAACCGCATCAGGACGACCTTGGAATCGAAGATTGCCAAAAGCCATTGCGCATTCCCCATTCTCGAGACTGATGAAGAATTTCGGTGAGCGCGTAATCCGCCGAGTCGCTCGTCGACGGCAGATTAGTCCTGACTAGTCGGCTGCGCGTCAGCTTTCCGCCCGCGATATCAACGGCGGATACCTGGAGCAGACCCCGTTTGTCGTTGCTGGATGGCGACCAACTCGGCGAGCTTGGCCGCGACGTCTGCCATCGGCGAATCTGCAGTGCTCAGACCGCTTCGCGAGCCGAGCAGGGGGCTGACCTCGCGGAGAGCTTCATACGTCGTGTCGTGCACGATGGGAACGAGCAGGTCACGCGCCAGAAGTGCCGATAGCTCTTTGTCGGCGATACCCTCTGCTTGGAGGCGGCGTAACAGCGCAGGGGTCACCAGCACGATCCCGACTCGCGACTTCGCCAGTCCTCTGTCGATTTCGCGGAGCAACGGTGTGCCAAGGGCGACATCTTTCTCGCTGAACCACACCCTGACGCCGCGCGACTCGAGCAGATCGTGCAGTTCCTTTGCGGCGCCGCTCCGGTCGTCCCACGCATGGCAGAGGAAGACGTCCCGAAGGTCAGGCAGGGGCGCTCGCTTTTCGACGCTCTCGCGGAACGGCGTGAGTGCCCGCACCTCGGCAGGCGTGTATGAAAGGGACGAGCCGGCTCGCGACCATCTTGGCCGTGTGCTACCGCCAGACCCACCGCCGCTGCTCCGGCTGCCCCCGCTGCTCCCCGACGGGGAGAAGGACGGGGACGAGTACGATGGGGAGTAGGACGGGTACGAGTACGACTCGTAGCCGCCGTAGCCTCCACCGCATGCAGGGCAGGCCGCTCGACCGCTCGCTGTGCGATGACCATACACTGGCGCAGTGCATCTAGCCATGTGGATGATGATACCGGTTACCATCGCCGCTCTCAATCGCTAGCGCAAAAAATGTGCAGTCCGACAGCAGCCTCAGTGTACGGCCCTTTAGTCCTGAGAAGTCTTAGTGCTGTATCTGGAGCGCCCCGCGACGCAACAGTGCGCAGTTGCATGCTCTCGTGCGGGGCGCTTCGGATACAGCGACTTGAAGGAAGCCGCCCTCATGGAAGGCTATGTACTTTGAATCGGTCTGAGCGGGTGCAGCGGGATCAGGAAGAGGCTGAGTTGGTCAGGATCCAATTGCCTGATGGCCGGATGGGTCGGCACGGTGGCTCGCTGAGGTCCGATGTGAAGGGTGAGGAAACGGGTATTCAATGAGTTTTGGCCGGTTGAGACAAGAGTTCCCCGTGCGCGCCGAAGCACGGGTAGAAGCCGAGGGTGGAAACATTGGTTCAAACGGCGCACCGATCTGGTTGAGGTGGGGAGCGAAGCAGGAGTTGCGCAGCGGAGAGCCTTTCGACGACGCGCATGGTTCCACCGCAGACCGGGCAGTTCCAGAGTGATTGGTTCTGGTCAGCGGGCGACGATGCCACCGAAGCAGTCATCTTCTCTGCGCCGGCGAGGAGCTGGAAGCATAGCGGCAGGAGAGAAGCGCGGTTGCGGTTGGCGAGGAACCCGAAGTTGCGGATGCGCACGAAACCGGGCGGCAACAGGTGGAGCAGGAAGCGGCGCAGGAACTCATCGACATCCAGAGTCATGAGCCTCTTCTTGTTGCCGTGGGCG
>CAIVVT010000073.1 GCA_903909435.1 uncultured Acidobacteriia bacterium | reverse complement strand
TCGAAATACTCGAGTTCGCGGCCCAGCGGAAAATGGCAGTAACTCGCGCCTTCGTCCTGCACCTTCAGCCGGTCATAAATCGCATCTTTCGCGGCATTGACGCCCACCATGAAAAACGGCGTCTGGTTCTTCCGGCTGGGTTTGCGCGGCCAGATCGTTCCTTCGCCGGTCCGGCCTTTCGTCGCAAACACGCGCCGGCTGTAGCGATCCCGTGTGAACCGCAAGACCGTGGCATCTTTGTATCCGGAGTCGATGCAGGATGCCGAGATCCGCATCGGCTGGCCGTTCTCGTGCGTGTACCGAGTGCGGAGCAACTCGTCGAGGTGCGCCCAGACTTCGTTGCGGAGGATGTCGCCGGGAATCACATGGTAGGCCACCGACCAGGACTCCTCGTCCCTGCCCCACCCGACGATCTCCATTTCCAACCGGTCGGCCTGCACATCGACACCCGCAGTCAGTAGGCAGACTCCATTCGGCACTTCCGCCACATACGGCTCGCAGCGATTCCACAGCGTGTGCGCGTCGGTAGCGACCTCGTGCCGCTCTTCCCAGAACTTCGCGAGCACCGTGTTCATAAACGCTTTGAGCGTTTCCTGCGACTTGCGCGCCGCCAGAAACTCCGTGGCGATGGTTGCCCACGGCCGCTTCACCGACAGCAGTTGTGTGACGCGGAACCCCGGAATCGGCGAAGCCGGATTCTGGGCGCGGTACTCGCCGTGCTCCACCATCCAAGACTTCTGGTGATCGGCAATCAACTCATGGCACCCCGCGCAGCGGTACTGCGCGAGCTCCGGCTGATCCTGCGGCCAGCACAAACCGCATTCCGTTCCATCGCCTAGGTCGAGCACCTGGAACTCTCCGCACAACGGGCACGGCACGAAGTACTCCCGCTGGTCGCTTTCCTTCCAGGCCTTCTCGATGCGGCTCGCGCCCATCACCGTGGGTGTGGAACACAAGATCACTTTCTTGTTGTGCTCGAACTCCGCGGTGCGCTGGATGGCGAGCGAGACGGGATCACCCTCGGTACCGGCAGAAGCCGGATAGCGGTCCACCTCGTCAAGCAGCACGTAGCGGATCGGGCGCATGGCCAGGCCGCTCGGGCTGATCGCGCCGGTGAAGGTCACGTGACCCGCGCCATTGGTGAAGGCTTTGTGCAGGGTCGTGTTGTCGGAATCCCTGCTCTTGACGGTCGCAAGCTTGCCCCGCAGGCACGGCGTGGACCGGAACATGGGCGCGACGCGGTCCTTCGAAAGCGCCTTGGCATCCTCAATGCGCGGCTCGACCACCAGCGTCGGGCCAGGGTCCACATCCGCTATGAAGCCCAGGAAGTTCAGAAGGCACTCGGTCTTGAGCATCTGAGCCGCCGACATCAAAACGACCATCTTTGCCGGGTTCGCCGGACTCATCACGTCCATCGGCTCGCGCTGGTACGGACGCGTATGCCACTGGCCCCGCTCGGCCGACGCCGCTCCGGTCAGCACGCGGTTTTCGTCCGCCCACACCGACACCGTCATGTCACGCGGCGGCAACAGCAGCGACGCACTCAGCGCCGCCATGGATAGGGGTTCGACTACCATCAGAATCCTGCGCTCGCCACGGCCTTGCTCAGTTTGCGGAGCG
>CAIVVT010000072.1 GCA_903909435.1 uncultured Acidobacteriia bacterium | reverse complement strand
CTCGATACTCGACCCGCCGCTGTGTCGCGGAGTCGTCGTCACCCCCGATCCACCGGCGATCCGCGCTGGAAGAAACTCCGGATTGTCCTGCACAAACCGCGCCAGGAAATCCTTCGCGGAGATATCACCATCGGCGGTCTTCGCCACCGGGGCAGGGAAGGCTTACTCGCCCTTCCAGGCCTGCAGCGCGACCAGGGCGATCTGCTCTCTCACTCGCTGCATATCCTCGGCGCTCATCCCCGGCCGGATCGACTCCAGCTCGATACTCGACCCGCCGCTGTGTCGCGGAGTCGTCGTCACCCCCGATCCACCGGCGATCCGCGCTGGAAGAAACTCCGGATTGTCCTGCACAAACCGCGCCAGGAAATCCTTCGCGGAGATATCACCCTCGGCGGTCCTCGCCACCAGCAGGCCCTCCGGCGATCTCTGAATGTCGTCCCTGACCGCCTTGTGCGCCAGGTCGATCTTGGTTACGCCCAGCCGCTGCAGCTCCGAGCGGATCTGCACATTGCGGTCGCTCTCTTCGGCGAACTTCTTGGCCACCTGGTTTGCTTCCACCAGCTCGTTGACCTGTCGCTCCAGCGATTCGCGCTTTCTGCGCTCGTCGAGAAGTTCCGCCTTGTAGGCTGGCTCGGCCTTGCGGCGTTCCGTAGTCAGGAACTCTTCAATCACGTTGCGGATCATTCCGCGCACGTCCTGCTCGGTGTTCGGCTCATGCCGGGCAGACCCCTGCTCAATGGGCTCCATAGCTCTCCTCTTTCGTCAATTTGTTCGTTTGTTTAAGCCCAGGCGCTCAGCCTCGGCCAATCAGTCCGCGAATCCCCACACAGCCCAGAGCCGCGAATGCGGCAAGCGGTCAAGTCCGCTGTCAACCCTATTGCGGATTGCCCGATCCGCCCTCATCCGGCTTAGGTTGTGGGGCAGGATGGTATCCTACGCGCCGGTTGTTTACCGGCGCAGGACGGCCCACCTACAAGCTCATTTGGCAGGTCGCCAACCCGCCGCAGATTCGCAACTTGCCCCCTCAATCCGTGCGTGCTCTGCGTGCCACACAACTCGCTTCACTAACCCACCTTCAACGATGCATCGATCTCATCCGCAATCCGCCCTTTGATCTCCTGCCGCACGTCGCACAAATATTTCGCGGCCAGTCTCTTCAACACCTGCGCCCTGAACGTCTCCGACCCGATCCCCAAACTCAGCAGCTTCTCCGCGTCCTGCAATTCGCTGCTGAAATCGCCAATATCGAACTCGTCCAATCCCGTCACATCCACCTGGATCGCGTCCTCCCGCGCTCCCGACACCATCCGCAGGATCTTCTTCAAGGTGTCCTTCACCCGGTCCCCAAACCCCCTCAGCACTTCCTGCGTAATCAGGTAATCCCGCTGCTTGCTGATGCCCGTCATCGCCGCGTTGCTCGACTGCGAACTCAGCGCCTGGTTCAGCACGTAACACACGCGGTAGATCTCCTCCTTCAGCCGGTCGATGTTCTGCATCGCCACCTGGTACACGTGCCCTTCCGGCTCCGTCCACCCGAACTTGTCCTGCGGCCCCAGTTGCAGGTAGTAGCTCTCCCCCACGCATTCCTGCCATTCGCGGTCGCTGTACACCACCGGCATCGCGAACAGCCCCATCGTCAGCGCCCACCCCAGTGCATTCGACTTGTTGAAGTGCTCCAGTTGCAGCGACGCGGCCTTGTTCATCAGCCACATCCCGTCGCCGAAGTTGAACTCCACCACCGGCACGACTTTCTGCTTCGCCAGACCGTGCAATCCCTGCTTCACCAACTCCACCGGACCCGCATGCCCTGCCCGTTCGATCTGGTCGTAAATCTGGAATTCTTCCCGCCCGTAATACACCCAGCGCCGCTTCGTCACCCACTCGCCCGTCTCCGGCGCGTCCACCAGTCGCTCCGTCCTCAGCACCACCCAATCGAATTCGCCCCGCTCGTTCCGCTGCCAGTTCACCAGGCTCTCCGCCGGGTACTCGCATAGGTACGCCCGGCTCAGCCCGAGCTTGTCTTCCTCGGCCCGGTTCTTCGCCTTGCGCCCCAAGTCGGGGAAGTCGATCGCAATGTAACTTCGCCCCGACACCAGCGCTTCGATCGTCTGCCGCCGGAAGAAATCGCTGAGCGTCGATCCGCGCAGGTCGCAGTCGTCCGCGAACTCGCTGTAGAATTCGCGTGCCCGGTCGTCCTGCCCCTCGAAGTTCAGCGTCGGCTCGCGGCGGAACAACGTGGCCGCGTACCAATCGATGATCGACCCGACGTAGTTCTCGTAGAACGCCCGGTTCGTACGTTCCATAAACACGTCGTTCGGCTCCCGCAGCCGCGGAATCAGGTACTGCGCCGCACGCGAGGTGAATTGCTCTCCTCCCGCATACATGTCGCGGTACTTCGGCCAGACCGCGCTCAGCGTGACGTACTCGGGATGTTCTTTCCTGACATCGATCATCTTTCACTCCTCATTTCCGTTTGTGGGGCGGCCCCTCGGTGTGGGGCGGGGTCTCCAGACCCCGCTTTTCTTCTTCTTCCGGCTTCATCTAACTAACGCCGCCCTCCCCGTCCGTTACACCCCCGGGGCCCCCGGTTGCTCCTCACCACTGAAACAGCCGGCGGCCCCTACCCCTCACGACCACATCTCGTTCAGAGAATCGGTTTCCCGCGTTCCCCATTCACCCGTAACTTCCCGCCGAACTCCTGCCACACCAGGTATCCCAGCGCATCCGACAAATGCGTTCGCTTCGTATCGCTGTCTTTGTCGATATCCAGCGAATCCCGTGCGAAGCTCACTTCGTCAAAGTCCGCCATCAGCTCTTTGCATCGCGGATCGACCAGCAGCGTCGTCTCCCCGCTGGCCGCCTTCAACATCCCGTTGACCAGCCGCACCCGCATCTGCACGCTCGGGTTCGATCTCGGAATCCGGTATTGCACCGTGTGCTTCCCCTGCTCCGCGAAGAAGTCCCGCAGCATGTTGTAGTCGCTCGTGCCCGCCGTCTGCATGTGGTACGCCGACGCATCCGCATACACCACCAGGCCCCTCGCCCACTGCGCATAGCGCTTCACGAACTCCTCGCACGCATCGAGCGTGCTCGCCCGGCCCAGTACGATCTCGTCCAGCACCCTCACCGTGCCGCCATCTCGCTGCGCGATGATCGAACTCATCGGATTCACGTTGAAATCAAGCGCCCACAGCAACGGCAGCGCCGGGTCAGCCGTCTGTTCGCGCACGCTCACGTTCCGGTCGAACGCGTGGTACACCAACCCGCTCTTCGGGTTCAAATACTCGCCCAGAACTTCCTGCTTGTAGAACGCCTCGTCGTAGCTCGTCTTCAGCCGCTCGTAAAAGTCCGGTACCTTGTCCAGCAGGTGCCGGTTCTCGTTCGCCTGCGCCAGCACGCACCCGTAGCCTTTCGTCGTCCCTCGGATGAAGCGCCGGTACACCCAGTCGAACCCCTTCGGAGTCCACACCCCGTACCCGCACAGCTTCTTCGCTTCCGGATCGCGCAATCTCGCTTCCAGCCGGATCCAGGCCTCTTCGTGCGTGTAGGTCAACTCGTCGATCCCGAACCACGCCAGGTTCGTCCCCCGCAGACGCTCGTAATCGTCCATCGACCGGAACAGGATCTTCGAGCCCGTATCCTCCAGCGTCAGCGTGTTCTCCGCCTTGTTCATGTCGAACGGAATCGAGTTCGCTTCCAGCACTGCCAGCATCGACACGAGCGTGGCATCGCGCAGCATCGGGTAAGTCGGCGCACCGATCAGGCCCATCCCTCCCGCGTTCACATAGGCCAGCTTGATCGCTTCCTGGCACAGCGCCTGGCTCTTGCCCGAGCCAACCGGCCCGGAGAACCCCTTGAACCGCGCTTCCAGCTTGTGAAACCGGCCCTGCGACGGCAGCGGGCTGTAGCGGATTTCGCGCTTCATTCCGTCCGGTCCTCAATCCACTGCACCGTCACCTTGCGATCCCTCTGCGGATTCAACTCCTTGTGGAGCTGCATCAGCCGGATCAGGTCCGCGGGTGTGATCTTGAAACCGCCCTCCGTCGCCTGCGTTTCCGCCAGCCCTAGCAGCATGTTGACCAGCCGCTTCTTGCCCGCCTCGGTGTGTGCCTTGACGCCATGCGCCGCCGTCTTGCCATGCTCGTCCCCGTCGGTTTCCCACCCTGCTTCGCCCTGCGCCAACTTCCCCACCAGCTTGGCTGCGAGCTCTCGGGACCATCCCTCGTCCCCCACCTTCGACCGCGCCCGCGGCACCCCGGTCCCCGCCGTCTGATCGGCCGCATTACTTCTCAGGAAGCGCCCGTTCGCCGCCCGGAACACCGCCGCGACCACTCTTTCCGTGTGGGTCCCGGCCGTCTTGCTGGCGGCTGTCTTGGCCTCCACTGCGGGCGTCGGGCCCGCTCTCCGCTTCGCCGCCCCGAGTTCTAGCTCCGTTGTTGCACTCATCTCCGCGACCCCCTCGCACATGAACCTTACCCGCATGGGTCAACGCTTAATTCCCCTCTTGTTGCGTAAGTGCTTGATAAGGAAGCGAAAATTCTCCTAAATTTGTTGTCACCCACTTCCCGCCGCTCCCTTTTCTGCCCTTCCATAGCGGAGCTTGTATACTGAAATGGCATTCATTTTCCGGTGTTTGTCCAGGAGAAACCATGCCCAAACGAATTGTCATTCTCACCGGCGGCGGAGACGTCCCCGGACTCAACTCGGTCATCAAAGAAGTCACCTACCGCGCCACCGAACTCGACTGCGAAGTCGTCGGTATTCGCCGCGGTTGGGAGGGACTCACCCACCTGAACCTCGACGACCCTGAAAGCAAGAGCCGCTACGTCCTGCCTCTCGATCGGCTCGTCACCCGCACCATCGATCGCACCGGCGGCACTTTCCTTCACTCCAGCCGGACTAACCCGGCCAAAATGAAGTCCTTGCCCGATCACCTCAAGGGCCAGGAGTTTCCTTCCAAGGAGTCGATCGGGAAAGACGGCAAGCCGCTCGTCACCTTTGATGTCACCAAAGCGGTCCTCGCGAACCTCGAGAAGCTCAATGTGGACTACGTGATCGCCATCGGTGGCGACGACACCCTGTCCTACGCCGCCCGTCTCGACAAGGAAGGCGTCAAAGTCATCGCCATCCCCAAGACGATGGACAACGACGTTCGCAACACCGAATACTGCATCGGCTTTTCAACCGCCATCACGCGCGCTGAGAGCGCCATCCAGCGCCAGCGCACCACCGTTGGCTCGCACGAGCGCATCGGCGTGTTTCGCGTCTTCGGCCGCGATGCCGGCTTCACGTCGCTTTACACCGCCTACGTCACCAACATCCGCTGCCTCATCCCCGAGTACAAGGTGGACCTCGACAAGTTGATCGCCCTGCTGATCGACGACAAGAAGAAGAACCCCTCCAACTACTCGCTCGTCGTGCTTTCCGAAGGCGCGGAGTGGCAGGGCTACCAGGTCCGCAGCTACGGCGAAGCCGATGCCTTCGGCCACCAGAAGAAGGCCAACGTGGGTGAAGACCTCGCCGACGAGATCAAGCGTCGCGGTAAGGAGGAGACCATCATCTCCGACCTCACCTACGACCTCCGCTCGGGCGATCCCGACTTCATCGACAAGCTCGTCGCCTCCACCTTCGGCAACATCGCCATGGACGCCGTCGCCGCCGGCAAGAGCGGCGTCATGACCGCCATCGTCAACGGCTGCTTCTCCTTGGAGCCGATCCCCGACCCGAAACTCGGGCCGCGCAAGGTCGACATCGCCGCCGCCTACAACACCGAACGCTACCGTCCCAACTACTCCAGCAAGCTCGGCCTCCCGATCTTCCTGACCAAGGCCAACTAACCCGTCTCAGAGCGGGGTGGCTCTCAAGCGCCGCCCCGCTCCCTCTCAATCAGCACAGAGCCGCAAACGACAGAGAGCGGGCAAGTCCGCTAACAACCGCGAAACCCTCGCCGGCTGCTGTCTTCACCTCCCCCTTCTCACTGCATCTCAGCGCCTTGGAAACGGCCCGAACGCTGCAAAGATGCTCTACTCCCGTCGGTGCGCCCTGCTCGCTCTACACTGGTATTTAGCGCGGCTGCGATTGGGCCAGTTCTCGTTACCCTTCCTTTGGACGGCCACGGGGAGACTGAGTACGGGATTGCCCGTGTACTGTCGCCGAAGATTCCACCACCCACCATGCAGCCTCCCCAGTCCCCCTTGCAAGAAGTCGTCGAAGCCGAAGGCCACCTCATCGACTCCCACATCATGGAGCAGATCTTCGACACCGTCGTCGAGTTCAACGGCCGTTTTGAAGTCGAGCACTTCCACATCGGCCGCACCAACTCCGACCCGTCCCGGCTCCGCCTGCGCGTCGAATCGGCCTCCACCGCCGAGATGGAGAGCCTGCTCGCCCGCCTGGTGGAACTCGGTTGCT
This sequence comes from uncultured Acidobacteriia bacterium, assembly GCA_903909435.1. Taxonomy (GTDB): domain Bacteria; phylum Acidobacteriota; class Terriglobia; order Bryobacterales; family Bryobacteraceae; genus CAIVVT01. The sequence continues at coordinate 128,045 of CAIVVT010000072.1, read as the reverse complement.
CCCCCGTCCACGGCGCGGACGCCTCGTTCCGCATCGTCGAACGCGACCGCTGCGCGCCCGAGGACTTCTACTCCACCACCAACCACCGCACCCTGATCCGCTACGGCGATTCCTGGCACCAGGCGCGCAACCAGCGCATGGACGCCCTCGTGGTGTGGGAGGACAATTCCCCCATCTGCCGCCGCTTGCGCGACATCCGCGCCGGGGACCGGGTCGTCGTCGGCATGAAGGGCATCCGCGTCGTCCCCGAGTCGAAGGAGCGCGACCGCCACGCCTTCGCCTTCATGTCCAACGGCATCTCCTCCGAGCGTCAGCTCGAAACCGCCGTTCGCCAGACCGCCGCCTTCATGCGCGCCTGCCGCGAAGCCAGACAGCCCATCATCGTCGTGGCCGGCCCGGTCGTGGTGCACACCGGCGGCAACGTCCCGCTCGCCGCCCTGATCCGCACCGGCTGGGTCAACGCCCTGCTGGCAGGCAACGCCCTGGGCGTCCACGACATCGAGTCGGCGCTGATCGGTACCTCGCTCGGCATCCGCGTTTCGGACGGCCGCCAGGCCGAGCACGGCCATCGCAACCACATGCGCGCCATCAACGCGATCTACCACGCCGGTTCCATCGCCGCCGCCGTCGAGCAGGGCCGCCTGACCAAGGGCGTGATGTACGAATGTGTGACGAATCGCATACCGTTCGTGCTCGCCGGCAGCCTGCGCGACGACGGTCCGCTGCCCGATACCATCACCGACATGAACGTCGCCCAGGACGCCTACTGCGAGCACCTGCGCGGGGCCGGGCTGGTACTGTGCCTCGGTTCGATGCTGCACTCCATCGCCGTCGGCAACATGCTCCCCGGCTGGGTCAAGACGGTCTGCGTCGATATCAACCCCGCCGTCGCCACCAAGCTCAGCGACCGCGGCACCAGCCAGGCCCTCGGCGTGGTCACCGACGTGGGCATCTTCCTGGACCACCTCAACCGCACCCTGGCCTAGCCGAATTGGAGCCGCAAATCCAAACGGAGCCGCGACCGTGAGGGAGCGGTACTTGTTACCCAGGTCCGCGAACGGACCCTCCGGTGCATCACCGCACATTCGCCCCCGTTTTGTGACTCGCGCCGCAAGCCCCCATAGCCGACAATAAGGGTGTAATGCCGCAACCCAAAACGAAGTCCGCCAAAGGCAAGCGGCCGCCCGCCGCGCACCTCTACACCGACGAACACGCCGCCGCCGGCATCGATGCCCCGCTGCCTGAGATCGAGTGCTGGCCCAATCAATACTCGCGGGATTACCAGATCGAGATCACCCTGCCCGAGTTCACCTCGGTCTGTCCGCGCACCGGCTTGCCCGACCACGGCACCCTCACCATCCGCTACGTCCCGGACAAATTGTGCTTGGAATTGAAGGCGCTCAAGCTCTATATGCTGGCTTACCGCAACCTGGGCATCTTCCAGGAAAACATCGTCAATCGCTTTCTGGACGACTGCGTGCGTGCCTGCAAGCCTCGCGAGATGTCGATCAGCGGTGAGTTCCTGCCTCGCGGCGGCGTGTACTCGACGATCCACGCGCACTACGCCCGGCGCAAGTAGTCGCCCCAGCTATCGTGCCTGGACGGCATGAATTGCGTTCGCCGGCCGGCCTCGCTCGGCCGCAGCACAATCGCGCTCAGTTCGCTTTCCGGCTGCTTGTCTTCGCTGCGTTCCAGCGCTTCGCGCACCAGGCTCTGCGCGAGCCCCGGCGCGGCTTGCGTCTCCAAATCGAGCAGCGTCGCCAGCAGCCGGTTCTCACTCCATTTCGATTGCGCCTCGGGCCCGTCCAGCAGCCCCGGGCTGAGCGCCAGCAGCAGATCCCTGCGCTGCAGTTCGATCTCGCCGACCTCCCAATCCGCCCGCCCTTCCCCGCTCAGTGGCCGGCCCGTCGCGGTCAACCGCAGCGCCTGTGGCCCGTCGGTCTTGTACATCAGCAGGACCGGGGGCACGTGCCCGGCGTTCACGTACAGCAACCGGCGGGAGATCGCGTTGTAGCGGGCCATCAGCAGCCGGACCGGCTGCTGGGCATCGCCCGAATCGAGCAGCGCCTTCTCCACCGAGTCCAGCGCCTGCCGCAGGTCGTCGCCGCAAACGTAGAACCGGCTGCGCAGCAGCGCCTGCAGCCGCACCATCTCCACCGCGACGCGCACGCCGGAGGATTCGCACTCCGCCATCACGATCCCCAACGAGGCGCCGGATAGCGCCACCACGTCGCAGAATCTGCCCTGGCTGCCCTCCGCAATCTCCACCGCCACTCCGTATTCCATGCCCGCCACCGACACCACGTCGGGCGGCGTCATGCGCTTGCGAACCTGCGTGGCCAGCTCGCGCACCATCCGCACTTCCTCGGAGTCCACCCGTACAAGAGCCGCGTTTTCCACCGCCGCTTCGTCCGGCACGTGGGCCACCGGGGCCGGCTCCGGCGGCAACCCGGTCTCGTTCAGTTCCTGGGCCAACTCGTGCAGCAGTTGCGCTTCCTCGAAGTCCACCGGACCAGGGTCCGCTTCCGCTACCGCCAGTTCGTCCCGCGCCTCCGCGACGAGGGCCGGCTCGTGCATCTCGGCGGTCAACTCATCGAGCAGTTGCGCTTCCTCGGCGTCCAACGGACTGGAAGCCGCCTGCTCCACCGCCACTTCCGCCAAAGGCACGGGCTCGGGCGGCTTCACGTGCCTGCGCAGATCGGCGGCCAACTCGTGCGCTCTTCTGATCTCCTCGGCCTCCATCCGGATGCGCTCCGCCTTTTCCAACGCTTCCAGCACGTCGAGCATGCGGGCGACCTCGTCCGCGACTTCCGCCGTAAAGTGCATCTGCGCCGGTGTGAGCTGATCGCTGGTGAGCCTGCCGCCGATCAGGAAGAACCCGGCCAGCTTCGACTCGCGCCAGAACCCCACGGCTGCCTGGGCTTCAAAGGAACTGAGGCTCTCCAACTCGCCTTGCAACTCAGCCGGGTCCACCTCCTTCAAGCGCTTGACCCAATTGCCCGGCCGTCCGGTGGTTGGATTGAAAACCTCCAGGAAAGGGACTCTGTGAGGCGGGTTGAAAGCTTGCGCCAGCAATCCGTCCCGGTCGAAGTGGCCCGGATGCAGCGGAGACGAGGGCAGGGAAGCCACCATCCGGAACTCGGTCTGGTCGAGCAGGAACAGGCGCAGCGATGAGGCTTCCAGTTCAGTCAGGATGGACTTCGCCGCGTACGCCAGCATCTGGTCTTTCTTCAACAGGTGCCGCAGCCGCATGGCGACCGTGTCGGCGTGCTGCTTCCAGAAGATGGTCTCCATCAGCAGCCGGACCGCGTGGTCGCCGGCGCGGCCCAACCCGAACGCGCACAGTCCCGTTAATGCGGCCAGAGTGGCGGCGGCTGCGCCCGCCCGAGCCGCCAGTTCCCAGCGCGGTGTGGCCAGGCAGAACAGCGCGGCGCACCCGCAGCCCAGGGCCAGTGCCGGGCCCCAGCGCAGGAGCGGGGGCAGCCCGCCGATTTCAACGTCCGGCGACGGTTGCCAGCGGGCCCAGACCGCGGCTGCCGCGATCAGGCCAGTCAATGCAATAAGTGCCGCGCCAAACCAGGGCGCCGCGAGCGCTAACCATTGCCAATCAATCCAACCTGTCATCGCTTCACACTGCACTCTCTCGCCAGGAATCTATTTAGGATAAGCACTCTCGTTTTACCAGATATCGGCGTAGTACCAATGGCCCATGCGGCGGACCGGGCGCGGCGGACGCTGCCGGCTCTTGCGGTCCCGCAAGTCCCATCCGGCCGCCCCTCGCAGCCGGGTGAAAACCGTTTGCAATCCCTGGCCGGTCTTTCAACGCTGGGCCTCCCGGATCACTTCGCCGCAGCCGCGCTGAACACAAGGTAATACTGATATGGCAGGAACCCCTGCTCTTCACTTAGTTTGAAGCCCGCCTGCTCGAACTCCCGCAGCATGTCCGCCCGGTCGATCTTCATCTCCACGGGTGGGCCGATCTTCAACTCGCGCTTGTGAAAATCGATCACGACGATGCGCCCCCCCGGCTTGAGCGCCTGTTTCACTTTATCGAGGTACGCCGCCCGGTTCTCAATGTGGTGGACCACGTCGCAAAAAAAGATCAGGTCGCTCGCGCCGTCCGGGAGCCGCGGATTGTCGGTACTGGCGAGCACGGGCGTGACGTTGCCGGGAGCGGATTTGAGCGAAATCTCCAGCAGGCGCGCATCGATATCCACCGCGAACACGCGGCGGGCATGGCGGGCCAGCCTGTTGGCGAAGTAGCCCGTGCCCGAACCGATGTCGGCCACCGTTTCCTGGCCGGTCAACTTGAGCGCCAGGATGACTTCGTGCGGCTTCTGCCAGCCATCCCGCTCGGGGTCCTCCAGCACGCGCGCATACTCGGCGGCCGATTCAGGCGGGTGGTGCTGGTGCGCGGTCTGCGCCAAAGCCGGCAGCGCGCATAACGCGCCGCACATGATCACACGCAAGCTCATCCGTTTCATACAAGCAACAGCCTATCCTGTTCTTGCGGCATCCGCCCGGCCCTGAGCCGGTTTATCGCCGCAACCCGCGGCCCATCCTCAGTTCGATACCGGCACAGGCACGGGATCCCGCAGACTGCTCCTGAAGCGGCTGTAGGTAAAGTAGATCACCAGCCCGGCCCCGAGCCACAGGAAGAAGCGCAGCCAGGTCATCAGCGGCAAGCCCATCATCAGCACCAGGCAGCAAGCGATGGAGATCAGCGGGAATAAGGGCACGAACGGCACACGGAAGGCGCGTTTGCGCTCCGGCTGCTTGCGCCGCAGCACGATCACGCCCGCCGACACCAGAATAAAGGCGAACAGGGTACCGATGTTCGACAGCTCCGCCAGCGTGTCGATGTCCCAGATGCCCGCCGGAATGCCCACGAAAAAGCCCGCGATCCAGGTGCTGATATGCGGCGTCTGGAAAGTCCTGTGGACCTTCGAGAACATGCTGGGCAGCAGTCCGTCGCGCGACATCGCGAACCACACCCGCGCCTGTCCATACTGGTACACCAGCAGCGACGACAACATGCCCATCAGCGCGCCAGCAGTGACCACCACACGCAGCCGGTTGTAGCCCAGGAAGCGCAGCGCGTCGGCCACCGGCGAATCGGTCCCCAGCCGGTCGAACCGGATGATCCCGGTCAGCACCAGCGATACCGAGCCATACAGGATGGTGCACACGATCAACGTGGCGATGATGCCGATCGGCAGATCGCGCTGCGGGTTGCGGCATTCCTCGGCCGCCGTCGAGACCGAGTCGAAGCCGATGTAGGTGAAGAACACGATCGAGGCGCCGGTCAGGATGCCGGAGAACCCGTGCGGTGCGAAGGGATGCCAGTTTTCGGGTTTGATCGCGCTGGCCGCGCCGAAGCAGAAGATCAGGATCGCGGCGATCTTGATCAGCACCATCACGGTATTGGCTTGCGCGCTTTCCCGCACGCCGCGTACCAGGATCACCGTCACCAGCAGCGTGATCACCAGCGCCGGCACATTGAACCAGCCAGCCGGTTGACCCGGTGCGGGCAAGGGCGGATAGGCCCAGTGCACGGGCAGGTGGACCCCGAACAGGTTGTCCCCCAGGTCTTGTATGTAGGCCGAGAAACCGACGGCGACGCTCATGTTCGACACGGCGTATTCGAGGATCAGGTCCCAACCGATGATCCAGGCGAAAATTTCGCCCAGAATCGCGTAGGAGTAAGTGTAGGCGCTGCCCGCGATCGGAATCATCGAGGCCAGTTCGGCGTAGCACAGCCCCGCGAAGGCACAGGCGATCGCGACCAGCACGAACGACAGCGTGATGGCGGGACCGGCGCCGGGCCGCCCCATCTGCGAGCCGGCGTGGGAACCGAATAGCACCACGTCCAAGACCGTCGCGTTCAGGATGGAATGGAATTTCTCGATCTTGCCCGCCGCCGCCGTGCCGGTCAGCGTGAAGATGCCGGAACCGATCACCGCGCCGATGCCGAGCGCCATCAGGCTCCAGACGCCCAGGGTGCGCTTTAAGCGATGCCCTTCTTCATTCGACGCTTCGATCAGCGCGTCTATACTCTTGGTGCGAAACAGTTGGCTCAACAACATCCCCCCGCCAATAGCTCCGAAGATAGCACCGCGCAGCGCGGCGCCGTCTACCCCCGCATGATTTTGATGTGTTTTGAGACGAACTGGGTCTTGCACCAGAATACGAGAAATGCGTCCCCGCGCGATGCCAAATCGCAGCAGATTGGCGACCGTGCGCGAGTGGCGGCTGTTCCGTGGGCGCGGTTCCTGCGCCGGGGCTGCGAAACCGCTCCGACAGCGCTGGAGAACTGTGCCACGCGGCTTCGCGGAATCGACCGGCTTCGATCAGCGCCCCGCCAGAGCCGGGGAACTGCCCCACTAACCCGCAAGCAGTTGATCCGGTCCCGCCCTCTACACTCGCCTGTCAGTTATTCAGCACTGCCGGAAAACGTGCCCATTGTTATGACCCTTGAATAGGAGACGGGAGTTGGCTGGCGCGGGAGGCGGGAAAGAACTGAAGACTCTCTGCATCTGTCTTCGTAGTATTTGAGTTTCAGGCGTAATTCCGCTGGACTTAGAACTCTTGACGGCTTCCGGTTGCCATTACGAGCGGCTCACGCTGCCCGACTGTCGCACCGCCCCAGCCACTGCGCCCGCCGCCACAACGGTTGCGTAGCAGGCTGCCTGCAGGATTCCCTCGCGATCCAGCATGTGACATCGCTGGAGTATAACTCCCGCTGTTTCGCTGTAGGCACTCTTGGAACCTGGATTATTGTTTTTTACAAACTATTAACAAACATAGCTTGCCCGTACAAAATGCGTAGTTTAGACTCCAATACACAGTTGATGATTTGAAGACGCTGCGCGTTTTCGCGAACAGGCCGGATGTTCGCTGAAATCGGGCAGCGGCATGGGGAGCATGAACTTCTATCTGGGTGTGTGGAGCGGCGAAAGCGTGCCCTTCGGGCTGGATGCGCGGACTTGGTACGCCGCGCTAGTGGAAGGGCGCGCGGCAGCGACTGGATTTCACGCCGGGGTATACGGCTTTCACCAGGAACTGACCCGCCGCTACCCGGACGTGGACATGGTGGCGGAGGAGGATCTGGACGCGTGCCCGTGGGCTTGCGCACTCGACGTCTCCGACCACTACGTGCTGATGGCGCTGCTGCCGGACAGGTATCCGGGCATGCTGCCGCTTGTTCTCCACCTGGCCGACCGGCACGGGTTGGTTTGCTTCGACCCCCAGAACTCGCAGGTGCACCTGCCCTCCCATCTACTGAAGTCGTAAACGGAATGGCCCCCCAACCCGGCTTGCCGCGCGGGTGTGGGACGAACGCATAAGCGGATGAAAGAATGAGACTCCGATCATGCGCCGATTCCTGCTCTGTCCGCTGCTGGGTGCGCCTGGCCGGAACCAGCCCATCGCGGCCCCCTGAGTTGCCGCTCGGGCGCGGAGGCTACCGCCAGATTTTCCCGACAGTGTCAGGCGATTGCGACAGCGAGGCCCTCACCGCGGTACGACCCTCCGTACCAAGCCTGTTTTGATTGAACACGTTACAGCATCTCGCCGAATGGACCGGCGATTGCTTCCCTGGCCGGGTATGGAAGCAACACGACATGTGCCGGTGAGCGGGTTCCGCAACTCGGAGCGGGTACAGTCGAGCATTCTGGCGGGCGGCGAGAAGCGGCTGCTGGTCTGGATGGCGGAGCGGATTCCGGCGTGGATCAACTCGGACCATCTGTCCCTGCTGGGGCTGCTCTCGATGGCCGGGGCCGGCGTTTTCTATTGGGCCTCGGGCGCCTCGCGCGGCTGGCTCTGGATGGTCAACCTGATGATTCTACTGAACTGGGCTGGCGACAGCCTGGACGGCACTCTGGCGCGGGTCAGGAACCGGCAGCGGCCGCGCTACGGCTTCTACGTCGATCACGTGATCGATGTCGTCTCCGCGACATGCCTGTTCACCGGGCTCGGCCAGTCGGGCTACATGAGCGCCGGAGTCGCCGCCGCGCTGCTGGTCGCCTTCCTGCTGCTGTCGGTCGAGGCCTACCTCGCCACCTATACCATCGGGAGCTTCCGCATGTCGCATGGCCCGTTTGGGCCGACGGAGCTTCGAATTCTGCTCATCGTCGGGAACTGCGCCTTGTTCACACGCACGGAATCGGTCCTGTTCGGCCACCGCTGGCTGCTGCTCGACGTGGGCGGGACCATCGGCGCCGCCGGAATGCTCCTGCTGTTCGTGTGGACGGCGACGCGCAACACGCTGGCCCTGTACCGGGAAGAACGGCTGCCCTGAACCGCAGCGTGGCAATCCGCTGGCTCAAGTTCCAGGCCATCGGCGCGGCCGGCACGTGCGTGCAGCTGGGAAGTCTTTTTGTCCTGCGCGAGTGGGTGGGGCTGAACGTGGCGGCAGCGGCAGCCGTCGCGGTGGAGATCGCGATTCTGCATAACTTCTGCTGGCACCGGAACTGGACCTGGGCCTTCGCCGCCGGGCAGTCCCACGGCAAGCCGCTGCTGCGGCAATTGTGCGAGTACAACCTGACTTGCTGCCTGGTTTCGCAGGGGTCCAACGTGTTTCTCACCTGCCTGTTCGTGCGGGCCCTCGCAGTGCACTACCTGCTCGCCAATCTGATGGCGATTGCGACGGTGGGTGCGGTGAACTTCCTCACGGCGGAGCTGTTCATCTTCCGCCCCGAGGCAAGCAAGGGGACGCCGGGACGAGCGTGACAAGCCCGGCGCGCTGCTGGGCTCTAGCGCTCAGGGAACGATGCCGAGTTCCTTGATCTTCTCCTGCAGATGTTGCCGCGCCAGACCCACCGCTTCGGTGGTGCGGGAGATGTTGCCCGAGCTCTCGCGCAGCTTGCGGGCGAGGTACTGGGCCTCGAAGCGGCGGCGCGCCTGGCGGTAGTCCGGGGTGGCAAACATCGCCTCCGACGGGGACGAGTCCACCGGCATCACCGGCTGGAGCACGGCGGCCACCGCCTCAGCGTCGGCCTGCTCGCGAGTCGAAAGGACGAACAGGCGCTCCACGGTACTGCGCAGATGGCGCACGTTTCCGGGCCAGGGTTCTTCCTGCAAGCGGAGAATCGCGCCGGGCGTCAGCTCGGGGCCGGGTCGCGCAAGGGCGGGATGAACAGCGTGACGGCCGCCAGGCGGAAGTAGAGATCCTGCCGGAAGCGGCCCTCGAGAATCGCCGCCTCGGGCGACTTGTTGGTCGCGCTGATCAGTCGCACATCCACCTGGACCGGTTGGGTGCCGCCCAGCGGCTCGATCGCCCCCGACTCCACGGCCCGCAGGATCTTGGCCTGCGTGCCCAACTCCACTTTGCCGATTTCGTCGAGAATCAGGGTACCCCGGCCGGCCTGCTCGAACTTGCCCGGATGGGCGGCGACAGCCTGCGTAAAGGCGCCCTTCTCGTGGCCGAACAGCTCGCTCTCGACCAGGCTCTCCGGCAGCGCGGCACAGTTGAGCGCCACGAAACGCTGCCTGCTGCGAGCGCTCCGGGCGTGGATTTCGCGCGCCAGCAGGTCCTTGCCGGTGCCGCTTTCGCCCAGAATGAGCACGGGCAGGTCCGACGCAGCGACCCGCTGCGCGGTCTGGAACAGCTCGCGCATCGGGCGCGACACGCCGGACATGCCTCCGCATTCGCCTTCGCCGGCCAGCCGGTCACGCAGCCCGTTGACCTCGGCCTATTACCTGATCCCGCTGGAACTGGCTGCTATCGGTCTGCGACGGCACCAGCCGCAACAGGCGATGGCCATCTACCAGTCGGTGCTGGCCCGGGTTCAGAGCAAAGCGGATGGATTTGGGGCCATCGACGTGGCGCACGTCTACCTGCGCCTCGGCGTCGCGAGCCCGAAGCGCAGGCGACCTGCCGGCCTCGGTTGCGTGGCTCGAGCGCGCGCTGGGTAACGGACAGGGCAACGCGAAGCTGCGCGTCGCCATACGGCTGGAACTCGGGAAGACCCGGGATCTGCGCGGGGAGCGGCCGCTGGCCGTCGCACAGTACAGGCAGGTGGCGGAGGCGGAGGACTTCCTGGGCTCCCGCCGCGAGGCCCGCTCCCTGCTGGGCCATGCGTACCATCCGGCTCCCTGACGAACCCTGCCGCGCCTTCACGGGCGACAGGGTTCCCTCAGGAAAGCCTTCCTACCTGCGCGGCGTGGCTAACCGCCCCGAGCGAGGCCGCGCCGCCCCGGGTTGCCGGCGCGCTTCTACCCGCCGGCTCCCTGGTATCATGATCGGAACCTGACTCCAACTGGGGGCAATATGAGATTAGCGTTCATCGCCGGGCTGGCGGTTTGTGTGGCTGGCGGGCTCGCATCCGCACACTCGAACGAAGAGAAGATCTCCCTCGAGCTCCAGGAGGTGATGATTCCGATGCGGGATGGGGTGCGGCTGCAGACCGTGATCCTCACGCCCAAAGACGCAAAAGAGCCTCTGCCGATCCTGCTGCGCCGCACCCCGTATGGAGTGCCCGATGCCGCGTCTACCGGACAGGGCGTCCCGGCGGCAGCCGCGTTTTACGGGAAGCACATCGGCGTGATTCAGAACCTCCGGGGACGCTTCAAGTCCGAGGGCAAGTTCGTCATGCAGCGGCCGCCGCACGATCCGCGAGACACCAAAGGCATCGACGAAACCACCGACGCCTGGGACACGGTTGACTGGCTGATCAAGAACGTCCCGGGAAACAACGGGAAAGCTGGAATTCACGGTACCTCCTATGACGGGTGGACGGCCGTGATGGCTGCGCTGAATCCGCATCCGGCGGTGAAGGCCGTGATCGAACAGGCGTCACCGGCCGACATGTTCCTGGGCGACGACTTCCACCACAACGGAGCCTTTCGATTGAGTTACGGCTTCGAGTACTCGGCGCTGCTGGAGACGAAGGCGGAGGAGAACTTTCACTTCCTGTTCGACCGGGCCGATACCTACGAGTGGTATCTGCAGTTGGGGCCATTGAAGAACGCGGAAACGCGCCATTTTCACGGGCGGATTCCGACCTGGACGGACTTTGTTCAGCACCCGAATTTCGACGAGTTCTGGCAGCGGCAGACCGTCATCAAGTACCTGAAGGCCGTCCAGGTGCCGATCCTGCACACTGCCGGCTGGTGGGATCAGGAGGACTTCTACGGGCCGCAGAAGATCTACGCGAGACTCGAGGCCAGCGATGCGAAGCGGCAGAACTACTTCGTCGCGGGGCCGTGGAATCACGGGCAGTGGGGTGGCAACGGCTCGCATCTGGGGCCGCTGGATTTTGGGATGGACACCTCGAAGTACTACCGGGAGCAGATCTTCAACCCGTGGTTTGCCTATTGGCTGCGCGGGGAAGGCGAACTGAAGCTGGCCGAGGCCACCACGTTCGAGACGGGTACGAACCAGTGGCGGCAGTATGAGGCGTGGCCGCCCAAGCGCGGGGTCGCCGAGCGGCGGCTGTACCTGCATCCCGGGCGGCTGCTCTCGTTTGACCCTCCCGCGCGCGGCGGCGACCAGCCCTACGACGAGTACATCAGCGATCCGGCGAATCCGGTCCCGTACCGGCCGCGGCCGGTGACGCCGACCTATCCGGGCGCGGAGTGGCCGGTGTGGCTGGTGCAGGATCAACGTTTCGTCGATCACCGGCCCGATGTGCTGTCGTTCGAAACGGAACCGCTGGCGGAAGAGCTGCGGGTGGTAGGCGATCTGAGTGCGGAGATCTTCGCCTCAACTTCAGGAAGTGACAGCGACTGGGTTGTGAAACTGATCGACGTGTACCCCGAGAATGCGCCGGCCAGCGCCGCGACAGCTACGCCCATGGGCGGCTACGAGTTGATCATCGCGGACGAGATCCTGCGCGGCAGGTTCAGGAATGGCTTTGAGCAGCCGGCGCCCATTCCAGCCAACGAACCGCTGAAGTACTCGATCGATCTGCACACGAACGATCACGTGTTCCTGCCAGGGCACCGCATCATGGTGCAGATCCAGAGTACGTGGTTCCCGGTGTACGACCGCAATCCCCAGCGGTTTGTGCCGAACATCTTCGAGGCGGGCGAAAGCGACTACCAGAAGGCTGTTCAGCGGGTGTATCACAGCCCGGAACGGGCGAGCGCGGTGGTGCTGCCCATCATGGAGAACGCGCCGCACACGCCGTAGGTTCGATCCGGGAACCCGGGAACGAACCCAACATTCCGCACGCGATGGGCAGGGAGATGGCCTCCGCCCCTGCGAGGACGTTGCTCTCATATACTCATAGCGGACTGCAGTTTTGCGGCGGTCTGCTCTCAAGTCATGAAAATCACCAATGTCCGGCCCCTGGTAATGGGCACCCCCTGGCGCAACCTGACCTTCGTGGTCGTAGAAACAGACGAGGGTCTGAGCGGCGTCGGCGAAGTGCGGATGGTCAACAATACGGACGCTTTGCTGGGCTATCTGGCCGAAGCGGCTCCGCGCTATGCGATCGGCAAAGATCCGTTCGACCGCGAGCTGATCGTGGATAACATGCGCCTGCACGACTACAGCCGTGCAGGCGAGGTAGCCATGAGTGGCATCGCGCTGATCGAGATGGCCTGCTGGGACATCATCGGCAAGGCGCTGAACCAGCCTGTTTACCGCCTGATGGGTGGCGCGGTGCGGCAGAAGATCAAGGCCTACGCCAACGGCTGGTACACGGTGGAGCGCACGCCGGAGGAGTTTGCGAAGGCAGCCCGGCGGGTGGTCGAACGCGGATATCGCGCGGCGAAACTCGATCCCTTCGGCGCGGGGTTCTACGAACTCGACCGTCAGGAGCGGCTCAAGTCGATCGCACTCGTGGAAGCCGTGCGGCACGAAGCCGGCCCGGATTTCGACATATTCATTGAAATGCACGGACGCTTCAACCCGGCCACCGCGATTCAACTGGCGCAGGAGTTGGAGCCATTCCGGCCCGGCTGGCTGGAGGAACCGGTGCCGCCGGAGAACCTGAAAGCGCTCAAGAAGGTTGCGGACGCCGTGCACATCCCGATCGCCACCGGCGAGCGGATTCACACCCGCGTCGAATGCAGGGAGTTGTTCGAATTGCAGGCGTGCGACATCGTGCAGATCGACTTGTCGCATTTCGGCGGTATTTCCGAGGCTCGCAAGCTGGCGGCCTGGGCCGAGGCGTATTACATGCTGATGGCACCGCACAACGTCTGCGGTCCTGTGGCGACCGCCGCGAATGTTCATCTGGCGGCGTGCACACCGAATTTCAAGATTCAGGAGCACTTCAACGACTTTGCGGACGCCTGGGTGAAAGGCGCGGTGGACCACTATCCGGAAGTCGTGGACGGGTACTTCAGCCTCCCCGAGCGGCCCGGTCTCGGCCTCACGCTGAACGAGGATTTCATCCAGGCGCATCCGCGCGAGCGGGTCCACTTCGACCTTTTCTCTGAAGGCTGGCAGAAGCGGCAAGCCAAGGACTAAGCGGCGCTCAGACGGGTCGGGACGATGCGGGCGGAGCACCGCCCAGGCTGCTTGACCCCCACGCTGCGGCCCGTGCGCAAACAGTGGACGCCCCAATATAATGGTGCCCGGACATGCGGAACATCAAAGTTGCGTCCGTTCAATTCGAATCCAAGCCGGGCGACAAGCACGCCAACCTGGCCACGATCCGCCACTTCGTCGAAAGAGCCGCCGGGCAAGGGGCGGAGATCGTAGCTTTTCCAGAATGTTGTGTCACTGGCTATTGGTTCCTGCGCAACCTGGGCCACGCTGAGTTCGCCGCATTGGCCGAGCCGGTATTCGAAGGACCGACCTCGCAGGCGCTAATCGCCATGGCGCGCGAATACGGGGTTACTATCGGTGCCGGATTCATCGAACTGGGGGCGGACGGCAAGTTCTACAAGCCCTACGTGGTGGCCATGCCGGACGGCACGGCGAAGTGCCACCGCAAGCTGCACGCCTTCGTGAGCCCATACCTGTCCTCGGGGGACCAGTACACTGTCTTCGACACACCGCACGGGTGCCGTGTCGGCGTCCTGATCTGCTACGACTGCAATCTGATCGAGAACGTAAGAGCGACGGCGTTGCTGGGTGCGGAGATTCTGCTTGCCCCCCACCAGACGGGCGGCTGCCGCACCAGGAACCCGCACCTGATGGGCGTGATCGACCGCGCGCTCTGGGACAACCGGATCAGCGACCCGGACGCCATCGGGCGCGAACTACGCGGCGAGAAGGGGCGTGGCTGGTTGATGCGCTGGCTGCCCAGCCGGGCGCACGACAACGGTATGTTTCTCGTGTTCAGCAACGGGGTGGGTGTGGATGACGACGAGATTCGGACCGGCAATGCGATGATCCTGGACCCCTACGGGCGCATCCTGGCCGAGACCAGCGCGGCGGGAGATGACATGGTGGTGGCGGAACTCGATGCGGCGCTGCTCAACAACTGCAGCGGGCGGCAGTGGGTTAGCGCGCGGCGTCCCGAGCTTTACGAAGTGCTGACCCGGCGGAGCGGTCTTGAAACCGACACACGCAGCATCAAGTTCGCGGAGTGATTGTGACCTGCTGCCGGTCGCTCGCGGCCGGAGGAACGCCGAGTGCGGCTTATGGAACGGGCAGGCTCAACACCCGCTGCAGCCTTGGAAGTTGTCTGGAAGTGATTGGTTCTGTTGGTGAGCCGGGTGGGTCTCGAACCCACGACCCTCTGATTAAAAGTCAGATGCTCTACCACTGAGCTACCGGCCCAACACGTTGGAACACAAGAGGGAACGTTTGATTTCAGTCTATCATGCGCGGCGGCCCTTCCTTGCCGGGTTCGGCATGTGATTGAATAGTGCGCATGGCAGAGCCAATCCTTGTAATCGCCAGTGGCGACCTACGCCTCTCGGCAAATCAGCAGTGCTGGCCGGCCCAGCAAGAAGTCGAAGCAAAGGTGATGAGCGCGGTGCGGGGCTTCGGTTCCGTGATCGAGCGCGGACACCCTTACGATGAATCCGCGAAGCACGGTTTTATCGCCTCCCAGCAGCAAGGCATGGAGATTTTCCGGCGCATCTCGCCTACCGCGCCGCTCATTATTGTCGAGGCTGTGTGGCAGTACACGCACCACGTGCTCTCCGGTCTTTACACTCATCAGGGGCCGATCCTGACCGTCGCCAATTGGAGCGGCGAGTGGCCCGGGTTGGTCGGCATGCTGAATCTCAACGGTTCCCTGACCAAGGCGGGCATTCCTTATTCGACCTTATGGTCGGAGAATTTCGACGACGAATTTTTCCTGAACGGGCTGAAGCGCTGGCTGCACGGCGAGAAACTGGTGCACGACGCGTCGCACGTCCACGCGCTGGGCAGTCTCAAACTACCGCGCCAGGCTGAGGAAACCGGCTCCGCACTGGGCAAGCAACTGCGTCGCGAGAAGGCCATCATGGGCATTTTCGACGAGGGCTGCATGGGCATGTACAACGCCATCCTGCCCGACGAACTGGTGCACAACCTGGGTGTCTTCAAAGAACGTCTGAGCCAATCGGCCCTCTACGCCGAAATGCAGGTCACCCCGGACTCGGAAGCCCATGCGGTTCGCGCCTGGCTGGACGGGAAAGGCATGAAGTTCGTCACTGGCCCCAACCCCGACACCGATCTCACCGACGAGCAGATCCTGGGCCAATGCAAGATGTACATTGCCGCGATGCGGATTGCCGACGACTTCGGCTGCGCGACCATCGGTATTCAGTATCAACAGGGTCTCAAGGACCTGGTGCCGGCTTCCGATCTGGCCGAAGCGCTGTTCAACAGCGTGGACCGTCCGCCCGTGACGGCTCGCGGCAACGGGCGCGTCCTTTATGAAGGCAAGGCCCTCCCGCATTTCAACGAAGTGGACGAGTGCGCCGGTCTGGACGCCCTGGTGACCAACCGGGTGTGGAACAAACTCGGCTACGATCCGGAGACCACGCTGCACGACGTCCGGTACGCGCTGCCCTACGGGGACGACTACGTCTGGATCTTCCAGATCTCGGGCGCGGTTCCTCCGGCCCACCTGGTCGGCGGTTACGCCGGTGCGACCAGCGAGCGGCAGCCCTCGATGTACTTCCGCCTGGGCGGTGGCACGGTGAAGGGCGCGGGCAAAGCGGGCGAGATCGTCTGGAGCCGCATTTACGTGGACGCCGGAATTCTGCGCGCCGATATCGGCCGCGGCAAGGTCCTTGAGTTGCCCGCCGAGGAAAACGAAAAGCGCTGGGCCGCAACCACGTCCCAATGGCCGCTGGTGAACACCGTGATCTACGGCGTAACCCGCGACCAGTTCATGGGGCGTCACAAGGCCAACCACATCCAGGTGGCTTACGCTCCGTCGTCCGATGCCGCCAACAAAGCGCTCGCGACGAAGGCGGCCATGTTCCGGGAACTGGGGATCGAAGTGGCCGTTTGCGGCACCGGGAGCGGGCTCGAATAGGCCACTCCGCGGAACGGATCGGGAGTCCAGCGTGGCTCCCCACGGGGCCGGCGGAGTTCGTCCGCCGGCTTCCTCATTTTCACTTGACGGTAGGCCGGATCTGAGCGGAGGAAGAACCATGCGAGTCGGGATCATCGGTACGGGCGCCATCGCAAACATGCACGCCCAGGCATACAAGAACATCGGGTACCAGGTGACTGCCTGCACCGACGTCTACCGGCCCTCGGGTGAGCAGTACGCCGAGCGCTGGGGCTGCGAATTCGTTCCGGATTACAAGAACCTGTGCGCCCGTGCCGACGTCGATTACCTCGACGTCTGCACCTTCCCCGACTTCCGCCTGGAGCCGGTTCAGGAGGCGGTGAAGCACGGCAAACACGTTCAGTTGCAGAAGCCCATCGCCACCAACCTTGAAACAGCGCGCAAGATCGTCGAGACCGCGCGCGCCGGGGGCATCGTACTCGGCGTGGCCAGCCAGCACCGCTTCGACGATTCCACGAAGTTCGTGAAGAAAGCTATCGCCGACGGGCGGCTGGGCAAGATTCTGCAGGCCGACGCGTACGTAAAATGGTGGCGCACGGAAGCGTACTACTCGCGTCCGATCAAGGGCAGTTGGGCCGTCGAGGGCGGTGGTGCGCTGATCAACCAGGCCGTGCACCAGGTGGATATCCTGCGCTATCTGATCGGCGGCGTGGACGAGCTGTTCGGTTACTGGCAACTCGCCGCGCGCCACAAGATCGAGAGCGAGGACGTGGTCAACGCCGTGCTCAAGTACAGTTGCGGCGCCACGGGCGTGATCCAGGCATCCACGGCATTCTGGCCCGGCTACAGCGAACGAATCGAGATCCACGGGACCAAAGGCACGGCGATTTTCACCGGCTACGCACTCACGTCCTGGGACGTCCAGGACGACGTGGGCGATCCCGCTCCGGTCGAAGCGAACACGATGAGCGGTTCCTCGGACCCCATGGCCATCCCGCTGACGCCCTTCGAGCGCCAGTTCCTCGACTTTGGCGCGGCTTGCCGTGAACACCGCGAACCGCTGATCTCGGGCGAAGAGGGGTTGAAGGCGCTGGAAATCGTGCTTGGCGTCTATGAATCCTGCCGCACGGGCAAGCCCGTCAGGATGAGCGACTGAGGGCGCTCCGCCAGGCTCCCATTGGCGCTGCGCGGCTCCCGGCCACTAAGCTAAGTAGAGATGAGTTGGACAGAGGTACGCGTACCCGCCACGAGTGCGAATCTCGGGCCCGGATTCGATGCGCTCGGCATGGCGCTCAGCATTTATCTGGAAGTTCGCTTCCGCCCAGCGGAGGAGCTGAGCATTCGAGCCACGGGGCGCGACGCCGGGCTGATCTCGACCGCGGAGAACAATCTGATCTGGCAGACCGCGGTGGCCGTCGCCGAGCACTACGGCCGCTCGATGCCGGGCGTCGAGATCGAGATCACCAACGACATTCCCATTGGCAAGGGGCTTGGTTCGAGCGCCGCTGCGCTGCTCGCCGGGGTCGTGATCGCCGATGAGGTCTTGGGCCTGGAATTGTCACGCGACCGCATTCTGGACGAAGCGGCGCGCATCGAAGGCCATCCGGACAACGTCGCGGCCGCGGCATTGGGTTCTATCGTCGCCAGCGCCATCGACAGCGACGGCGTAACGCGGGCCGTGCGCATGCAATTGCCGGCGCGCTACGGCGTCGCCGTCGTCGTGCCCGATTTCATACTCCCCACCTCGGAAGCGCGCGCCGTCTTGCCGCAAACCTATTCGCGCGCAGACGCCGTGTTCAACATTCAACGCTCGGCACTCCTGATCGCGGCGATGCTGACGCAGACCACAGACGCGTTTCACGCCGCGCTCGAGGACCGGCTGCACCAGCCTTACCGCGCCCGTCTGGTGCCCGGCTTGTCGGAGATGATCGAATTGCGGGCCGACGGTCTGCTCGGCGCGGCCCTGTCGGGCGCCGGGCCGTCGGTGCTAGTATTTTACGAGCGTGGCCACGAAGAAGTGGTGCAGCGCTTCAACGCCGTATTTGCCGCGCACGGCCACGCGAGTGAGACACTGGTGGCGCACATCCCCGATCATGGCTTCGATGTGCTGCGGGGGCTTTGAGGTGTGGCGGAACTCCGGCTGCGTTTGGGGAGGGGACGACTTTCAATGGGCATAAGAGAAGGGGCCAAGTCGGGCATCACCTTCGGGTGCGCGCTGGCCATCGCCATCAGCTACGTCCACAACCACTCCGTCATCTGGGCCATTATCCACGGCTTGCTCTCGTGGCTGTATGTGATCTACGCCGCGCTCAAGTATTGAATCCGTCAGCGGCTGAGACGCTCTCCCGCGCCGGGGATTCGCTCGCGCGGAGGATTTGTCAGGCTCGCCTCGCGCTTTTTCGTAAAACCTGGTCCTCTTTGGCCGATGAGCTTCAGTGAGCCAACCAGCGCCAAAATGAGATGACATCACCTGCAATCCGTCCGCCCAACGACTTTGACGTGGACATCCGGGTGCCTGGTCTGGCCCAGGCTCCCCGCATGGGAGTTGAATTCCTCATCAGCTTGAACCATGCCATCCGGACGCCGATGAGCGGCATTCTGGGGCTCTCCGAACTGATGCTCGAGAATCCAACCGACGCTGAGAATCGTGAATACCTGCTCTCCATCAGGTGCTGTGCCGCCGCCTTGAACGACTTGTTATCGGCCACCCTGGACTATGCCTCGCATCTTGCGGGAGCGGTCCGCTTGGAGCAGCAGGACTTTCCGCTGCATACGGCGCTTGAAGCGGGTCTCAGGGATGCGGCGCAGCGAGCCGATGACAACGGGACCGTGTTCGAGCCCGAAGCGTCCAGTGACCTGTCGGTGATCGTGCGGTCCGATGCGCTGCGCCTGCGCGATCTGACCTCTCTCATTGCGCGGGTCGCGATTCACTCGTCCTCAAACGGCCGAGTCCGGTTCCAGGCAACGGTTGCCCATCGGGGGCCGCATTCCGGCGAGTTGACGATGCGGGCATGGCGGGAAGGAAAGCCCCCGTCCTGCCCGGAGTCCCATTCGGCCCAGTCGCTGGAGCCTGCATCCCACCCCTCCGCGGAATTGCAGGAAGGGGCATTTCGGATAGAAACCCTCGAAGCCGCGCTCGTTCATCACCTGGTTGAACTGCTGCGTGGATCCGCGCGGATTACCTCGGAACCCCACGCGCCGGTTGCAGTTCAGGTGGTACTCCCGCTGGCATTGAGGGATGCCGCTTTGCAGGTGGAGGAAAGCGGCCTGTCCAACGGTCGCCGGTCTATCCTGATCGCAGACGACAACCTGATCTCGCTGCGCATTCTGTCCTCGATCCTCGGCCGTGCGGGCTTCGACAGCGTGGCGGTATCCAACGGCCCGGCAGCCATTGAGGCGCTGGCCCGTCGTGACTTCGACCTGGTATTGCTGGATCTGGCCATGCCCGGCATGGACGGCGACGTCACCACCGCTCGCATCCGCAACCTGCCCAACTGCGGGCGCCTGCCAGTGGTAGGGATCACTGCCGGGGTTACCGAAGAACTCCGCGAGAGTTGCCGCCGCAACGGAATGGACGCGATTCTCGGCAAACCGATCGATGCCGGAGCGTTGGTGGCCAGCGTGAACTTCCAAATTCATCGTGCGGCTGCAAACAAACGCGGCAACCAGTTCAACCCGGAGTAGTTCGAAGGGTGCCCGCGCACCCTTACGGTAGAATGGAAGGGAGTTCCAAGATATGATTGATTCCCTTTCGGCGTGGTTCGACAAGTTTCTAAGCAACCTGCTGGCATTCCTCAGAAAAGGGGATTTCCTCGATTCCATCCTGGCGTTGATTTTCGGCACAAAGCACGACCGGGAGATCAAGGCAATCGCTCCGCTGATTGCCGAAATCAATGCGCTCGAACCCGCAATGCTGCTCTTGAGCGACCAGGAATTGGCCGGGAAAACGATTGAGTTCAGGCAGAAGCTCGATGCCGGATCCGCGCTCGACGACCTGCTGGTCGAGGCGTTCGCAGTGGTCAGGGAAGCGGGACGGCGCGTGCTGATTATGCGCCATTTCGACGTTCAGTTGATCGGCGGCATCTTCCTCCACCGCGGCACCATTGCCGAGATGAAGACCGGCGAAGGCAAGACGCTGGTCGCCACTCTGGCGGTATACCTCAACGCCCTGGTGAGCAAGGGTGTTCACGTCGTCACGGTCAACGACTATCTGGCCCGCCGCGACTCGGAGTGGATGGGCCGCCTGTATAAGTTCCTGGGCCTCACCGTAGGACTGGTGGTGCACGGCCTGGACGACGCAGAGCGCAAAGCCGCCTACGCCTGCGACATTACTTACGGCACCAATAACGAGTTTGGTTTCGACTACCTGCGGGACAATATGAAGTTCCGCATCGAGGATTGTGTTCATCGCGACTTCCACTACTCCATCGTGGACGAAGTCGATTCGATCCTGATCGATGAAGCGCGCACCCCGCTGATCATCAGCGGTCCCAGCGAAGAGTCTACGGACAAGTACTCCAAGGCCAATCTGATCATTCCGCGCCTGGTCCGCGGCGAGGTGATCGAGGGCAAAGAGCCGGGCGAAAAGTACACTACGGGCGACTACACCGTCGATGAGAAGCACCGCCAGGTGGCGCTCACCGAAGAGGGCAACGACAAAGCCGCGCGTCTGCTCGGATTGCCCGACATCTGGTCCGCCGAAACGATGGAGTGGCGCCATCACATTGAGCAGGCGCTGCGTGCGCATGTGATCTACAAGCGCGACCGCGATTATCTGGTCAAGTGGAACGAGGAAGACGGTAAGGACGAGGTCGTCATCGTAGACGAGTTTACCGGCCGTCTGATGCCCGGACGCCGCTGGTCGGACGGTCTGCACCAGGCCATCGAATCCAAAGAAGGCGTGAAGATCGAGCGCGAGAATCAGACGCTCGCCACCATCACCTTCCAAAACTACTTCCGCATGTACAAGAAGCTGGCCGGGATGACGGGCACGGCGGTCACGGAAGCGGCGGAATTCTCGAAGATCTACAAGCTCGACGTGATCCCGGTTCCGACCAACAAGCCGATGACGCGCACGGACATGCACGACATGGTCTACCGCACCGTCGAGGAGAAGTGGCGCAACGCGGCCAAGGAAATCGAGGAGCGCCACCAGAAGGGCCAACCCGTGCTGGTCGGTACGGTCTCGGTGGAGAAGTCGGAGAAGCTCTCGGCGATCCTCAAGCGCATGGGCGTCCGGCACGAGGTGCTGAATGCCAAGAACCACGAACGCGAAGCCTTCATAGTGGCGCAGGCCGGGCGCAAGAGCCAGGTCACGGTCTCGACGAACATGGCGGGCCGCGGAACGGACATTCTGCTGGGCGGCAACCCGGAGAACCAGGCGCAGGAGGAGTGCATCAAGCGCAAGCTGGTGGAGACTCCGCCACCGGGCGTCGAGACCGTCGTCGCCGACGAACACTATTACTATTTCTCCCGCGGCGAGCGCACCAAGTACCGCGTCGCCAGGGCGCGTTGGGACGAGGTTTTCTCGCGCTGCAAGGCGGAATGCGACATCGAGCACGACGAAGTTGTCGCGGTTGGCGGCTTGCACATCGTCGGCACCGAGCGGCACGAGTCGAGGCGTGTCGATAACCAGCTCCGCGGCCGCGCCGGCCGTCAGGGCGACCCGGGCAGTTCGCGCTTCTTCCTCTCCCTCCAGGACGATCTGTTACGGCTGTTTGGCGGCGACCGGATTCAGGGGCTGATGCTCCGGTTGGGCATGGAAGAGGACGTGCCGATCGAAAGCGGCATGATCAGCAAGCGCATCGAAGCCGCGCAGAAGGCCGTCGAAGCGCAGAACTTCAGCATGCGCAAACACGTGCTGGAATACGACGACGTGATGAGCAAGCAGCGCCAGGCCGTCTACAGCTTGCGCCGCAAACTGCTCGAAGGCGAGAGCATGAAGGAGCGGATCTTCGACATGGTGGACGGCATCGTTGCCGAAGCCATCGATGACCGCTGCCCCGAAGGCGTCCGCCCCGAACAGTGGGATCTGATCGGGCTGGAAACCGACATCACCTCGCAGTTCGGCGCCCGTGTGACGGCGAAGGAACTTTACGGCAAGGTCCGCATCGAGATCGAGGAGTACATCCTCGGTACGCTGCGCCGCCGCTACGACGAGAAAGAGGAGGTCGTCGGCTCCGACCTGATGCGCTACACCGAGCGCATGATCATGCTGAGCCGCATTGATCAGCAGTGGAAGGACAACCTGCTCTCGATGGATTCCCTCAAAGAGGGCATCGGCATGCGGGCCTACGGGCAGAAGGACCCGCTGATCGAGTTCAAGAAGGAATCCTACAAGATGTTCCAGGACATGATGGACAGGATCGAGGACGAGACCGTCCGTTTCCTGTTCTTCCTGCAGCCTAGACCCGGGGAATCCATCGACGTGCCGCAGATGGGCGACGACTGGCCGGAGGACGAGGGCGGCGGCGACGCCGAAGCGCACGAGCCCGCGCCGGAGCCGGTCACCGTTCCGCGCGAGGACAAACGCGCCGCACAATCCACTTTTGTTGATCTCACTCGCAATATTCAGCGTCAAAAGGATCGAGAGATGCAGATGCTGCTGACGGCGAGTGGCGGAGCGACCACCGCGAAGACCGGCGAAGGACCGGTGATTCGCGGCGATAAAGTCGGCCGCAACGATCCGTGCCCGTGTGGCAGCGGAAAGAAGTATAAGAAATGCCACGGAATCGGGAAGTGATTCGACTGCTCCCTGCGCCGCGGTTGCATTGCCAGTGGGTCACCCGCGTGGTTGCCCTGGTTTTCTGCGCGGCCAGCCTGCAGCTTTCCGCCGAAAACCTCTGGCCCGAAAAGTGGCGCGACAACCTGCGTCAAAACGCCGCTGCCGTCGTAATCAAAGACGCTTCGCTGTGGGCGGAATACATGGGCGAAGCTGCGGAGCAGGCCGTCTACAACGGGGCTTCCGGCCGCTTTTCCGCTACGGCTTACCGGCTGAAGGACTCCACTTCCGCGCTGGCCTGGTACGAGTTCCTGCGGCCCGAAAACGCCGTGCCCCTGCGCGACACATTCGGGGTCTCCACGACCCCGGGCGCCGAGTTCGTGCTGCACCAGAACTACGTCCTCGCATTTGAGGGGTGGCGGCCGCTGGATAAAGAACTGAATGCGCTCTACAAGACCCTGCCCAAGCTGCGCTCCGGCGGGGGGCT
Source organism: uncultured Acidobacteriia bacterium (assembly GCA_903909435.1). Lineage (GTDB taxonomy): Bacteria > Acidobacteriota > Terriglobia > Bryobacterales > Bryobacteraceae > CAIVVT01. The sequence goes on along the minus strand of CAIVVT010000072.1, from coordinate 104,482 downwards.
GCCGGTGCTGGCCCGCATTCTGCCGGAGACTGGGATGGTCCGCAACTCTGCGCGCTACGTGATCGGACTGCACTCGCTCGATCTGTTCGCGAACCAGATTCCCGGGGCGCTGGTTGGATTCGAAGGTGGGGCCGAGGCCACCGTCGCCCGCTACAAGACCGAGTCGGGCGACCTGCTGCTGGCCATTTTCGAGTACCCGACTCCGCAACTTGCCCGCGATCGAGTCGCCTCTTTCCAGAAACAGCCCGGCTGGCAAGTGAAGCGCAGCGGCCCGCTCGTGGCCGTCATTCCCTCCCAACCTGGCATCGCGCTCACTGCAGCCGCCGCCAAGCCGCTATTCGACTCCATTCAATGGGACCTGGAATTCACCTGGTACGAGAGCGCCAAGCGCACCGCCCCGCCGAACGTTGCGGCGATGCTGATTGGTGCGCTTGAGCTTACGGGGTTCCTGCTGCTGGCGATGTTCCTGGGTGGTATCTTCTTCGCTTCCATCGGAGTGTGGATCCGCCGCCGCGGGCTGAAGGACGGCGAAGAACCTGGAATGATTTCGCTGAATCTGAACGGGTAGCGGACGGCTCCTGTTCATTTTCCACCGCACTGCCAGCCTGGCAGCCACCGCGCGATTCCGGTATATTCGTGGATCGTGCGGAGGATCTCATGCAATCAAAGACTCTTTCTCGCCGTCAACTGGCGCACATGGCCGGCGTTGCCGTGGCCACCAGCGGCACATTCCTGGCGGCGGAGCAGGGCACTCTGACCGCCCGCCACGTGATCGAGCGAATCCAGAAGAACATCGGCGTGCCTTGGCGCAGGCCAACGGTCGATACGTTCAAAGCTGGCGATCCGGACACGCCCGTCGCCGGCATCGCGACTTCGTTCATGGCGACGCTCGACGTACTGCAGCGTGCCGCGGCCGCCGGCAAGAACCTGGTCATCACCCACGAACCGACATTCTATAGTCACATGGACGAGACTGGCGGCCTGGTCGGCGACCCGATCTTCCGCGCCAAACGGGATTTCATTGCACAAAGCAAACTGGTGATCTGGCGCTTCCATGATCACTGGCATGCCCGCCAGCCGGATGCCATCTACACGGCGTTGGCACAACTTCTGGGATGGGAGAAGTTCGGCATCGGTAAGAGTCAAGAGTTCTACGCCTTGCCGCCTACGACGCTCGGCGCGCTGGCGCTCGATATGCAAACCCGCCTCAAGACCCAGGCGCTGAGAGTCATCGGCGATCCCGGGATCGAGGTGAGCAAGGTGGCCCTCAGCCCGGGCGCTGCCGGACCGTTCATGCAAATGCGGTTGATGCCCCAGGCGGACGTTTACGTCTGCGGCGAAGCCACCGAGTGGGAAGGGATCGAGTACGCCCGGGACACGATCGCCGCCGGACAGAAGAAGGGCATGATTCTGGCCGGGCACGTCGTCACCGAGGAGCCCGGCATGAACGTGTGTGCGCAATGGCTGAAGACGCTGGTTCCCGAAGTTTCCGTGGAGTGGATTCCGGCTGGAGATCCGTTTTGGAGACCGGCCTAGGCGGTAGGGGCCGGTGCGATTCCTGTTGGTTCAGTTCCTCTTGGTAAATGGACCGTAACTCGATGGAGAAATGGTATATGCGAGCCATGCACCGATTGCAGCGTTTGGGACAAGGATCGGTCGCCGCTCTAAACAGTTGGTTCGACTGCCGTTTTGCCCTCTGAGGCTGCATGCCCGCTGCGGTCCGGACCCGATCGGGAGTCGACGCAATGCAGATGAATGGCAAATATTAGGCGAACAAATACAGGCGGGCCTGCTTGCGAAATGCTCTCAAAGAACACTGGATTACAGTTCTGTCAAGAGAAGAAAGCATATTAGAATCAACGCTTTATAGCGAACCTTAAGAGTCCCGTTTTTCCTCTTGACTTAGCTTCCGGCAGAGTCTAACCTCAAAACACACACAGGTTTTCCGGTTGCGAAACCGTTGAATCTGTTTCTCCCATTGAACATCAGCCCGGACTTCCGGGTTTCGCGAAGGCCCGCCTGATGGTGGGCCTTTGTTTTGTGCAAGCGAGTCTCGCGAGGCCTTTGGAGCGGGTCTGTGCCTGCGGTGTGGTAGCCTGAAGGTTCCTTTCATCGGAAATCCCCGCAAAGTGAGTTTCAGGACCGCATATTGATGACAGACAAGAAGTTACAGGTCATTCCGCTGGGTGGGTTGGGCGAGTTCGGCATGAACTGCATGGTCCTCCGTTACGAGGACGACATCATAGTTCTGGATGCCGGGATGATGTTCCCCGACGCCGAGTTGATGGGCGTGGATATCGTTACCCCCGATTTCACCTATCTCGAAGAAAACAAACAGTTCGTTCGTGGGTTGGTGTTGACGCACGGTCACGAGGATCACATCGGCGGGATTCCGTTCCTGCTTTCCGAAGTGAGCATGCCCGTCTATGGCACCGCCTTCACGCTGGCCCTCGTGGAGCGGCGACTGGACGAGCACGACATGCTCGACAAGGTGCAGCTCAACCGCGTGAAGCCGGGGCAGGTGATTGAGCTGGGGCCGTTCAAGATCGAGTTCATCCACGTCACCCACTCCATCGTCAGCGCGGTCTGCCTGGCCATCACGACCCCCCTGGGCGTGGTCATTCACACTGGTGACTTCAAGGTAGATCCTACTCCGACCGATAACATTCTGTTCGACTTACACACGTTGGCCGGCTACGGCAAGCGTGGCGTGCTGCTGCTTCTGTCGGACTCCACGAACGTCGATCGTCCCGGCTACACCTCCAGCGAGCGCGCGGTGATGCCGCGTTTCGAGGAGATCTTCAACCGGGCCGAGCACCGCATTATCGTCTCCTGCTTCTCCAGCTCGATCCACCGGTTGCAGCAGATTCTCGACATCTCCGCCGACATGGGCCGCAAAGTCGCCTTCCTCGGGCGCAGCATGTTGACCACGACTGAGATTGCCCACAATCTGGGACTGCTGCAGGTCCCGGACAACACGCTTATCCGGCCGCAGGACATCATGTCGATGCCGCGTGGCAAGGTCGTAGTCGTAGTCTCGGGGACCCAGGGCGAGCCCATGTCGGCCATGTCCCGCATCGCCGTGGACAACCACAAGAACCTGTCCCTGGACAACGGCGACATCGTCGTGCTCAGTTCGAGGATGATTCCCGGCAACGAGAAGTCGATCGGCCGGATGCTGAATCACGTCGCGCGTCGCGGTTGCGAAGTCGTCGCCGGCTCCATGAACCCGCCCGTCCACGTCTCCGGGCACGGCTCCAGCGAAGAGCTGAAGCTGATGCTCAACCTGATTCGGCCGCGCTATTTCGTGCCGATCCATGGCGAGTACTGGCAGATGTCGAAGCACGCCAAGCTCGCCAGCCACTTGAAGACACTGGGTCTGGAAGAGACGTTCATCATGGAGTCGGGGCAGACTCTCGAAATCGACCACCACGGCGCCCGCAAGGGAGGCAAGGTGCCGGTCGGGCGCGTGTGCATCGACTCGGGCTCCATCGACGAAGTCGTGGAAGACATCGTCATCCGCGATCGTCGCCACCTCTCGGAGGATGGCTTCGTGATCCCGATCGTATCTATCGACAAGGACACCGGCCGCGCCGACGGATTGCCGGAGATTGTCAGCCGCGGCTTCATATCCCTGGACGAGGGCTCGGAGTTGATCGCGGCGGCGCGCAAGGTGGTCGCCCGCACCATCGAAACGTCTTCGCGCGAAGAGCGCACCGATCCGGGTGTAATGCAGGAGAAGATCCGGACCGATCTTAAACGCTTCATCCACAAGGAAACGTCCCGGCGTCCGTTGATCATGCCTGTCATCCTGGAGGCCTGAACTTGGACCCGGTCCCGCCTTCTTATCTTGAAGACGCTTCAGGACTTAAGGGCAGGGCAGAGGCGGTTTTCCGCCCCCGCACACCAGATGAAGCAGCCGCTATTCTGGCGGAGGCGGCTCGCACTCGCACTCCAATCACCGTCGCCGGTGCCGGCACGGGCGTTACCGGCGGGTCTGTTCCCGGCGGAGGCTGGGTTCTCACCACCGAACGCTTCAACCGGCTGAAAATTCAATCCGGTATTGCGCAGGTTGGAGCCGGTGTACTGCTTCGGAGTCTGCAGCTTGCAGCGAAAACCTCAGGTCAATTCTACGCGCCTGATCCGACGGAATGGTCGGCCTCGGTGGGAGGCACCATCGCCACCAACGCCAGCGGTTCCCGCAGTTTCCTGTATGGTTCCACGCGACGGCACCTGCTGGCGCTGACCGTCGCGCTGATGGACGGCACGGTGCGCACATTCCGCCTCGGCGACAAACTCGACTTTCCCTACACCAGTTGGCCGGAGTCGCTCGCCCGGAAGCACACGGCCGGCTATTCCCTGCGGGCAGACACGGATTATCTGCGGCTCATTTGCGGTTCAGAAGGCACTCTGGCCGTGGTGCTGGAAGCCGAGGTGGCCCTGTTTCCACAGCCGGCCAAGTTCCTGACCGGGGTGGTGTTCTTTCCGGAGGAGGGCGAGGCGCTCGACGCGGTGGACGACTGGCGCCCCGTGCGGGGACTGAGGATGCTCGAGTACTTGGACCGGTGCTCGCTGGACGTGCTGCGCACCGCCTATCCGCAGGTTCCCGCGCGGGCGAAGGCGGCGCTGCTCATTGAGCAGATCACAGATGGGCTGGAAGATGATGCCGAGGACGCCTGGCTGGACCGCATCGAAGCGGCTCACGCACTGCAGGACTCCTGGTTCGGCTCCGCCGAGGCAGACCGTGAGCGCTTCCGGGAGTTCCGCCACAAACTACCCGAGATCGTGAACGACAAAGTCCGGCGCAACGGCTTCCAGAAGCTGAGCACCGACCTCGCCGTTCCGGTCTCGAAGAGCCGCGAGATGATGCGCTGGTACCAGGACCGGCTGGAGCGCGAATTCGCGGGCAAGTTCGTCATTTTCGGCCACATCGGCGACGCGCACGTGCACGTCAATATCCTGCCGGAGACCGAACAGGATGCCCGGTGCGGCGTCGAATTCCTGGAATCCGCCGCGCGGCAATCGGTCGCACTCGGCGGCACCGTCAGCGCGGAGCATGGATTGGGGAAGAAGAAGGCGCACTTCTTGCCCCTCGAATTCACTCCTGCCCAGATCGAGGCGATGTGCGCGGTGAAACGCAGGTTCGACCCGCATTGGCTTCTCGGTCGCGGGACGCTGCTGCCGGTGCCTCCGGAAGCTGGCTAGGCTGGACGAGGCTGATCGGACTCGCCCGCTAGTGAGCTTTGTTTTGTCATTGCTAAGGTATGTATTACCAATGAGTTATAGGACAAGTATCATGTAGATTCTTGTCTACGGGCAGAATTGCGGCGTAACAGCGAAGCCTCAGGCTGCCGTGATCAGGAGTGGCTGACCCTTTGTGATGACTAGCGTATGCTCGTAATGCGCGGCCAAACTTCCGTCCGCCGTCCGGATCGTCCAGCGGTCGCGTTGGAGCACACCCTTACCCTTTCCGGCGGCGATGATGGGCTCGATCGTAATTACCAGGCCTTCCGTCAGCTTTGTCTGGTAGTCGGGGTCGTGGTAGTTCAAGATCTGCGGTGATTCGTGGATGGCAGCGCCGACACCATGGCCGCAATAGGCGCGCATCACCTGAAACCCGCAGCGGCGGGTTTCGTTCTCCACTATCTTGCCGATCTCGTTGATTCGATTGCCCGCGCGAGCTACTTTCGCGGCTTCGAAGAACGCAAATTCGGCGCAGCGGGCGAGCGCTGCCGCTTTCGCACTCACCTCACCGGCGCACACCGTGACCGCCGCGTCCGCGAAATAGCCGTCCTTTTCGGCCACCAGGTCAAGTTTCACCAGGTCGCCGGTGCGAATCACGCGGTCCCCGGGAATCCCGTGAATCGCTTCGTCGTTCACGCTGATGCACAACGCGCCGGGGAAGTTATAGACTTTCGGCGGGGAAGACTCCGCTCCGTGCTCAGCCAGCACCCGAGCGCCTACCGCATCGAGCTCGGCGGTCGTCACGCCGCGCCGGACCGCCGCTGCCGTGGCGTCTAAGGCCTTGCGCACGATGCTGCCTATGATTTTCAACTTCTCCAGATCAGCCGGGGACTTGATGCACATGACTCTTCGATTGTCCCACTGCGCCCCTGCGCGCAGCTCGATAGGACCAAATTGCGCAATTGTCCGCTCCTCGCTGCTGCGTGACAGAACGGAAAATGGGCAGAGCGGCATGACTAGATCGCTACAGAACACTCCTCTTCTCGCTGGTTTCGGCCCGGTCTGTTCGCCGGAATTGCACGCCGTCGGCATCCACTCCGTCGCGCGGATTGAAGAGCTCGGCTGGCAGGAAGCCTACTTATGCTGGGTGGCTCGCTCTCCGGCGCGCATCAACGTCAACGCGGCCTACGAGATGATCGCAGCGGAACGCTGGATCTCGTGGCTCGACTTGAGTGCGGCTGACAAAGCGCGTGCAAGGAGTTTCGTGGCGCGCCTCGGGAAGAAGAGCCTCGGCTCACTGGAGTGAGAAATCACTTTAAGGTTTGATGCGTATGTATTTGGTAAGGGGCGGAATAGCGCGTTCATTCATCGACGCTTGGATCAGCGCTAGGAGATGCTGACGCCGTGGCTCCTCCCGCTTGGCGCTAACCACCCACCACGCTGCCGTCTTGCGGTACCAGGGAGTCTGCCTGGCAAAAAACGCCCAGGCGGCCGGATTCGCGCGGAAAGCCAATTCATCCGCCGGGCTGAGTTCCGCGCTCTTGCGCGCCTGCGAGTGCGTCGCAGCTTCCTGCTCGTCCCGCATCTCGAAGGCTCTCAGCCCCGCGGGGCGCACCAATCCGAGCGCCTGCAGTTCGCGTACACGCTTGATATTGACCTCGCTCCAGGGACTGCCCGGCTTGCGCGGGGTGAGTCGGATCGCGTAACTCTCCGGATTCAGGGTTTTTCGCAGCCCGTCGATCCACCCAAAGCATAGGGCGGCGTCGAGCGCCTCAGGATAGGTGATGCTGGGCCGGCCCGCACTCTTGCGGTAGAGTCCCAGCCAGAGTTCCGCGGAGCTGGCTTGTTCTCGCTCAAGCCACGCCTCAAAAGCGATCTGTGTCTCGAAAAACTCAGGCTCCATCCTTGATTACAAACAGCATACGACGACGCGGCGAGCTGCTGGCCGGCTTTCTGAATCGCGCATTTCACCTGCGTGATACCCTGTAGGGTCATGCTGGCAGATTTGGATAATCCGCGCGAAGAAGCGCGTGCTTGGAGCCCGTCCTCCTGGAAGAACTTTCCCGCTCTCCAGCAGCCCAGGTACCTCGACCCCGCCGCGCTCGAAGGGGCGCTCGTTGAGTTGGCGGAGCTGCCTCCGCTGGTCACGAGTTGGGAGATCGTTGCGCTTCAGGAACAACTCGCCGATGCCGCTTTAGGGCGGAGATTCGTCCTGCAGGCGGGCGACTGTGCGGAACGCATCTCGGAGTGTTCGTCCCAGCGCATCACCAACAAGCTGAAGATCCTGCTGCAAATGAGCCTCCTGCTGGTGCAGGGTGCGGCCTGCCCGGTTATCCGGATCGGCAGATTTGCCGGCCAGTATGCCAAGCCGCGTTCCTCTGACGACGAGGAGCGCAATGGCGTCCGCCTGCCGAGCTACCGCGGGGATCTGATCAATCATCCGGAGTTCACGCCGCAGGCACGCGCCGCCGATCCGCAATTGCTGATCGCTGGGTACGAGCGGGCGGCCCTGACCCTCAACTACATCCGGGCGCTCATCAAAGGCGGGTTCGCTGACCTGCATCACCCAGAGTACTGGGATCTCGATTGGGCCCAGAGTTCGCCCATGGCGGGCCAGTATCATCACAGGATCGCGAGCGTCAAGGACTCCCTGCGCTTCATGGAGAACATCCTGGGGATTCGTGCGGGAGACACCGACCGAATCGACTTCTACACCAGCCACGAGGCGCTCCACCTAGGGTACGAACAGGCCCAGACCCGCCGTGTTCCGCGCCGCGCCGGTTGGTTCAACCTGGCGACGCATTTCCCCTGGATTGGCATTCGCACCTCCTCGCCCGACGGCGCCCATGCTGAATACATGCGCGGCATCGACAATCCGCTCGCGGTTAAAGTCGGTGTGCCGACCAAGCTGGACGACCTGCTGCGGCTGATCGATGTGCTCAATCCCCACAACCGCCCCGGGCGCCTCACGTTGATCCATCGCTTTGGTGTGGAGCACGTGGACAAGGCGCTGCCAAAGATGATCGATGCGGTTCGTCGCGAGGGCAAGATCGTGCTGTGGGTGTGCGATCCGATGCACGGCAACACCCGCACCACTTCGAACGGCTACAAGACGCGCTCGTTCGACGACATCGAGTCCGAGTTGCGCGCTTCCTTTGATATCCACCACGGCTGCGGCAGCCGGCTGGGGGGGGTGCACATTGAACTCACCGGAGAGAACGTCACCGAATGCACGGGCGGTGCGCGCGGGCTGAGCGACGAAGATCTGAGCCAGGCCTATGAGACCGAGGTCGATCCGCGCCTCAACTACGAACAGGCCCTGGAGATTGCGATGATGGTGGCGAGCAAGCTGGCCTCAATCCGCGAAGAGGCCTGACGGCCTTCCGCCCTGCGACGCCGGCTCGCCCGCAGATTCCGTCGGCATCATCAACCCGTGCTCCAGAGTGAATCCGGCCCTTTCCGCGGCTTGATGGGAGCGTTCTTCAAGCAGGACGGCCTGAATGAGTCGGGACTGACTGGCAACCAAAGCTCTCCGCGGCCGGCCGGGGGCTTATAATCAGTTCGGTCTGACACCATTACTGCTCCAGGACAACGATGAACGACAGCACTGATTCCCCCGAGGCTCACCAGGCTCCTGCTCTACCCAGGAGCAATTACCGGTTGTTGGCCGGACTGATTCTGCTGGCGGTTGCGGTCGTGGGCACGTGGCTCACGATCGACAGGCTGGCGGAGCGGCGAAGGCTGCGGACTGAGCTGGCCGAACTAGGCCACGTGCGTTACGGCCTGATGAACGCGGACCTGTGGGTGGCCACGATCGTGCCCATTCTCGAGGCCAGAATCGACGCGTTGGAGTTGAAGAAGGCTGACCGTGCGAGCCTGCGCCCGGCCGTGGAGCACGCGCTGTATCGACTGCTTGAGGAGGTGAAGGTCAAGGCGAGTGCAAAGAAACCCACTGGCGGCACAGCCGGATACCCCGGCCAGGGGAACCCGATGATGGCGAACCTGATGGTGGGGGCATTGCGCCCGCACGTTCCGGAGTACGCGAACGTGGTCCTGGCCGAACTGGGTAAGCCGGAGACCCTGAACGCGGTGAAGCAATACCTGAAGAACACGCTGGCCGAGGGCGCGAAGAACACATTCGGTCATGTGGACCTGCGTTGGCATGACTACATCCTGAAGGAACACGGCTGTGCAGAGGCGAGCGCGTGCCAGCAGGCGCTAGGCGCACAGATCGCCGCGTTGGAATCGAAGGTGGCCTATGATTACCTGGCGGTGCTGGGGGCCAGCGGACTGGCTTTCGCGCTGCTACTGACCGGCAGACGCGTGCTGCGGCGTTCCGGCACCGTGGTGTTGTTGCTGTTCTGCGGCGTGCTGCTCGCCGGCGGAGTGCTCACGCCGATGGTGGAGGTGGAGGCGAGGATCGCGCAGGTCGGAATGACCTTTCTAGGCCAGCCTGTGACGTTCACGGACCAGGTGCTCTACTTTCAAAGCAAGAGCGTACTGGAAGTTTTCCGGACGCTGATCAACGTCGGCCGCCCGGAGATGTGGCTGGTGGGAATGCTGGTCCTGATGTTCAGCGTCATTTTCCCACTGCTGAAGATCCTCACACTGAGCATCGGCCTGTACCGGCCGGCCCTGCTGCGCGAAAACCGGTTGGCGCGGTTTCTGGGGCTGGAGTCCTCCAAGTGGTCGATGGCGGATGTGATGGCCCTGGCCATCTTCATGACCTACGTCGCTTTCAACGGGATCCTGATCAGTTCGATGGGAGCGCTGACGGAGACCGGCGCGCAACTGGTGATTCCAACCGATGGGTCCAAGGTGCTTCCCGGGTACTACCTGTTCATCGGGTTCTGCCTGGCGAGCCTGCTGCTGTCAAAGAAGCTGGAGCGCGGGATCGAGATAGGGCAGGACCTTAACCAGGGCTAAACCGGCCTTTAGCGAGCGCGATTCAACCAGAAGCCGGTAAGCGGCGGGTCGCTCTCATCCGACCCGCCATGGCCACACGGGGAATCGGCGCGATGAGATCGCCTGAATCGTAAGCGCGAAGCCTGGGACCGGGCTCAGGCGGTGACGGCTTGCGGGCGAATCCAGAACCACAGCAGTGCCGCCACCACCGCCAGCGCCGCGGACACCAGCAATGCCCCCTCCCATCCGATGGACGCTGCCAGCACTGGAGTTAGCGCAGGGGAGATCAAACCGCCGATGTTGCTGCCCATGTTCATCACACCGCCGCCAGCACCCTTGCGAGTCCCCGTTACCGCCGTCATGGTTGCCCAGAAGGGCGCCTCGACGCAGAGCACCAACGCCGTGGCGACTGCCATGCACACCGCCGCGAGATAGGGATTCTGCGCGTGAGCGCCGATGGCAGTGAAGACGCCCGAACCTGACAGGCCGGCAATCGGAAGGGTGCGCCGGTCGCAGGGCAGTTTGTCGAACAGCCAGCCGCCAAGAGGAATCGAGACGATCGAGAGCAGCCAGGGCAGGCTGCTGAACAGCGCTCCGCGCAGCAAGTCGAAATGGCGCACGTCCACCAGATACAGGTAGAACCAGAAGATGAAGATGTAGCCGACGTAGCCTTGCAGAGAGTAGCTCAGCGTGAGGAGCACGAACGTGCGGGTCTGCGTGGGCCCGACTGGCGGCACGGCCCGGTCAACGTCGTTCGACCGGCTACCTGCTGCGACTACGCTGCGACGCATCCACATCCAGATACAACCGACTGCGAACGCCGGCAGCGACGAGATCATCAGTGCCGCACGCCAGCCCCAGCGCAGCATCAGAAACGAGACGAGGGGAGGCGCAATGGCCGAGCCAAGTCCGACCGCCGCGACCACCATGCCGGTGGCCCGGCCGCGCCTGGCCACCGGCAACGCGCCGGAAATGGCCTGCGCCGCCGTCGGGAACATCGGTGCCTCGGCCACACCCAGCAGACACCGCGCTCCCAGCAGCGCGGCAACGCTCGCTCCGGCCCCCGCCATCCAGGCTGTCGCGGCGACCCATGCCAGCGACGCCCAGGCGAGCACGCGCGGCGCTCCGAAACGGTCTGCGAGCATTCCCCCTGGGACTTGGAAGAGCGCGTAGCCCACCAGGAATGCGCTGAAGACCCGCCCCATCGCCTGCTGCGAGAGTCCCAGTTCGCGCATCATGAGAACCCCGGCCACCGAGACGTTCACGCGGCACAGGTAGCTGGCCGTGGCCGTCACGGAGAGCAGAGAAACCAGCCGCCACGGCCGCATCACGGCCGCACCAGGCGTTTGTGCAGCAGGATCTCGGACGCCCCGGTGATAACGTAGTCTTGGAATTCTCCCACCTGCCTATACCCCCGGCGCTCATACAGGCTGCGCGCGCGTGGGTTAAACGACGAGACGCACAGGAACATATGTCCCGCATCAGGGAACCAGCGCTCCGCGGCGTCGATGAGCGCCGACCCGACACCCTGGCCGCGCGCCTCGGCGCTGGTGGCGATGGCGGCGATGTACGGCGAACCGGCGACACCCGACGGATGAAGTAGCACGAAGCCGCACCGCTCGCCGGCGAGGCGGGCCACCGGAACCACGAATTCGGGCCGGCGGCAGCGGTTGAGGCAATCGTCCAGACCGCGCCCAAGGGTAGACCACGGGTCGCTGGAAGCCATGACGCGCGCACACCACTCCCGGTCCGCGTTGCTGGCGAGATCGATGGCTATGTCTTGCACTGGGTTGAATAACAGTCTGCAACAGAAGTTGGTCCTACTGCACTTCGGCCGGTCCGCACGTTGTTCACAATCCACCGGACCGGGCATTCTCAAGGGATCTCCTGTCGGGGTGGCAGACTCATTCCGGACACGCTCAGCAATCGGAGTCGCGACAGGGCATGATCTCAGCCGAATGCAACCTAGCGACCGCATGCCTTCAACTTGGGGTAGTGACTGCGTTCGCTGATGCCCGATATTCCGCCGGCGCAAGTCCGCGGCTTGCTGCGGGGCGTGAGTGGAGAGTTCCGTCAACGCGTCCAGACTACGCCTTCGAGTGAGGTCAGCCGCCCAGTCGGGACGCGACCGCGTCCTCCGTGCTGGAATGGGCGTGCGTTAGGCTGAAGGAGTCCGAGTTGGCTTCAGCACGTCCCAGTGCACTTCTGAAAACGACGGCGGGCTGCAAATGCATTCGTGTAACTGTATCGGCATGGTATTCGTCCCCGCTTTCCCGGTCATTGGCAGCGACGTGGCCAACATCGCCCTGGCGATGTTGATCGTGTTCGGCGCCGCCAAACTGCTGGCCGAGTTCTTCGAGCAAATTGGGCAACCTGGTATCGTCGGCGAAATCCTGGCTGGCGTCGTGATCGGCCCGGGGGTGCTGGGCTGGGTGCGGCCGGATGAGTTTTTGGGCGCGCTGGCCGAACTGGGCGTCATCTTCCTGCTCTTTCGCGTGGGCCTTGACGTGAAGGCCAGCGAATTGATGCGCGTCGGCAAGACGGCTTTGCTGGTCGCGGTGGCCGGTGTTCTGGTCCCGTTCCTGGCCGGATGGGGCATCATGACCGCGCGAGGCGTCAGCTCGATTGAGGCCATCTTCGTCGGGTCAGCGATGGTCGCGACCAGCATCGGCATTACGGCCCGCGTGCTTTCGGCTATGGGACTGTTGGGCCATCGCGCCAGCCAGGCAATTCTTGCGGCGGCAGTGATCGATGACGTGCTGGGACTGCTGATCCTGGCCGTTGTGAGCAGCGTGGCGCGAGGACATGTGAACATCCTGCAGTTGTCCCTGACAGCGGTCCTCGCAATCGGTTTCACTGCGCTCGTGGCGCACTTTGGCACGCAGGCGATGGGGCGGATCGTACCTGGCATTCAAGCTCGCTTCCGTGGAGGCGAGGTTCAGTTCAACCTGGCCTTGGTACTCCTCTTCGCGATGTCTTATCTGGCGACACGCGCCGGCGTGGCGGCAATCATCGGCGCGTTCCTGGCTGGCATGGCGCTCTCGGAAACGGTGGAGCGGCGCGTACATGAGTTGACGCACGGTGTGAGCGAGCTGCTGGTGCCGTTCTTTCTGGTGGGGATTGGATTGAATCTGAAACCCAGTGTCTTTGGCAGTACCGAAACGATCCTGCTGGCTCTGTTGATTCTCGTTGCGGCTGTGCTTTCGAAGTTCCTGGCTTGCGGCGTTGGCGCGCTCTCGCTTGGTCGAGCCGATGCTCTGCGAGTCGGTGCTGGAATGATACCGCGAGGCGAAGTGGGAATGGTGGTCGCCCAGATCGGCCTCGGACTCGGAGTGGTCTCGCAACAGGTTTATGGCGTCGTCGTGTTCATGGCCATAGCGACGACTTTGGTGGCCCCGCCGTTGATCAGAATCGCTTATCGCGGTCTGTCGGCTGCTCCTCAATCTGCCGCGCGTGCCGGGGATGCAATCTAACCTTCCAACCCGGGGCAGCACGCCGACTCACTCGACTTCGCGTTCCGGCGCGGCCCTGAGAATCCGGTACCGGTCGCCCTCAGCCTCGGCGATCCGATCTGCCTGGATCAGCTCGCGCACACGCTGCTGCCATTTTGCGGATAGCTCATTCTGCCCGCTTTTACCGTAGAGCAAAGCCAGTTGATAGGCGGACGTGCGGTCGCGGGGATCCAATCGCAACGCGATTTCAAGCTCCCTGATGGCATTGGGCACGCTGCCGGCGAGCGCATAGTTCTTTCCCAGAAGACCATGCGCGCGGGCGTGATTGGGGTCCAGGGAAACGGTCTTCTTCAAGAGACTTTGCGCTTCGGTAAAGGCTGGCTTGCCGGGCTCCGGCCCCACCCGCAGCAGGGCTTGGGCCAGCATGAACGAGATCATGGGACTGGTCTGATTGTGTTCCCATTGCTTGCGAAGGATGCCAACGGAGGCGTCGAGCTGATCCGACTGCAATAGTGCGAGGCTCAAGCCAACGTCGCCGTATGCCGCCTTCGGATCCAGCTTCTGCGCCCTCTGGAACTCACCGGCTGCTCGTTCCGGCATCCCGGAACGCACCAGCAACGCGCCTAGCGTGGCGTGGAGACGCGCGGAATCCGGGATGTTCTTCACGCCGACTTCAAGCACCTCGATGCCCAGTTCCAGCGAACTGTGTTCCATGCAGATGCTGGCGAAGTCGATGTAATGCCGTTCCTCCCGCGGGTACAACTCAGCAGCCCGGCGCAACACGCCGAGTGCATCCGGGGTGCGCTTCGCCGCTTCGTACGCCGCAGCCAAAAGGCTGAGTGCCTCCGAGTCGGGCTTCCGCGGGGTGGATAGCGGAAACAGCGCTTCGACGGCTTCGTCTGGTCGCTTCGCGTCAAGTAAAGCCAGCCCCAGATTGTAGCGAACAGGATTGCTGTCCTTTATCCCGAGCAAGGTCCGGAACCGCTCGGCTGCGTCCTCCGGCCGTCGCAGCGTGTAGAGGCAATTTCCGTACTGCCACAAAGCGGCTCCGTTTGAGTTCAGTTGAGGGCCACTCAACTCGAACTGCCGCACCGCCTCGCCGCAGTGCTTTTGCTCGTACGCCAGTACCCCCAACATCCCATGCGCGGGAGCGCTATCCGGTCTGAGCGCGACAATCTGTTCCAGCGTGTGACGGCAATTGGGATCGCCTGTGCGGTATTCAATCTGCGCCGCGCCTTCCAGGGCCGGCAGCAGCTTGGGCGCGAGCTTCGAAGCATGGCGGAACGAATCCAACGCGTCCTTCGTCCGGCCGGACTCCTGCAATGCAATTCCCTGGTAAAGCCAGAGCTGGGCGTTGACGGGCTGGGCTTTGAGCGCTTTTGCGCACAACTCCAAGGCCGCAGGAAACTGTCTCGCCCGCAGTGCCTGCACGATTGGGTCGGCTTGGCCGATTGAGGGACTCGCGAGCAGCAGGGTGACCGCGACGAGGCAAGCCACCCTGCGCACTACTTTCAGATACACGGCCAACGCTGTTACCTCTCCTGGTGGATCGAAGATTGCCCCACCCGACTACCCGGACTACCGTGTTGGAATCCACACCTGCATGGCAGTGATCTCGCGGTTGTGGAACGCGTAATAGGGGACCAGCGTGACCTCTCCTTGTATGGATGCCTGCCCGGCCGCGTGGCTCTTCACCTCGTAGAGCGGCTGGCCGCTGGCTGGCTTGGCAGGCCGAGTCGCGTGGTGTGTCAACGTGACGACGCCCCCCAACGACTCCGGCTTCCAGGTGAATATGAACGAGTCTTTTCCGGCCGGGGAATCGAGTCGCCAATCGAACACGGACGTTCCTTTGGGTTGATCCAGACTCTCCATGCAATACACCAGCGGGCCGCGCTCCACTGCGACTTTGCCGATGTTGTCCCGGATCAATTCATTCGATACCACCAGGCGCGGCGTCATGTCGAACTGCACCACGACTTTGTCGCCCGGCTTCCACGTCCGGCGTACCGTCAAGTAGCCCTTCTCGAGCGCCGGCGCAGCGACTGCGGCACCGGCGACGGAGACGTGCACGGAGCCAGCCCACGACGGGCGGCGCAAATGCAGCGTGAACTCTTTCGCCGAGGCCGGCGAGACCGTCAACTCCAACTTCCCGTCCCATGGGTACTTAGTCGTCTGCGACACTTGGATCGCAGTGCCGTCCTCAAGCTTCCAATTCAGGCTATTGTTGTCGAATAGGTGCACCCACAACCCGTCCTTCGATGTGCTGTAGAAGTAGCCGGGCAGGGAAGCTAGAATGCGCTGCAGGTTCGGCGGGCAGCACGTCGTGTCGTACCACGGGTTGCGGATGCGGTCCTTCGGGTCGCCGGTGAGTTCCAGCGGATTGCGGTAGCAGTAGAGGTTGCCGCTGAGCGAGAGACCGCTGTTCGCGCCGTTGTAGAGCGCGCGTTCGAACGAGTCCATGTACTTGGCATCGCCGGTTGCCTGGAACATTCGCCAGTTCCAGAACATGGTGCCGATGGCCGCGCAGCTCTCTGTGTACGCCTGCCGGTTTGGCAGTTCGTACGGGTCGCCGAAGGCCTCGCCGTCGGCGCGCGATCCTACTCCGCCGGTGATGTACATCTTGCGTTGGACCATGTCATCCCACAACGTGGCGAGCGTATGCCAATACGCTTTGTCGCCCGTCTCCAGGTAGTAGTCGGCCGCTCCTGAAGAGGCATACATCGCCCGCACGGCGTGTCCTTCAAGGTGTGTGCGTTCGGTGAATGGCTTGATGGTGAACAGGTAGACTATGTCCCGCTCGCGGGCCTTTGCCACATTGCGGGGATCTCCGCCGAGGAAGTATCCCGCCAGGTCCAGGTACTTGCGGTCGCCCGTAGTCCGGTACAGTTCAATCATCGCCAGCTCGAACTCGGGGTGGCCCTCGAAGATGGGTTGTTTGCCGGGGCCGAACTCACGTGCAACGTAGTCAGCCAGGCGGACGCCCGTTTCCAGCAGCTTGCGGTCGCCGGTGGCGCGGTACCATGCGATGCCGCCTTGCACCAGATGTCCGGCGCAGTACAACTCGTGTCCGCCCACCATGTTCGTGTGGCGTTCCGCCAGGTGCTCGCGCGTGAAGTAAGTGTTCAAGTACCCCGACGGCTCCTGCGCCGCGGCGATGTCGTCGATCACTGCCTCGGCGGACTTGCGAAGCTGCGGATTGTCGCCGCTCTGCAGTACGAAAGCGACGGCCTCCAGCCATTTGTACACGTCCGAATCGGTGTACAGCGGACCGCGCCGCGGGACGTCCTTGCGCCCCGACACGCGGCGGAAGTTGTCGATAATCCCATTCTCTTCAAACAGCGCCAGCAGGCTCGGCAGGCTGACCTCGACATTCACCTTGCGGCGTGGAGACCAGAACCCGTCCCTCACTGTGACGGCCGAGACGGGTACGCCGTGCAGAATCGCCTGCGGCGACGCTGCGGTGTCGAGCACCGGGCGGTCTTTCCATGGCGGCGCTTGAGCGAACGCCAACACCGGAAAGAGAGAGAACGCGGCGATCAGTTTCAAGTCCATGAGAGGTCTCACTTCACTTCTGGAAACGCGGTGATGCGGAGTTTGGCCGCGCCATAGGGGATCAGCACGATGCTCTCCTCGGACGAGGCACTCTGCACGGGACTCTGCGGGACTGGCCCGGCTGAGTCGTTGACGATCTGCCACTCGGCGATGCGCTTGCCTTTCGCCTTAAGCACGATCGGCGCGCCCTCGGGACTGAAGGGATATTCGCCTATCGGCCGCTCTTCCACCTGGAACGATTGCTCAAGCCCGGCGCCGTCGAACACCAGTCCGTAATTCCATGGCGTAGTCGGCGCGACTCCCCAGTCCGACGCCTCCTGGCGGTCTTTCACCTTTTTCCAGTCCTCTCCGATCTTCAGCGAGTAAACCAACGGGCCGCGTTCCACTGCGACCGAGTTGTGATACCAGCGCGAGATGCGCGGCTGCATCGGGAACACGATTTCCACCCTGTCGCCCTGCTTCCATTTGCGTTCGAGCTTCAGGAACGTGCCGGCCTTCACACCGGCCGCCGCCTTGCCATTCACCCGGACGCTGGCCTGCGCGGCCCACGCCGGGATGCGCAGTTCCAGCGGAAAAACCGCCGGTTTTGCCGGGCTCACCACGAGTTCGATGTTCTGCCTGAAGGGGTACCCGGTATTCTCGGCGATGGTCACGTTCACGCCTCCGCGCACCGTGGTCGAAACGCGGCTGGGCCCGTACGCGATGGCGGCGACGCCGTCGTCTTTCGTGCCCATCCACAAGTTCGCGATGAACTTCGGCCAGCCCTGATGCATGTTCGCGGTGCAGCAACCGAAGTTGGGTTCGAGCCCGTAAAGGTTCGAATCCGGACCGTTGTCGCTCCACGCGCGCTTGGCCACCGAAACCAGCACCTGGTTGGGTTGTTGGTCGTACTGGTGCGCCCACATGTCCTTGGAGTAAGTCCCCGGCTGCGGGTTGTAAGCGACCTTCTCAAGCCGGTCTCCGAAGCCTGCATCGCCGGTCGCCGCAATGATGTGTTCCAGCGAGTACATTGTCTCGAGCACTGAGCACAACTCCGTCCCTTGTGACGGGTCGTTGCCGGCATAGTGCTCGTCGCCGCTGTGCACCCCGTTCGGCAGCAGGTGATACTTGTCCAGCACTTTGAACTGGTTGTACAGGCCGTCTATGTCGGCCTTGTCTTTTGACACCTGCCACCAGATGGCGGCGGTTTTCAGTGCCTGCGAGTTGTTTACGCCGTGGGTCTTCAGCGTGCAATCCTTGCCCGTCACTTTGCCTTGATACAGCGGCTTGAAATCGACGTACTGGTTGGGCCAATAGTACCCGTCGTCGTGCAGCCTCCGCGCCAGTTCCAGTAGCTTCGGATCGCCGTTGCGGTTGTAAAGCCAAAACAGAGTCAACGCCTCGTCCTGCCAGCGGTAGATTGCCCACTCCTTCAACGGCACCTTGTCGAGAGTTGCCGCCTGATACGCGAAGTAACGCTCCATCAGCGGAATCACGCGCGGATCGCCTGTGGCTTCCTGATACTGTGTCAGCACTTTCAACATCACGTACTTCGGCCACCAGTCGGTGTCCTTCACCGGCCCGATCGCACCGTCGGGGCGTTGATTATTCAGGGTCCAGTCAATCCACTTCTGCGCTCTGGCGATCAGCACGGGATCCCCCAGTTGGTAGGCCATCGGGACCAGTCCATCCAGGTAGTACGGCCCGCGTTCCCAACTCTCGCCCGTGCCTCCGAGCCAGCCGCTGTTCGGTCCCAGATCGGGCCAGATCTCCTCAATGTGCCCCGAAAGGCCCGTGGCTTGAATCTGTAACTGCCGCTTCAGCCAGCCTTCGGGCTTCACTGCCGTAAGCGGCAATAGGGTGTAAGGCGTCGATGCGAGAGGCGCGCGGTTTTTCACAGGTGTGGTGGCGGTCGGCGCGGCGCCGGTTCCGCTGCAGATTCCAAGAATCAGAGAAAGGAAGATGAGGAAACGCATGGGGTCATTCTTTCACGCGGAAGTTGGAGGGAAATGTCGGGGCGCGGCACGGCTTGCCCATGCCGCGCCCCTGCTGGCTCGTTCCGGGGGCTAGAACGAGATTCGAGCACCGAGTTGGATGTTGCGAGGATCCCCAGTGGAGGTTACCTTGCCGAACGTCGAACTGAACATGCTGCTGTCGACGCCGCCCAGGTTTACATGGTTGAGCACGTTGAAGAAGTCGAACCGCAATTGCAGGTTGACCTTCTCCCGGAACATCCGGTTATTCTTCAGCATGCTCGCGTCGAAGTTCATGTACGACGGGTTGCGGAAGATGTTGCGCTTCTCGTTGCCTTGGGTTCCAATGGCCGGAGCCGTGAAACTCGACAGGCTGAAGATCCCGCTGTTCAAGAACTCACTTCTCGAATGACTGTTATTCGCCGAGCCCGAGTAGTTCGGGTAGTCGTTGTTGCTTCCATCGGCGTTGTAGTCGCCGCTGTTGGCTTGCAGGCCGATGACCTTCCCCGTGGAATCCAGAATCGGGTTGAAGGAGTTGTAGTTGAGCACCGTGAACGGCGATCCGCTTTGCAGGATGGAAATCAGAGACACTTGCCAGCCGCCGAGTACGTATTTGGAGACCGTGTTGGACTTGAACGGCGTCGGCAGTTCGTAGGTTCCGGAGAACGAGAATCGATGCCGGTGATCCCAGGAGGAATCCCCGCGCAGAGTCTCGCGCGTGCTGGAATTGTAGATCGTGTTCTGGTCCGGGAAACCATCGTAGCTGTAGCTGCGCGTGCCGCCGGAGCCCAGATCGGTTGCGCGCGACACGGTATAGGAAGCTTGGATCGATCCGCGCTTACCCAGTTCCTTGCGAACTGTGGCGATCGCCGCGTTGTAGTGGATGGAGTTGGCATTGAAGACGTAGCTCATTGAGCCGAAGCTGGGATTCAGCCGGTCTTGCGTGCCATCCAGCAGGTCGCCGGCGAACCGGTTGAAGTCAGCTCCCTCCAGGCCGTCCCAGGTGCGCGAACCGCTGTAGCTGAGCCCAACCACGGTGCGCCCGGCCAGTTCGCGTTCGACTCCCAGGCTGTAGTTCAGCGTGCTGGACGCCTTCACGCTTGGATTGATGGTGCCGATACCCGCCTGCGCGCCGACCAGTCCTCCGTGCGAATCCAGAGCGCCCGCGGGGATCGTCGGGACGACGAACCCATACGGGTATTTGTCGGATGTTCCCATCGAGAAGACGGGTTTGATCGGAGTCGTTTGGCTGAATGACGAGGTGATCAGTCCCGGCGGGTTCCCGCGCAAGTCGTCCACCGCTTCACCCAGCGTCACGCCATCGTGATAAAGTCCGATGCCGCCTCGCACGCTCCACTTTCGGTTCTTTCCCGGCGACCAAGCAACGCCGACCCGGGGATTGAACACGCGCTCCGGATTCTTGTATGGGTTCTTGACGAGTTTCAGGCTCGCGTTGGCGAACTGATCGTTGACCGATTGCCCCTGCCCCAGGAAAAGGTTCGAAAATTGCAATCCGTGCGTGCCGCTGGGATTTCCGTAATCGTCATACCGGACGCCCAGCGTCAGCGTGAGATTCGGCTTCACCTTCCACTCGTCCTGAACGAACAGCGCCATTGTGGTGGTCTTGCCGCCGAAGATGTACTGCGCCGCCTGGCCGGTCAAAGGATTGTAGGGCAGGCAGCACTCCGAATAGGGCCTGTCCTGGACCAGGTCCAGCAGACTGTTGAATTGGAAGCCGGGGCGATTGTACGCCGCCGAGAAATCTGCCCAGTCGTCGCCCCAGGTGTACTGGCCGCCGATGCGGATGCTGTGCGATCCGCGGATCCAGGAAACCACGTCCTTCCAGTTGTAGTTGTGCTGCGTGAAGTTGCCGGACCAGCCGGGGCTGATGCCCGTGCCGACTCCCGTAATGTTCACATCCGGGATGTGGTAGGGAGGGTTGCCCGCGCCATTCTGTCCGAACACCCTGCTTCCGCCGAAGCTGAACTCGTTCACCAGCGTCGGGCTGAAGGTGTGCGTCCAGTTTGTCTGCAGCGCGAAGCTGTTTGAGTTGTTGGTCGAATTGAAGCCCTGCCGGATCGCGGCATTTTGGCTGTCGAGGTTCATGCTGTGGTAGTTGGCGAACAGGCGGTCGCGGCCATCCCGCAGATACTGGTCTCCGCGGAAGCTGTATTGCAGGCCGTTGCGGAACGGGCTGGGCGTGGCGGAGCCGGTGTCGATCATCGGCAGGCTGCAGGGCAGATTCGAGGTCGCCGCCGTGCCGCACGTGCCGGGGAACAAATCGGAGGCGTACTTGGCGACGCCCGTCGTGGCCACGCCGGTCGGCACCGAGATCGATAGGATCTTCGTCCCCAGCGTGTTCGGGAAAACCTGCTTGGCCCAGGACAGGAATTCAGGGCTTTCGTAAGTCGTGCTGCTGTTGCCCGACGAAGCGGCGCTCCATAGCGGCTGGACGGAGGCGAAGGCGAAAGTCTTGTTCTTGATGACCGGTCCGCCGAATGTGCCCGACAGGTCATGCCGCCTGAAAGGGTTGTAGGAATGCACGAAAACAGTCCCCGCGCGCAGGTTTTGATCGGTGAAGTAGTAGCTGCCTGTGCCGTGGAAATCGTTCGTGCCGGACTTGCTGGTCATCGATACGGTCACCGAACTGTGGCTGCCCTGATCGACGTTGTAGTTCGTGGACTGCACGGACATCTCAGCGATGGTGTCTGGCGTCGGGTTGAAATTCGATGTTCCGGTCGTGATGTTGCTGTCCACGCCCAACCCATCCACCATGTAGGAATTGCCGGTCTCGTTGCGCCCGTTTGCGCTGATGCTCGGTGACGCCTCGTTGCTGAAGTTGTCGCTCTGGGTGCCACCTGCACCAAAGCCGGCGACGCCCGTGCCGGTGACGCCCGGCGCCACGGCGACCAGGCTCAGGAAGTTTCGGCCTGCGACGGGCAGGTCGCGCAGCGCCTCCGCGCGCAGCACGACTTGGATCTTCGTTTCAGCGGTGTCGAGCAATGCCGCCTGCTCCGTCACTTGAATCGTCTCTGTCGTGGTGGACAGCGCAAGCGTGATGTTCGCGTCGGTTGTGGCCCCGGTGGAGAGGATCAGGTCCACTTTCTTGGGCTGGAATCCCTTGCCTTCCACACTCAACTGGTAGTTGCCAGGCTGGAGGCTAGTGAACCGGTAGTAGCCTGATTCGTTCGACGTTGCCTGCGCAGTGACCCCCGTATCAACGTTGCGCAGTTTAAGCACCGCTCCTGGGACTCTCGATGAGGAAGGGTCCTCGACCACTCCCTGCAGGTTGCTGCTGAATTGGCAGAACGCGGCCGGGCTCAGAGCGAGTAGCGCGATCATCAGTAGCCACAAACTTCGTAGTTTGCCCATAACACTCCTTAAGCGACCGTTATTGGCACCCCGGGCGGGTGACCCCCTCAAGCCCGTCGCGGCAGACACATCGCGCTTGTCACGCGAGCTTCACCCAGTTGAGACAATTCGTCCCCGCCGGTGCATAGGGGGCGGGCCGGTTAATTGAATCCGGCTTGGATTAATGTTGCTTCATTAAGGTGCTCAAGCGTTTCAGAACGCCATGCGCAGCCCGAGTTGAATCACGCGTGGGGTGTAGGCGGCGGTGGACCGGCCGAAGGTGGAACTCCCCAGATTGTTGTCCACGGACTGCAGGTTTACCCGGTTCAGGGCGTTGAAAAACTCGAACCGGAGCTGAACATTAGTCGGTTTGCCGAGGGCGCGGACGACGTTGTTCTTGATCAGACCGGCGTCGACACTGAGCAGCCCGGGATTGCGGTAGATGTTGCGCTTCAGGTTGCCCTGCGTTCCCGGCACGGGGACCGGGAAATCCGCCACGCCAAATACACCGTTCAGAAACTGGCGGCGCGTATGGCTCCCGCTGAAGTTCCGCGAGGGTGCATTGGGGAAGTCGTAGTTGTAGCCGTCGGCGTTGTAGTCGCCGCTATCGGGCTTCAGCCCGATCACCTTTCCACTGGCGTCCAGCAGCGGGTCGAAGGCGTTGCGGTTGATCACCGTAAACGGCGTTCCGCTCTGCAGGATGGCGACGGTTGTCAACTCCCAGCCGCTCAGCAGCCGCCGTGCGCCGCGCAGGCTGGCCGCGGCTTCGGGGACGTGCCACAAACCGGTCAACGTGAACCGGTGCCTCACGTCCCAGTCAGCATACGATTGCAGGTTCTGGATGGCGTGCTGGTCGGGGATTGCATAGGCGCCGTCGCGATTCTGCCGGGTTCCCGCCTGCACGTAGTCCGTGGTTTTCGAGAGCGTATAGGACGCCTGTACGCCGAAACCAGCGGTAAGCTCACGGTGCAGCGTGGCAATCAGACCGTTGTAATGGATCGCATTGCCGTTCCAAACGCCGTTCATGGCGCCGAAACTGGGGTTGAGACGGTCCAGCTGCCCGTCCAGAAGATCCCCCGCAACCCGGTTCAGGTCCGTCCCCAGCAGCGCATTCCGGGTGTAGGAGCCCGAGTAGCTGAGGCCCGCCAGCAGTCCACCGCTCAGCCGCCTTTCGATGCCGGCCAGGTAGTTGAGAGTGTAAGGCGAGGTCAGGTCCTGGCGGACAAATCCGATGTCCGGTCGAGCTCCCACCAGGCCGCCGCGGGGGTCGAACTGACCGTATGGGATCTGCGGCAGGACGAATCCGAACGGATATGTATCCGAAGTTCCCAGGTTGAACAACGGTTTGATCGCACCGTCCGAACGAAAGGTGGGGAAGATGTAATTCGGCGGGTTCTGGCGCATCAGGTCTACCGGCTGGCCCAGCGGGATCCAGTCCTGGTAGCCGCCGATTCCACCGTGGACGCGCCACGTGCCTTCTCCGCGAGGGGACCAGGCGAAACCCGCGCGTGGGCTGAAGTTGTGATTCAGCGGATGGACGTACGGGTGCGCGCCGGTCCGCAAAACCGCATTTGCAATGCGCTGGTCGAGCGTCGCACCCGGCGCATAGGAGAGGTTGCTGAACCGCATGCCATGCTTTCCAGTCGGGTTGCCGAAATCATCCCAACGGATGCCGAAAGTGAAGCTCAAATTGGGCGCGGCGGTCCACTCGTCCTGTACAAACACTCCCGCGGTCGGGACCTGGCCCCCGAACACCATGGCCGCCGGTTGGCCGGTGACGGGGTTATAGCCCAGTCCATATTCCGACTGCGGCTTGTCCTGAACCAGGTCCAGCAGATTCGTGAAGCTGAATGTCGGCCGCGCACTGGTGGCCGTAAAATCGGCCGAATCGTCCGACCAGTAGAAGTTGCCCCCGGCTTTGAGGATGTGCCGGCCCCGGACCCATGTCAGCACGTCTCTCCAGTAGTAGTGATGCTGGGCATACGAGCCGCCCCAACCCGGCGAGATGTTCGTACTTTGCCCAGAGATATCGATTTCCGGGATGTGATAGCGGGCCTTGGGCGCCTGATCTCCATAGACTTGCACGCCGCTGAAACTGGCCTCGTTCAGCAAGTCCGAAGTGAAGGTGTGGACCCACGACAGTTCCAGGGCGTGCGAGCCGTAACTGCTGGCGTTTTCGGTGCCGGCCCGAAACACGGGCCGTCCCAGGTCCAGAGTCGTCCGGTAGTAGTTCCCGAAGATCCGGTCGCGGCTGTCCCGGAAGTAGCGATCCAGACGCAGGTTGTATTGCAGTCCGTTGCGCAGGTCCGTGGGCCGGTTCTCGCCGAACAGCACCATGGGCATGTCGCAGGGCAGAATCGCGCTCGCGGCAGTTCCGCACTGCGGCCCGATCACGTCGCGGGCGGTCTTGGCCACACCCAGTCCGCTCACACCGATCACCGGCGCTTCGCTGAGTGCGCGCACGCCGACCGAGTTTGGGTAGGTCGCCTTGGCCCAACTCACGAACTCGGGACTCTCGTAGGTGGAGACGCTGTTGGCCAGGGACTCGTTAGAACGCAGCAACTCCGTAGAACTGAAGAAGAAAAGACGGTTGCTGAGGATCGGCCCGCCCAGGGTGGCGGCGCCCGTGTGCTTCTTGAACGGGGCGTAAGCGCTGGTGAAGACCGTGCGCGCCATCATGTCCTGATTCGAGAAGAAGTAACTCCCCGTGCCGTGCCATACGTTGGTGCCGCCGCGCGTCACCATCGAGACCTGCAGCGAACTGGCCCGGCCTTGGTCCACCGTAAAGGTGTTGGTCTGGACGTTGTATTCCTGGATCGAATCCGGGTTAGGCGACAGATTGGCGACCCCCGAGACGATGTTGCTGGTGACGTTCAATCCGTCCAGCAGGAAGATATTGCCGCTGGTGCCGCGTCCATTCGCGCTGAAATCGAAGTCCATTTCGGGGGCGAAATTGTCGAAATCGCTCAAGGACCCGCGGCCGACGACGCCGGGAGCCGTGCCCGCCAGGTTCAAGAAGTTCCGTCCCTCCATGGGCATGTCGTGCAGCGATTCGCCGCGCAGGCTGACGTTCATCCCGCTGGCCGCATCGAGCACCCGGGCCGCGTCCTCCACGACCACAACCTGCGGATCGGCGCTGATCTCCAGCACGGGATTGATCCTGGAGGCCTGCCCGGCGCCGAGTTGAATGCCGGAATGTACGTAGAGTTTGAACCCGGTGCGTTCGATGCGGAGTTGGTATTGCCCGGGCGGGAGTAGCGGAAACACGAACTGCCCCGTTTCCTGGGTGACGAACGGGCGAAAGAACCCCGTATCGCTGCTGGAGAGCGTTACCTTCGCCGCCGGCACGCTCGCGCCGGCAGGATCGCTAACTACGCCGCTCAAGACAGCCGTAGTGGTCTGACCCCAAACGCAGGCAATGCAGGCGAGAAACGGCAATACTAGGCGAACTCGGCCTTGCACTGGGACGTATTATCCCACTTTGCGGAACGCCCTCTCAAACAATCGGATGGCTGGGGTTGGTAATTCACCCGCGCCCCGTTATTCGCGGTTCTGACCGGGACGGTGACGCGACCCAAAGGGGGTGGTTCTGTCCGGTGGGCGGGCCCGGTTACTTGCGCGGTTGCAGTGCCTGCCGCAACCGGGCGCCGACTTGCCGGTACTCGCGCACCAGGTTGTCCGCTTCGGCCTCGACGCCATCCGAAGCACTGACCAGGCGGCCTATGATGCGGTCCAGTTGCTGCAAGTCAGGGACCAGCGTTGACGGTTCCACCTGCCCCGAGCCGGAGTTTTCGCCGCCACCAGCGGGCGTCTGGACCTCTCCGGCGAGCGGCGCCAGTCGCTCGAACAGGGATTCGAGTCGCTTCCGCATGGCGCCGACGTGGTCGGCCGACATGCTCCGCACCTCCGCTCTCGCATCCGGCGAGAGCGCCGCGACGGATGACGGGGAGTACCGGCCAGCCAACCCCTGCAGGGCAAACCCATGCGCCAGGGCCTGCTGGGAGCAGTCCAGGACATCCAGGACGAATGAATCCCGCGAGGCCTGATCGGGGAAGCGAGCCGCCAGTGCATCCCGCAAGGCCGGGACCCGTGCAACCGGAGCGGATGCGGGATCCGGCGCGGAGGCGATGGCGCGAGCCTGCCGGTCGGCCGCCTCCTGGGCCGTGTAAAGCTCCACGCGGAGCTCTGCGAACGGGGCGAGGGCACCTCGCAACTCGGCCTTTCTCCGGTCCGAAACGACTACTCCGGTAACCCTCACGGCACCCGGCTGACGCGTCACTTCCGTCTCGCCGCCCAGGTCGGCGTTGTGCTGGTGCAGCGCGTACAACGCCCCGATTTCAACTTCATCCAGATTGGCGGCGGCCTCTGCGTGAGGGGAAGCCAGCGCGCTGGTGGAAGCAGATCCCGTTACTGGCGAGGGGCTTCCAGCCGAAAGTTCAGACCGAATCGAGGCGTCAAGCGTCTCCAGGCTGCGCACCTCGTACGCGACCTCGGTGAACTCGACGTCGTCGGCCTGCCCCTGAAAGCGGTACAGCGCCGAGACGGGGTGGTAGTCGGCGGAGCGAACGACGAATTGCGCTTCGGTGACCGCGGCGGATGGCTCCCGGGTGGTGACGGTAATCGTGCCGGCTTCCTCCCGGATTTCCTCCCGTGCCTGACCGGCCCGCTCCCGGCCGGTCAGCCATCCCTGCATGGCTCCGGGCGACAACGGGTCGTCCCAGTCCAGGCGGGCTGCCCGGAATTCCCTGGAAAGATCCGGAGCGATCACCGTTGGCGAGGGAACGGAGTTCGGGTCAGAGGCGGCCCAGTGGTTCACGCGCCGGTGGCCGTCAACATCGCGGTAGACGACTTTGGTCAAGCTGGAGCGGCCGATGCGCACTCGCAGCTTCTGGTAGACGGCGGAGTGGCTGACCTTGCTGAACGAATCGCGCTCCGAGGCTACAGCCCGCCTGAAGATCTCCCCGGCGGAAACCACGGGAGTCTGGCTGAGCCGCACGACCGCCACCAGCACCAGAACGGCCGCGCCAGCCACGGGTACCACGCGGGCGAGACGCGGCATCCGCAGGCAGTTCGCAAGGTAGCTTCTCCAGCGTGCGCTCAGACTCGCCGGGACGGCCGCCTTGGCGTTCAACGCGCTCCTGAATTCGTGGAAAGCGCCCGGAGGGGGCGGAATCGACGGCTTAAACACCAATTGGTAGTGGGCCGAGAACTCGCGGTCCGTCTCTTGGAACTCGGCCACCTGGGCCATGCAATCCGGGCAGCCGGCCACGTGCGCCTGGACTCGAGCTTCTTCTTCAGCGCTCAGTTCGCCCAACGCGGCCAGCAGCAGTTCCTCCGGGAGAGGATGCCGATTTCGTGCACTCATACGATCGCCTTCCGGAGCCGCTTCATCGCTCGTTGCAAGGTGTCTACAACACCGCCTCGCGAGATCTTCAGGATCTCGGCGATCTGTTTGGCCTGGAAGCCCTCGGCACGCAGTTGCAGGCAATAGCGCTGGTTTTCCGTCAGGGTTTCCAGGCCGCGCTGGAACTGGTTCTTCCGTTCCTCGCGCAGCATTTGCTGTTCCGGGTCAGGCAAATTATCCGAGCGCATGGCGATATCCTGCCCATCCATCCGGCAAGGTAGCTCAAAGCGCCGCTTCTTAGCGTCGTTGATCGCCAGATTGTGAGCCACGCGGAACACCCAACTCCTGACACTCGAGATGTTCTCGCCGGATTGGAGGGAGGTGTGCAAACGAAGGAACGCGTCCTGGGTAATCTCTTCGGCCCGCTCGGGGCTTCTGCAAATCGAAAAAGCGTAGGAGTAAACCGGGCGGCGGAGTTCCTCGAAATGGAGTTCGACGACCTGAGCCAGCCGCCGCTGCTTCTCAGCTACCGAATGCGCGCAGGAAGCGTCCCCAACGAGGTACAGCCCTCCGTCACTCTCCATTAGTGGGGGAATTGACGCCATGGAATTCCAATACTCGTCTGCGCGGACGAAACAAACCCTGCCGTGAAACGTGTGGCGAAACCGCCCGCCCACTCAACGGCAACCGGAGTCTCCCACAGGATAAGACAATCGGAAAGCCCGAATGAGGTGGGGCCGTGCCGCAGATTTGCGAATTTATTGAATTCCGCCGGGTAAGGTGCCGCATTTCTCGCGAACAGTGAGCTTCGACCACGCGCGACGCAATGCCGGTTCCACCGGCTGGCGAACCAGGGCTAGACTACGCTTAGCGACCCATGCACACGAGCCTCAGCATTCTCTTCGTTCTCACTCTACTCGGGCCGGCCTACGCCGATCCTCCGTTCGCCGGGCCGACCTATTACGCGACCATGCGCACGGCGCCCATACGCATCGATGGGGACCTCTCGGAATGGGCGAACGTCAAGGGGCCCGTCATGGACCAGGAGAAGTTCTTCTTCGCCGGCCAGGGTATGTCCGCGGCGAAATGGCACGGTCCGCAGGACCTGTCGGCGCGCTTCAAGCTGCAATGGGACGAAGAGTACATCTATGCCGCGGTCGAGGTGACCGACGACGCAGTCACCGAACCGCACGGCTCGCTGACGCCGGAAACGGACACCGGGTCGTGGGACGACGACGGGGTGGAACTGATGTTCGACAACGACGGCTGCGGAATGCCGCGCTACTACATCGGCGATCCGATGCACCACGAGTTCCATTTCGTGTACAGCGCGAAGCATCCCCTGGTGTTCGACAACTTCTGGAAGCCGCAACCGGGCGCGCCAACTCCGGAGTTCGTGCTGCCCGACGGAAGCAAGGAGCCGCTGGCGTATCCGGGGGAGGCGATGGCGAAGAACGACATCACCGGGCGTTTTGCTTCGCCGCCCTACAACGGCGCGTTCGCATTCAGCAGAACCGCGAAGGGTTACAACCTTGAGCTGCGCATGAGCCTGCCCGGCGCCAGGCTGCGGCCGATCAACGATGGTGGGCACCCGATCGGATTCGACCTGGCCGTCAACGACAACGATGCCGGTTCCGGGGCATTGAAACAACAGTTGCACTGGTCACAGGTGAACGGAATGTTCTGGCGCAACTGCCAGTTGTTCGGCACGCTGATTCTGATTCGTGACTGAGCCGGCGGAACTGGCGCGGCAGGCTTTGCGCTTCGAGGGTTGAGATTCGCCCGGCGGCGACAAACGGGATCACCGCGCGTCTGCAGGACCACCCGCATCCGGCGCAGCTTGTTCAGCAGCAAGCACGGACTGGAGTGCACGACCGATTTCAACGTGCGAAAAGGGCTTTTCAATGAACCCTCGAATGAGTCCTTCTTCAAGCGCGGATTGCACGGCGGGATCGTCCCGGTAAAAGTAACCCGACACCAGCAGGATGGGCACGCTGGGACAGAGTGTTCGAATCTGGCGCGCCAGTTCAAGGCCGTCCATGTCGGTCAGTTTGGCATCCAGCAAGGCGAGGCCCAGCCGATTGGACTGAGCCAAAAGCAGCGCGCTCGCCCCGTCCAACGCCCGGATACAATGGACGTTCATGCGCTCGATCATATGACCGAGAATCCAGCACATGTCCGGCTCATCGTCGACGACCAGAACGTTGAAATCAGGACTGCTCACGGCTTCCTTACCCGCTTTGCGGCGAACAGAGGCAGTTGCACCGTGAAGGTGCTGCCCCGGCCAAGCTGGCTGACTGCCCGGATCGAACCCTGGTGTTGATCCACCACGGAATAGCAGATTGAAAGGCCAAGCCCGGTACCCTTCCCGGGCGGCGCCTTGGTGTAGAAGGGGTCGAAGATCTTGCCGATATCCTGCGGTGAAATGCCTCCTCCCGTATCGCTGACCTGGACCAGCAAATCGGTTTCCGTGCGCTCGGACGAGACGTCGATGGTCCCTCCGTTCGGCATTGCGTTCATCGCGTTCAGGAAGAGATTGATGAACACCTGCTCCAGCAGGCTGGGAACGCCCAGCACCATACACGGCTCGGCGGGCAGGTGCGAGCGGAGTTCGACGTTTTGAACCCGCGCATGGTGCTCGACCATTCGCATGGCATCCTCCACCACGCGCAGCAGGTCCACCGGAGCTTTACTCTTTTCGGTGGAAGGCTGCGCGAACCGCAGCAGATTCTCGATGATTACGCTCGCCCTCCGGATCCCGCTGTAAACTTTCTCCGCGCATTCGCGCTTGAACTCAGGGGTGACGTCCTCTTCCAGCAGGAACTGGGCTGCGGAAGAGGAGATAGTCAACGGGGTTCGGATCTCGTGGGCAATGCCACGGGCCATCACGCCAAGTGCAGCCAGTTTCTGAGATTCCAGGATTTGCAGTTCGAACTTGCGCTGCTCGGTCAAGTCGCGGCCGACGATGACGAAACCGACCACGCGGGCGCTGTCGTCGGTCATTTGCGAGAAGACCCACGAGACGGGACGGCAGCCGCCATCTTTCGTCTTCAGATCGCACTCGGTCCGTCCAGGGAGTCCACGCGAGCCGCCTTCGGAGAGCCAGCGGCGCACTCCACCAGCCTCGGCCGAGTCGCAATGGTCGATAAAACGATGTCCTTTCAATTCTCCCAACGCGTACCCCGTCACATTCTCCGCGGCCTTGTTCCAACTGAGGATGTTGCCCTGAATGTCCGTGGAAACCACGATGTCACTGGCACTCTCGACGACGCTGGCGAGGTGCCGTTCCATCCTCCGGATCTCTTCGCCCATCCGCGTCTGTTCTGTGATGTCGTCCACCAGGAGCAAGGCATGATCCACCCGCCCGCTCCAATTCACGGGGATGATGCTGTAGTAATAGACACGGATAGGAACGCCGGGGGCGCGGTAGGTCAGCTTCTGCCCATGCAGGGCGATGTTAGTTCTCAGTACATTCCGTATCTGTTGCTCCATGCCCATTTCCGCGAGGATGACCTCGGGGAAGACTTCCTTTAGCCGCCGGGCGTCGATCTCGCCCGCCTTCTGGTGGGACTTCTCCAGGAAATTTCTATTGGCCAGGACGACGCGCAAGTCCTGATCGAGCAATAGGACAGAAGAAGGAATCGCCTCCATCAGCATGCGGTAGAGCAACTCGGAGCGCTTGCTTTCGCTCACATCGTGGGTGATGGCCAGGCAGGTGGTTTCGGCGTTGAAAGTGATCGGAAAGCGGACTGTTTCGCAGAAGAAGACCGTCCCGTCCGCCTTGACGTGACGCCGTGTGTCCTTGGAGCCGCCGGGTGCGGGACGCCTCAGGAGGAGGTCAAGCTGGGACGCGTCACCCGGTACATGAATCCGGTGCAGCGTCATGCCCAGGAACTCTACCCGCGTGAAGCCATAGCACTTCACGGCGGCATCGTTCACTGCGAGGAAGGCAAGCGTGCGAGGGTCGTAGACCCACATGGGGAGTGGGCTCTTTTCGAAGAACCTGGACACCAACTGCTGAATCCTGTTCTCCTCCAGGTCGGTTTTACGCAGTGATGGCAGCATGTTGCAACAGCATGTTCTTTGCTACCCGGGGACTCAGTTGTTCCATATTGAGCACTTCTTTGGCGGGGACGTGTCAAGCCGAAGACAGTAAGATTGAGCTATGAGCTGAGCGTCACATACGCTGATTCGGCGCTGAGTGGCTGTGCAAAACAACCTTATTCGCAAGTAGATAGGGTAATATAAGTGAAGTATAAATACAGTATCCGCGAATCCAGGCGAGGAGTTTGGCTGAGTCGAATTATACTAAAACACCACTATAGCAACTAAGCTGGTGTACAGCGCATTGCCCAATTAAGGACTCATAACCTCCACCCCAGGCACTCGGGCGGTGATTATCCGCCGGGCTAACGCGCGCCCAGTTCAGCAGGATCGCAAAGCCACTGTCCCGGTTTGACTATACACCTGCAGATCCGGGTCGGCACATAAAAAGAGGCGTGATGCGGGTTTCCCTTACAAGGATCATTTCAGAATAGGGTTTTCCCTTACAGGCCGCAGCCCGCAAACGTGAGCTATTCGGGTGCGTTATCAGTACGGTCCCATCAAGATCCTCGCGACTCCATCGACGATCGCCTCAAACGCATAGAGATGCAGATCGCTCGGCGCCTGAGGGGCCGTGGCGATGGGCGTGGTGAGACGGCAGTCGGCTGAGTTTTCGTTGACTGTGCGTGTGAATTGGGAGGAAGCGTGGCAGACCTAGCGGGGTAGGGCGCAGGCCTCTCCAGGTTGCGGGCCGGTGTTCGAGCACGAGGAAAGTCCGTTTTGAGCGAGCCAAGGAGTGGGCATTTCCAACGAGGCGACTGGCGCGCCGCAATGCAGATTCGAGACCCTCAAGGACTGCAAACGCAAGAAAACTGAGGATTCCGCAAGCGTTGCGAGAGGAACACGCATGAATTCGGAAGCACTGTCGCATTGAATGACTATTCTTAAGTTGTGTTGGTAGATTAATTGTTAGTAAAGAACGTCAAAAAATGTTACTTATCGAGCAATTTACTCTTAGCCATCGCATCTGTATGCATCGAGGACGCAGTTTTCAATTGAAAATCGAGAGCTTCCACGGGCACGCCAAACACGTAATCGATGTGCGCGGCAATTTCATAAAAAAGCCCTACGGGGTAGACACCCATAGAAAGAACGTGCATCATAATTGCAGGTCTTTTCTAGCATGGCGGATCAACAGGAACTACACCCCCGCAGGCGGATAGTGTACATCCCCATAATCCACGCGCTCTCGGACATGGGAGAGCTTGGAGGCTCGGTTCAAAGGCAAAGGATTGCGCAGTTCGGCAGGCAGAGCGTAGCTAGAAGCGCGGCTGCGGTGGAAAGAGCGTGGGACGAGGTCGAACGCGCAGTCAGGCGTCTGAGGGTGGTCCCTCAAGGCACGCGGGTTTACCAGGACGGTTTGCCCGTGTGCGAGCACGAGCAGGAAATCGTATCATCCCTTGCCGCGGCCGGGAGCCGAAATCATAAGTTGCTACTGGAGCTGCAGGACCGCGGCGCGATCCTGATGGGCACGGAGTCGCCCGATTTGTTAGTTGAGGAGTATCAGGTTGCAATGGCGACTTTTTCGCAAGCGAAGACGCCCGGAACGCGAGACTCCCAGCAACAGATGAAGACAACACTGCTCGAGCGCAGGGATCGCTACATTGCCGGGCGCATCGATCAGACGCTGCAGCAATCGCAAATGGGGATTCTCTTCATTGGCGCCCTGCACAATACGCTCAAGTACCTGCCTCCGGACATTGAGATTGTTCATACGGCTCGGACCGACCGGAGAGAAAAAAGATGAGCACAAAGTGACGGAAACCGAGGGCCGGATTCTGATCGTAGATGATGAGCCCGAGATCCTCCAGGTTCTGGCATGCATCGTCCGCCGCGCGGGGCTCGTGCCGCTGCTGGCACAAAACGGGATGCACGCACTACATCTCGTGCGTTCTGAAGACCCCGACCTGATGCTCACCGATTTCAAGATGCCGGACATGGATGGGATGGCACTGCTGAACAGTGCGCGCGGGATGGACCCGGACCTGCCCGTGATCCTGCTGACGGGTTACGCTGACGTGCCCGGCGCCGTCCAGGCGATGCGGGCCGGGGCTTACGATTACATCTCCAAGCCGTTCGACCACGGTGAGGTGCTGCGCGTCGTCATGAGCGCCCTGCGCGAGCGCAGAGTCAAACTGGATCTGAATTCTGTGGTTGGTTCGGGCAGTGGAATGGCTTCGCTGCGAGACACATTTGGCCCCAGCGAGTCGATCGGTAAGCTCATTGCCGGTATCAAGCAAGTGGCGAAGTCGGACTTCAGCGTCGTGATCACTGGAGAAACCGGCACTGGCAAGGAAGTGGTAGCGAGAGTCGTGCACAACGCCAGTGGCCGCGCGAAAGGTCCGTTCATTGCGGTCGATTGCGGCGCCATCCCTGAACCTCTACTGGAAAGCGAACTATTCGGCCATGAGCGCGGCGCCTTTACGGGGGCGAACACCTGCAAGGTGGGCAAACTCGAACTGGCGCGCGGCGGGACTTTGTTCCTGGATGAATTGGCCAACATGCCGCTCGCTTCCCAAGCGAAGCTGCTGCGGGTACTGCAGGAACGAACGATGTACAGGGTGGGCGGAACGGAGCCCAAGAGCGTGGATGTTCGCGTGATTGTCGCGACGAACGGGGACCTGCTGGAACTGTGCGATCGAGGCCTGTTCCGCCGTGACCTGTATTTTCGTTTGAACGAGTTTGTACTGTCGATCCCCCCGTTACGCAAACGCAGGGAGGACATCCTGTTCCTGGCGAAGCGATTCATGGCCGTCGTAAGCGTTGAATTAACAAAGCACGTGGAGGGCTTCGCTCCGGAAGCTGCCGAGGCGATGCTGAGCTACGATTGGCCGGGTAACGTTCGACAACTCAGGTCGGTCATCAGGCGCGCGGTGCTGGTGAGCGACGGGATTATCCGGGAGCAGTTCCTCGACTTCGGCAAGCGGCACGAGCCCAGTCCAGGCATCGAAAGAGCGGACAGCCAGGGCCTGATCGAGGACGGCGAGGTTGTGACGCTGCGCGAGATCTTGCGGCGCAACGCCGCTCACGTTGAACGCAAGGTGATTGCGGACACGCTTGTGAAAACGGGCGGGAACAAGGCGCGCGCCGCGCGCATGCTTCAGATCGACTACAAGACGCTTCACACCAAAGTGAAGGAATACGGGATCGAAGCCAAGGGAGAACAAGAACATGTCTAAGAAGCCTACGGACAAACCGTCTCAAGGCGGTTTCGAACTGGGGCTCGGCGGGATTCTCAAGGGTCTCGGGGACCTGGTTGAGAAACTCGGCGAGCTGTCCGAATCGGGCGAGCAAATGTCCAAGACGGGCGAACTGCGCGGATCCGGCAACGAGTTGAAGGGAATCTACGGATTCACCATCAAGACCGGGCTGGGCGATCAGGGGCCTCGCGTCGAGCCGTTCGGCAACATCCGGAAGGACCGGGAGTCCGGTCACACCGTGGTGCAGGAAGTGCGCGAGCCCGTTGTGGATGTCTTCGAGGAAGAAGATCACTTACTGGTGGTTGCCGAAATGCCGGGCATCAACCTGGAGGATGTGAAGATCACCGTCGAAGGCGATGTGCTGACCATCGTTGCCGAGCACGGCAAGAAGAAGTATCGCAAGGAAGTGCTGCTGCCCGTGAGTACTTCTGCAGACAAATTGCACCTGGCCTGCAACAACGGGATTGTCGAAATCAAGTGCATGAAGTGAGACCCTGCTATGTCTGAAGAACCGAAAACGAGTCCGACGCTGAAGCTCAAGGTGAGCGAGGCGCTGAGTAAAGACGTCGGGCGTGGAATCGCGCGGTTAGGCCCGGAAGATCTGGAGCGGCTGGGTCTGGCGATCGGCGATTTGGTCGAGGTCACCGGGAAGCGCGCCACAGTTTGTAAAGTGATGCCCGCGCACAAGGATCTGCGCGGGCAGTCACGAATCCAGATCGACGGTCTGGTGCGGGAGAATGCCGGCGCCGGATTGGATGAGTTCGTCAATGTGCGGCGGACCACCTGCCCGCCGGCGCAATCCGTCGTACTCGCTCCGGCAAACGTCAGGCCCTCCGAGCGCGATCTGGAATACATCGGCAGTCTGCTGGACGGCCTGGCTGTGCAACCGGGAAACCGCATTAGAGCCACTCTGTTCGGTACCCGCTCGGCTGATTTTCGGGTGGAGCGTACGACGCCAAAGGGTGCGGTGCTGATCGTCCCCACCACTCAGCTGATCATCGGCAGTCCACAGCAGGCGGAGGAGGTGGCGGCCCACTCCACATCCTACGAGGACATTGGAGGTCTGAAGCCGCAGCTCCAGCGGATCAGGGAGATGATCGAGCTTCCGTTGAGGTATCCGGAGGTGTTTGAGCGGCTCGGCATCGACGCGCCCAAGGGCGTGCTGTTGTATGGACCGCCAGGCTGCGGCAAGACCTTGATCGCACGCGCCATTGCGCATGAAACGGAAGCCAATTTTTACTCGATCAACGGGCCGGAGATCATCCACAAGTTCTATGGCGAAAGCGAAGCGCACCTGAGGAAGATATTCGAGGAAGCGACTCGCAAGGGCCCCAGCATCATCTTCCTCGACGAAATCGATGCGATCGCTCCGCGCCGCGAAAACGTCGTCGGAGACGTAGAAAAGCGCGTGGTGGCCCAACTTCTGGCATTGATGGACGGGCTCGGGCAGCGGAAGCAATTGATCGTAATCGCGGCCACCAACCTGCCGAATGCGCTCGACCCCGCGCTGCGGCGGCCGGGCCGGTTCGACCGTGAAATCCAAATCCCCATTCCGGACCGCAACGGGCGGGAGGAGACGCTCAACATCCATAGCCGGGGCATGCCACTTGCCGCCGACGTGGATATGAGCCACCTCGCCGACATCACGCACGGTTTTGTGGGAGCCGATTTGCATGCGCTCTGCCGCGAGGCGGCGATGCTATGCCTGCGGCGCATCCTGCCCGACATCGACTTTGGATTGGCGCGCATCCCCTACGAGCAACTCGCCAAACTCGACGTTCGGATGGACGATTTCGTCGACGCGCTGCGGGAAGTCGAACCCTCGGCAATGCGCGAAGTGTTCGTCGAGGTTCCCAACGTCCGGTGGGACGACGTCGGCGGGCTGAACGAGGTGAAGCAGCGGCTGATCGAAGCGGTGGAGTGGCCCCTGAACCACGCCGCATTGTTCATCGCCGCCGGAATCCGACCTCCGAAGGGGATTCTGCTGACAGGTCCTCCCGGATGCGGAAAGACCTTGCTCGCCAAGGCTGTCGCGACCGAGAGCAAAGTGAATTTCATATCGGTGAAGGGGCCCGCGCTGCTGTCCAAGTTCGTCGGGGAATCGGAACGCGGAGTCCGGGACATGTTCAAGAAGGCGAAGCAGGCGGCGCCCTGCATTATCTTCTTCGACGAGATTGACGCGCTGGTCCCGTCACGCGGTTCCGGCGGTTCGGACGACCATGTCGCCGAGCGGGTGCTCAGCCAATTCCTCACGGAACTCGACGGGGTTGAGGAGTTGAAAGGCGTGCTCGTTCTGGGCGCTACCAACCGGGCTGACATGCTGGATCCGGCAATCCTGAGGCCGGGTCGCTTCGACGAGCTGATCCAGATCCCCCTGCCCGATAAGGCAAGCCGGCGGGCGATCTTCGAGGTGCACCTGCGGAACAAACCCATGGCGCCTGGGTACGACATTGATGCCCTGGCAGCCGGGACCGACGGTTTCAACGGCGCGGAAATCCAGAGCATCTGCACCAGAGCGGCGCTGCGCGCAGTTCGACGCACGCTTGCGGCGTTGACTGAGCCGGTGTCGGATGGTGCGGTCGTACTGGTGGAACCCGCCGACTTGAACGCGGCGCTCGAGGAGGTTCGAGAGAGGTGAGCGGGGAAAACGCCCTGGCCTGCTACTTGTACTGTCTCGTACCGTCCGGCCCCACTATTGAGCTGGCGCAAGCCGGTCTGGACGCGCGGTTTCCCGTCTGCATGGAGGAGTGCGGACGGGTCCGCGCGGTGGTAAGCGAGGTCGAGTTGGCGGAATTCTGCGGCGATTCCGGCGAGCGCAACCTGCAGGACATCGGGTGGGTCGGTCCGCAGGTGTTGAACCACGAAGCAGTTGTAGAGGACGTGATGCGGCAGGCACCCGTCTTTCCAGTACGGTTCGGAACGCTTTTCAGCTCGCGCGAGGTCCTACGGCGGTCTGTCCTGGAGTGTGATGCCGAAGTGGAGCGGTTTCTGCTGCAAGTCGGCAACCAACAGGAGTGGGCCGTGAAAGGGCAGCTTAACCGCGCAGCGGCTTTGAAAGCGTTGAGCGCCAGCGCGCGCTCGCGCGCCGCGCAGTCGGTGCCGGAATCTCCCGGAAGGCGCTACTTCGAGGAGAAGCGGATACTGGCGCAAGCCGACCGTGACCTCGCGGCCCAAGTGAAAGAGTTCTCCCGCAGAGCGGCGCGGGAACTGGGCGCGCTCCCCGACTCGTTTCGCCAGCGCAAAGTCGCTCCACCGGCAACTGCGGAAGCAGAGGAGGAGATGGTGTTGAATTGGGCCTTCCTGCTCCCGCCGGAAGAGCTTGAAGGATTCCGCTCCACCGTGGTCGCACTCAACCTGAAAGGTGCCCGAGTGGCTATCCGGCTTCAATTGACAGGGCCCTGTCCGCCCTACAGTTTCGCCCCGCCGCTTTCGCCGTCTCCCGCACAATGAAGCATCTGTTGTACGGCATCATCCGGCACGTGGAAGCCCCTCTGTTTCCAGGTGTCGTACTGCCTTCCAAAACTCCATTCCGCGTCATCCCGTCGCAGCATCTTGCGGCCGTTGTGTCCGATCCGACAGCCGACAATTGCAGCAAGCCGAGTCTGGCCGAACTGATCGCGTTCGAGAAAGACGTTGCAGCGATCCACGAACTGCGCACCGTGGTGCCCGTCCGCTACGGGTGCTGGATGGGAAGTACTTCGGAGATCGTCACCTGGCTCGATGCGCGCAAGCTGGAATATGAGACTCTGCTGACGCACCTCGACGGGATGACGGAAATGGGCGTCCGCGTCATCCTGCCAGAGCGATCCCGGGTAGAGGCTCCGCCCCCTGCATCGCCCGGCGCCGCTTATATGGCGGCATTGCGAAGTCGATCAGATGCTGGCAGCACCTTGTCGGCGGAAGAATCCGCTTTGGTGAAGCGAGTCACCGGGTTTCTGTCGGGCTTTTGCGCGGAACAGCGCTGGGAGGTTACAGCCTCGGCCCAGACGCGCCTGCTCTCAGTGTATTTTCTTGTGCCAAAAGCCCGCCTCGACGCCTTTCGCACCAGTGCCCGGCAGGTCTGCTCCGACGTGGAGATCCCGTTCCTGCTGAGCGGTCCATGGCCCCCCTACAACTTCGTTACTGAGGCGCAAAAGTACTATGGAAGCGTCACTATGGTTTCAAAACCATAGTACTGAGAGTACTGCGCCACACATTCCTGCTAGAGTCCCCCGTCTCGCCTCTAAGTGATTGATAAAACAGTAAAAACGAGTGTCAGACCGGATGGTTTCGTTTGGTCATCCGTGTGCACTAGTAGAAGTCGGATCTGCACTGCTGGTGCGATTCGCTCTTGATAGACCGGAACTCCCGAAAGGAAAACAACTCATGGCAAAAGTAGCTAAATCCACAGATTCTTCGAGTCTGGCAGAAGTCGTTGACCGCATTCTTGACAAGGGCATCGTTATTGACGCTTGGGTCAAGGTTTCGCTCGTGGGCATCGAGCTGCTCTCGGTCGAAGCGCGCGTTGTGATCGCCTCGGTGGAAACGTACCTCAAGTACGCGGAAGCCATCGGCCTGACCGCGAGCGCCGCGTCGCCTGCCTAGATCTAACAACCCGCATCAGAGGGGGCCCCACGCAGGGGCCTCCTCTGATGCGGGAATCCCAATGGCAACTACCGAACCAAAGGAGCCGCAAGGATGTTAACGGATGACATGACCCGATTGTGCGGCGAAATTCTCGCAATGCGCGGGATGCGCGGCAACATGATGGGCGAACTACGGCACGAAGCCGCGGGGCGGAAGAAGGCAATGGCCGAGTTCACGGCTAACCTCAACGAGACTCGCGCGGATATGGCCAGACGAACGAAGGAAGAGCGCACGGCTTTCTTTTCTCAATTGAAACGTACGGTTGGCACGCAGCGCCGCGAGATGAGAAATGACCTTGCAGGAGCACGCAGGGCCTGGGCAGGCAGCGGCTCTTAGCAATTCAATTACGTCCGCGCGCTAGCGCGGTACGGTGTGCGTGACGGCACTGGGCCCCTTTATTTCCTTTAAGTCGTCACGAAGGCCCGGCGGGGTGCCAGAACCACAAGTTCAAGCACCCGCCACCGGGCCATAGCGAGAAGTTGGGGTGACTGGAGGGTAGCCGTGACGAACTTGACTGAAGCTATGAAGCACTTACGCGAAGAGATCAACACGTGGCGTCATGCCAGGGTGACCTTGCGCAATGACCTGCTGCGCCAGACGGACACCCGGCGCGCCGAGGT
Organism: uncultured Acidobacteriia bacterium; assembly: GCA_903909435.1. GTDB lineage: Bacteria > Acidobacteriota > Terriglobia > Bryobacterales > Bryobacteraceae > CAIVVT01. The sequence continues at coordinate 64,192 of CAIVVT010000072.1, read as the reverse complement.
TTCCGCGCTGTGCTCGGAGTACCGCGAGGATCGCGCCGGCGCGCTTCGCGCCTGGTCCGGCCTCACTCCATCGAAGCGCGCGGCGGTCAAGGCGCCGGCCAAGCCCGTGATGTCCGAATCGCCCAAGCGGGTGGAAGTGGCTGCTCCTGCGAAGCCAGCGGCTTCCGAGCCGAAGCCGGCAGTGAGCCACGAGCCCAAAGCGCCTGCAGCGCCGGGCCGCGTTAGGCCTTCGCCAGCTGCCATGACGACGCACGCTCAGAAGTCGCCTTCGAAAGCACGCAGAGCGCGCTGACCAGGCGGACTGGCCGGAAATAGACGACGTGTTTTTCAGTGAATAGGGAGCACAAAATGGCCACCACACAGCGTTCGTTGGAGTCTGCCGAAGATCTCACACGCATCCAACCGGCAGGCGACAACGTTGTACCGACGGCTAGCGATGCGTTCGTAGCAACCTCGCACATCAAGGCCCTGACCGAACGGGCGATGGCTTATTTGGAGGTTGGCTATTCGGTGCACTTCGCCGGCTCAGCGGGCACGGGAAAGACCACGCTGGCCTTCCATGTTGCGGCGCAGTTGGGCCGTCCGGTGACGCTGATCCACGGCGATGACGAGTTCGGAAGCTCCGACCTGATCGGCAAGGATTCGGGATACAAGCGATCCAAGCTGGTCGATAACTACATTCATTCCGTCGTGAAAACGGAAGAGAATATGAACACGTTGTGGGTGGACAACCGCCTCACTACGGCTTGCGCCAATGGCAACACGTTGATCTACGACGAGTTCAATCGTTCCCGGCCGGAAGCGAACAACTCCCTCTTGAGCGTGCTGGAAGAACGGATTCTGAACCTCCCCGGCCTGCGCCGCAGCGGAGAGGGGTACATCGACGTGCATCCCCAGTTCCGTGCGATCTTCACCTCGAATCCTGAGGAGTACGCCGGCGTTCACAAGACGCAGGACGCGCTGATGGACCGGCTGATCACCCTGAATCTGGGCAATTTCGATCGCGAGACCGAGATCCGCGTGGGCATGGCCAAGTCGGGACTGGCGCGCGCTGACGCCGAAATCGTCACCGACATCGTGCGCGAATTGCGCGGCGTCGGGGTGAATAACCACAGGCCGACGGTTCGGGCCACGATCGCGATCTGCCGCATTCTGGCGCACCGGAGCGCTCACGCCAGGCTGGATGACCAGGTGTTCAACTGGGTCTGCCGCGACGTGCTTGCAACGGACTCGGCCAAAGTCACCAAGGACGGCCAATCGTTGATGCCGAACAAGATTGACGAAGCCATGGTCAGGGTCTGCGGCGGATCGGACCGCCCGCAAAAGCGCGACCACCGGCGGCCGGTTGTGTCCAACGGAAAGGACTGACAAATGGCCATCCCAGGCAAGAGCCTCAATAGCTTGCGGACGTTGTCCGGCCGCGTCGACAAAGTGGCACTGCCGTACCGCGCCTATATGCAGATCACCTGTCTCGAGATGGAGAAATCCAGACGGGATAGGGAGCGGAACAGCGCCAAGGAGCGGATCGCGTCGCTGGACGCCCGCTTGAAGGAGATTGACGCGGCAAAGCAGGAACTGCTGAAGGTCGTGTCTCCCAGTGATGGCGCGGCGCCAGCGCCGGCCAGAGTCGGCCACCTTGAAGTGAAGCCGGAGCCGCGTCGCAGCGGCGGCGGCTTCAAGATCCGTTACTGAGGGGGCTCCCATATGCTGACGATCAGAACCTCCAGCCAACTGATTTTGAACCGGCACCGGACGAGTTTTCGAGAGTGCGCATCCTCGACTGGCATACCGGCAAGTGGCAACGGTTTGTCCCAACTGCTGGGCGCGTGGGTGCGGTTGGTCAATTCAGAATCCCGGAGCTCCTGGCTGAGCGAACGCTGGCGCATGCACATGCGGCGGGTGCGGTCGGCGAATGAGCGGAGGCAGGCATGAGCGTCAAAGAAGCAACCGTCGTCTCAAACGGCGAGATCCAGAATTCAGTCACCGCGCCGGCGGGGAAGTCATACCTCTACGCCATCATCGGCGCGGTTGAGCCGCTGTCATTTCCAGCGCTCGGCATTGACGGTGGCGATGTCTACACGATCGTGGAAGGCCACGTTGCCGCGGTTATTAGCGGTGGAATCCGCTCCAAGATTCGGCCCCAGCGCAGTAACCTGGCAGCCCATCAAGCGGTACTCAGGAGCCTGATGACGTTGACGACGCCGCTGCCAACCGCCTTCGGCACCGTCGCGGACGACCCCACGGCCATTCGCAGGATTCTGGCACGGCATCAAAAGCCGATTGCAGAGCAGCTCCGCCGAGTCGCCGGCAAAGTCGAAATGGGTCTGCGCGTGGCGTGGGACGTTCCCAACATATTCGAGTACTTCGTCAACACCCACTCGGAACTGCGGGTGGCGCGCGACCGCGTGGTCGGGCCGCGGCACGGTGCGAGCCACGACGAGAAGATCGAGATCGGACGCCTGTTCGAGCGCCTACTGAACGAGGACCGGCAGAACCACATGCAAAGGGTTGAACGTCTCTTGAAGCACGCCTGTTTCGAGATCAAGCAGAACGTCTGCCGGAGAGAAGAAGAAATCATGAACCTGGCCTGCCTGGTCGGCCGGGACCGGGAGAAACAGTTCGAGGCCTGCGTGTTTGAGGCCGCCCAGCTATTCGACAACAACTTCTCGTTCGACTATAGCGGCCCTTGGGCGCCACACAACTTCGTCGAGCTGGACCTGGAGCAGTAATGCTGCTGGTGGACGACATCCTCACGGTTCCCTTCACCTCGCTGCTGTGGATATTTCGTGAAATCCATAACGCCGCAGAAAAGGAACTGGCAGGAGAGGCCGATTCCATCACGGAGAAACTGCGTCTGTTGTACATGCAACTCGAAACGGGCAAGATCTCGGAGCAGGAGTTCGACGCTCAGGAGAAGATCCTGCTGGACCGGTTGGATGCCATCGAGGCAGACCCCGAAGATGAAGTGGACGAGGAAGAAGCTCCGGGATCCGATATTCAGGACCGTAGCCATCCGGTGACCTGAAGCTGGAAGGAGACCGGTATGACTGAGGCTCTTCCGCTGTTCTTCGACAAGCCAAGCCTCCAGATTCTACTCTTTGGGGGCAAGGGAGGAGTCGGCAAGACGACGTGCGCGACTTCCGCCGCTTTGAAGTTGGCGCTGAGGGCGCCTGAACGCCAGTTCTTGCTCGTCTCGACGGACCCGGCCCACTCATTGCGGGACTGCCTCGCCGATAGCGCCTGCCCCCGGAACCTGCGCGTCATAGAACTGGATGCCGCTGCCTACCTCGATTCCTTCCGTGCCCGCAATGGCGCGATCCTGCGCGAGATCGCAGCCTCGGGGACCTTCCTGGACGACGAGGACATCGATCGTTTCCTCAACCTCTCGCTCCCCGGCCTCGACGAGTTGATGGCTTTCCTGGAAATTACATCCTGGGCCGAAACCGGGGAGTACGGGTGCATCGTAGTGGACACGGCGCCCAGCGGTCACACCCTGAACCTGCTTTCGATGGGGAAGATGATCCGGAAATGGCTGCTCGTGTTGGAGACCCTGCTGGCCAAGCGCCGCTATATGCGGAAGATCTTCAGCCACAAGTCTCTGCCCGATGAACTCGACACGTTCGTTCACGTCTCTAAAACCTCGCTGTCGCGGATGGAGCGACTGCTGCACAATCCGGCACGGTGCCAATTCGTTCCCGTGACGATCGCCGAGCCGCTGAGCGTTCAGGAAACCGTGGCGGTCTGCGCCGAACTCCGCAAGCGCGGCATATCGGTGCAGGAAATACTGGTCAACCAACTCCACTATTTCCGCGAATGCCCCAGCTGCACCGCGGCTCATTTTTCGGAACTGACCCAGATCAAACAACTCGTTGCCGGACTCGAGGCGCCCTGCAATCTCTGGGGAATTCCTGAGTTTGCTGACGAGGTTCGCGGGCTGGGGCAACTCTGCAGTTTCTGGGATTACGAGTGGCGGATCGAGCCCTCTTCACTTCAACTGAAGTTGGAATGTGCCATCCCGGTGAGGCCCATCTCCCAGCCGGCGGACGCTCTCCCCGATTCGATGCGATTTGTTTTGTTCGCGGGCAAAGGCGGGGTCGGCAAGACCACCTTCGCATGCGCCTCGGCGATCCGGTTCGCTCTGGATTCGCCGGGACGCCGCGTCCTGTTGTTCTCCACAGATCCGGCGCATTCTCTATCCGCCTGCCTTGAAGTCGCTGTGGGACCGAAACCCAACGAGTTGCTTCCCGGTTTGTGGGCGATGGAAATCAATGCGGAGGCCGAGTTCAACCGCCTCAAAGTCCGCTACGCGGATGATGTCAGCAGGTTTCTGGAATCGGTTTGCCGGAGGTTCGATCTGGTCTTCGATCGAGTCGTATTGGAGCGGATGCTGGATCTCGCCCCTCCTGGACTCGACGAGGTGATGGCTCTCACGCGCATCATGGAGTTCCTGCAGCACGGCAGTTACGATCTGTTCGTGTTGGATTGCGCGGCCACCGGCCACTTGATTCGTTTGCTGGAACTGCCGGAACTCATCGACGACTGGCTGAAGGCGTTCTTTTCCTTCTTCCTGAAGTACGAAGGGATTCTGCGCCTGCCCGGTTTTGCGGACGAACTCGTTGCGATTTCGCGCAACCTCAAGCGACTCCGCGCCGTTCTCAAGAACCCTGACGAAGCTGCGCTGAACGTCGTAAGCATCCCTACGCAGATGGCGCTTGAGGAGACGAAAGACTTGCTCGCAGCTTGCCGCCGAATGGAAGTCGCAGTACCTGCCTTGTTCCTAAACATGTTGACGCCACCCAGCGACTGCCCACTCTGTTCGGCTCTAGTGCAGCGGGAGCAGGGGGTGCTTGCATGCTACACGCGGGACATGCCAGGCCTGCGGCAGACACGCATCTATCGACAGGCGCTGATCGGCGGATTGACTCGCCTGCAGTCCTTCGGAAATCAACTCTACCTACCTTGCGCAGTGGGGTCTGCCTGCCATGCGCTCTGATCCATCCACACCATTCGAATTCGGGGTCGAGGATGATCTGGAATCGCTCGAAGCCGGCCAGAGAATCTCGCTGTGCGAGACATTGGACCGCGTGCTGAACAAAGGCGTGGTGGTGGTTGGCGAAGTCGTCATCTCGGTGGCTGATATCGACCTCATATACCTCGGACTGCAGGTGGTTCTAACGTCGATCGAGGCTGCCCGGGAAAACCTCGGCCGCAACAATCAGGGATCTGGCTTGACGTGGAAGATCGGCAAGGAGCAGGCCAATGGATGAGCGCGTAGTGCCTCAGGTCGAGTCCGACTCGCTGCATGACTTCGCCCGTGTTATGGCGCCCGGGAGAATGGCTGAAACTTTCGTCCCTAGGCCCGCCACGCCCGCTCGCACGAGGCTGAATCTGGACCCTGACCAGCTCAAGAACGGACTCGGACAGCTCGTTCTGACCCTGGTGAAACTGCTGCACGAGTTGATGGAGAAGCAAGCTTTGCGACGGATGGATGCAGGCTCACTCAACGAAGAGCAAATCGAACGCCTCGGTATTACGCTGATGCGCCAAGGCGAAGAACTGGAGCGCCTAAGACTGGAGTTCGGTCTCGAAGAAGAAGACCTGAACCTGGATCTTGGGCCGCTTGGTCGGCTTTTTTGACAAAGGAAGATTGACATGCCGAACAACACGCTGACGCACTCATTACAAAGCTCGACGCTCTCTGACGTCCTGGAGAGAGTGTTAGACAAGGGCATTGTCATTGCCGGAGACATCAAGATCAAGCTGGTTGACATCGAACTGCTGTCCATCCAGATTCGTCTCGTCGTTTGTTCCGTAGACAAGGCGAAGGAAATGGGGATGGACTGGTGGGTGAACAATCCTGTCTTCAGCAGTTCGGCCGCGCCGAAGGGACTGGTAGAATCACTCAGCCGGATCGATGAGCGACTGGCGCGGTTGGAGTCTGGCAAATCGAGCCCCGTGATCCTAACCGAGCCCATAGCTGTCGCCGAAGTCAGTTAGGCCGCAGCCGTATGTCCGGGGACGATGCCTGCAACGGGTCGATGACGACTGGCAAGCCGGCATTGCGTTGCTCCCTGGGCAAGCCGTCAACCCTGCGGCGCAGTCGGACGCGCAAAACTGCGCGATGGATAGGGCCGTGCGAGTCTGCGCCGCCGGGCGCCGCGCACTCGGCGGCAGCCGACAAGACACGCCCATGTTGTTTTTGCCGTTGAGGGTCGGTATTCTAATTTGCATACTTCCAGTCCAATCCCGGCCCTGTTGCCGCCCGGCTCCACGCACTGATGCAAGCGCCCTCGTCCACGCGCCAGATTGCCAGTCGCATTCGCATAGCTGACTTCCGGTTCCAGGCAGCGACTTTTCGTTGGGTCGTCCCACACGAGCTCATTGATATTTCGCGTGTTCGATTCCGGGTGTGCTTGGGAATTCGACCTCTGTTTGTCTACGCCATATCCCAGACCGACCGATAACGCTGGAGGTTGAAAAGCAAGATGTGCGCTCAGGAACGAGCATTGGACCCAACCTACGTCCTTACAATCGAGGAACTCGGAAGCATCGCTGAAGAGGTCGGCAAGCCGGCGGAGACCCTGATGAAGCTGGTCGAGCTGATCAGCAAGCGTTTCGCGACCGACGTCTGTTCGGTCTATCTGCTCGAACCGGATCGCGCCAATCTCGTCCTCGCTGCAACCATCGGGCTCAGCCGCAAGTGCATCGGTTCCCTGCGAATGTCTTTGCACGAGGGACTGGTCGGGCTGGTCGCCGAAAAGTTCAGGCCGGTCGCCGTCGAGCAGGTGAACCTGCATCCGCGTTTCAAGTACTTCGGCGAGGCCGGGGAGGATGCGTATCAGTCATTTCTCGGCGTTCCGCTGACCGATCAGGGCGTGTTGCAGGGCGTGCTGGTGGTTCAGACCATCCAGGTACGCCAGTTTGAGGAATTCGAGATTCGTGCTCTCGCCGATGCCGCCGCGCAGGTCGCCCCCGTGGTGAGCGAGGCGCGTACTCTTGCCCGTTTCATCGCCCCGTTGCAGGAGCGGCTGTGGAGCCTGGCGCGCAACCTCCGATGGAGTTGGGATCACGATTCAGCAGCACTGTTCCGCGAACTGAACCCAGCGAAATGGCGGCAGGGAAATCACAACCCCATCGCCATGTTGAGCAGCATGCCCCTGGCCGAGTTAGAGCGGCGGGCCGGCGAACTGGTGCTGCACAGCCGCTTCAATTACGACTATCGCAGGCTTCAGGAGTACCTCCACGAGGACCGCACCTGGGGCGCGACACATGCCGGCGTATTGCGGCCGCATCCGGTAGCCTATTTTTCCGCTGAATTCGGCTTGCACGAATCGGTGCCCGTTTACTCGGGCGGCTTGGGCGTACTGGCCGGCGACCACATCAAGAGCGCCTCGGACCTGGACATCCCGCTGGTCGGCATCGGGCTCTTCTATGGGCAAGGTTACTTCCGCCAGCGGCTGGATCGCAGCGGCTGGCAAAACGAAGAGTACCTGGAAACCGACGTCAGCCTGATGCCGATGGAGCCGGCGCTGACCCCCGCGGGCGAGCCGGTCAGCATCGAAATCCAAACCCGTAGCGGGACGATCCGGGCGAAAGTCTGGCGCGTGAGCGTGGGTCGTTGTAGCCTGCTGTTGCTCGATTCAAACGTCGCCGGCAACGCGCCCGAAGACCGTGAGTTGACGTCGCGCCTCTACGGCGGCGACGGCCGCGTCCGCATCCGGCAGGAGTTGCTGTTGGGGGTTGGCGGCTATCGAGCGCTGCGGGCGATGGGTATCACGCCGGGCGTGCTGCACATGAATGAGGGTCACAGCGGATTCGCAGTGCTCGAAGCGATCCGGACGCGCATGGAGGAGGAAGGCGTCAACTTCGACCAGGCCGTGCCGCGCGTGGCGCGCGAGGTGGTCTTCACCACGCATACTCCCGTGCCTGCGGGCCACGACCGCTTCGACGGTGGTTTGATCGACGAGCACCTGGGCCCGCTGCGCGAGTGGATGGGCCTGTCGCACGAGCGCTTGATGGGTCTGGGCCGGGTGAATGCCTACGATCCGCATGAGTCCTTCTGCATGACGGTGTTGGGGCTGAAGCTTTCGCGGCGCGCGAACGCCGTCTCGTCGTTGCACGGCGAGGTGTCCCGTGAAATGTGGACCGGGCTTTATCCGGGCAAGAGCGAGTTTGAGGTGCCGATCGGTCACATCACCAACGGCGTCCACGTGCCTACCTGGCTGGCTCCGGCGATGGCGCGGCTTTACGACCAGCATCTCGGTGCGAGTTGGCGCACGCGCAGCGGCGAAGCCGAGGTTTGGAACGGCATCGAAACTGTCGAGGACGCTGAACTGTGGGAGACGCACCTGGCGTTGAAGACCAGGCTGGTCGAGTTCGTGCGGCGGCGCGCTTCCGACTTCGCGCAGAAGCGCGGCGAGCCCGCTGACGTGGTGCAGAAACTCGGGCGCGTGCTGAGCCCGGACGTGCTCACCATCGGTTTCGCCCGGCGCTTCGCGACGTACAAGCGTGCCAACCTCGTCCTGGCCGACATGGCGAGGCTGGCCTCGATGGTGAACGACCCGAAGCGTCCGATTCAATTCGTCTTTGCGGGTAAAGCCCATCCGCACGACCGGCCGGGCAAGGAAGTGCTGCAGCAGGTTGCCCAGATGATGCGCAACTCCGATTTCGCGGACCGCTTTGTGTTTGTCGAGGACTACGACATCAACGTCGGGCGCTTCCTGGTGCAGGGCGTCGATGTCTGGCTGAACAACCCCCGGCGGCCGCTGGAAGCTTCCGGCACCAGCGGGCAGAAGGTGGTCTTGAACGGCGGCTTGAACCTCTCGGTGCTCGACGGGTGGTGGGCCGAGGCTTACGACGGCCTCAACGGGTTCGCCATCGGCGCCGGGCGCACGCACTCCAACCTGGATGTGCACGACTCGCGCGATGGAGAGGACGTCTACCGGGTGCTCCGCGAAGAGGTGATTCCGCTGTACTACCAGCGCGACCACGACGGCTTGCCGCGCGGGTGGATCAAACGCATGAAGCGCACCATCCGCACGCTGGGCTGGCGCTTCAACGCCGACCGCATGGTGATGGACTACACGCTGAAGTGCTACGTTCCGGCCGCCGGAGGGACGTCCAGCGAAATGCGCATGACGTGCTGAACTTCGATCAGGCCGGGTCCGCGCCGTAGCAGACGGCCGGCGGATTCCTGGAGTGCGAAAACGCCGCCAACCGGTCCAATTCGCGGCTACGCTGAGCAGCGGGCATTTCACCGCTGATTTGCCGTCGAAACACGGTCGCGGCACGGTCGTCCACCGCGCCGTGAGCGGCTCTTCCAAGCCGGTGTGCCGCCGCCGGTGTCAATTTGCCTTGCCCCGCGGGGCGCTTCTGGTAAGTTCATGGGAAGAGTCATGTGCAGGAGCATTCGACCGCTTTTCAACTTCGAGCCCGCGACCACCGAAGCGGAGGTGCGCGCGGCGGCGCTGCAATTTGTGCGCAAGATCAGCGGGTTTCACACCCCGTCCAAGGCCAACGCGGCCGCATTCGAAGCGGCCGTTGAGCAAGTCGCCGGAGTCGCAGCCAGCCTCCTGGCCGCGCTCGAAACGACCGCCGCACCCAGGAACCGCGAGGTTGAAGCCAGCAAGGCGAAGGCTCGCGCCGCGGGCCGCTACCGGACCTGAAGCCGCGCGCCTGCCCGGCACACACCCAGTCCGGAGCGCGTCCAACTCGCGGCCTTGATATCATTGAGACTGTTGGTCCCCGGGCGGCGAAAGCATTTCCCAATCAGACGATCCACGCACGCTACCTCTGATTTACCTCAGCTCGGCTCTCGAGTCTTCGTGCAGCAAATCAAGGCGGTTGTCATGCAGCTTCGGATCGGCTATGAACTGATCTATCGATTCCCCAAACCCACGCCGATCATCCTCGTCGTGAATGTCCACGCTTCGCGGGACGCCGACCTCATCGTTCCCGACCGGCTCACCGTAGAGCCGTCCATCCCGATTACGGCTTATAGCGACGCCTTCGGCAATCGGTGCAAGCGCGTGCTGGCGCCCGAGGGCCGGCTTCGACTCGCGGCCAGCGGCGTCATCCGGGATAGCGGTCTGCCCGACGAGGTCTTTCCCGCCATCGGCCAGGACACCGTCGAAGGCTTGCCCGACGAGACGCTCGTGTTCCTGCTGGGCAGCCGCTATTGCGAGACCGACTTGCTCTCGAACGCCGCCTGGCAGCTTTTCAGCGGGACCGCTCCCGGGTACCCGCGCGTGCAGGCGATTTGCGATTTCGTGCACAACCACATTGCCTTCGACTACCAGAACGCCCGCGCCACCCGCGGCGCGGCGGAGGCGTTCAGGGAGCGCACCGGCGTCTGCCGCGACTACGCGCATCTCGCCGTCGCCTTCTGCCGCTGCATGAACATCCCGGCCCGCTACTGCACCGGCTACCTCAGCGATCTCGGGACTCTGCCGCCGTATGGTGTGGGCGACTTCGCGGCCTGGTTCGAAGCCTGGATCGGCGGCCGCTGGCACACCTTCGATCCGCGCAACAACGTTCCGCGCGTGGGCCGCGTGCTGATGGCGCGAGGCCGCGACGCGTGCGATGTCGCCATCGCCACCACCTTCGGCCCGAACACTTTGGAGAGCTTCCAGGTATGGACCGACGAGATTCCGGACGGCGAAGCTGGCGGAATCGCCGGCTGATGTCGTTTCTCACGGTTCGCCATTCCACCGTCTACCGCTACTCCGAGCCCGTCGAACTGGGGGAGCATCGCATGATGTTCCGCCCGCGCGCGAGCCACGACCTGCGGCTGATTCAAACCAACCTCGCGATCACCCCGCGGCCGGCCCACCTGCGCTGGCTTCACGACCCGTTCGACAACTCGGTCGCCGTCGCCACTTTCGAGGGCACGACGACGGAGCTGGCTCTGGAAAGCACGGTCACCCTGGAGCATTTCGAGACCTCGCTGCCGGAGTACCCGATCGAGGAGTACGCGCGCCGCTATCCGTTCCGCTACTCCGACGAGGATTTTCCCAATCTCTCGCGCGCGCTGGCCATGCACTACGTGGGCGGCAGCGTGCCGGGGTGGGCGCTGCAGTTTCTCGATGCGTCGAAGACGACCGACACGATGAAGCTGCTGCGCGCCATGACCCTGGGCATTCGCGAGCAGTTCAGCTACACCCGGCGCGTCGAAAAAGGTGTCCAGACTCCGCAGGAGACGCTGCGGAAAGGGCAGGGAAGTTGCCGCGATTTCGCGGTGCTTATGATGGAGGCAGCCAGGAGCCTGGGCGTCGCCGCGCGTTTCGTCAGCGGTTACATCTTCGTGCCCAACCACTCCAATCATTCCGGCGGCGGCTCCACGCACGCCTGGATGCAGGCCTATCTGCCCGGAGCCGGATGGATCGACTTCGACCCCACCAACAGCATCATCGGCAACCGCAATCTGATCCGTGTCGCGGTGGCCTGGTCGCCCGAGCAGGTGTTGCCCCTGTGGGGTACTTACGCGGGCTCGCCCGACGCCTGCCTCGGCATGGACGTCGACGTCGCAGTCACCGAAACGGCGGAATGAGGCAGCGATGACCGCCTCGAGAATCCTACGTCCGCAAGGAACAGGCCGCTTCGTATTCCTGTGCGATCACGCCAGCAATTCCGTCCCACTGGAATTGGACGGACTCGGTCTGCCGCCCACGGAACTCGCTCGGCACATCGCCTGGGACATTGGCGCGGCGGGGGTGACCGAGGCGCTTTCGGAGCACTTCGATGCGCCCGCCATTCTCTGTAAGACCTCGCGCCTGGTGATCGATTGCAACCGCCAGCTAGCTGCACCGGATCTGATCCCTGAAACGAGCGACGGAACCGTGATTCCGGGCAACCAGCAGCTGAGTGAAGCCGCGCGCGCGAGCCGCGTCGAACGCTGGTTCCACTCGTACCACGACGCCATTGAAGCGGTTTTGCAGGAGCGGGAGCAGCGCGGCGTGCCCACGGTCGTCGTCTCCATCCACTCCATGGCGGCATCCCTGGCGGGCACGCCCAGACCCTGGCAGATCGCGATTTCCAGCCACCTCGACCGCAGCCTGGCCGGCCCGGTACTGGCCGCGCTGCGGCGGTTGGACGGCATCGTGGTGGGCGACAACCAGCCCTACGATCTGGATCCAAAAGTGGACTACAGCATTCCCTTCCACGCGCTGCGGCGGGGGCTGCCGCAGTTGCAGGTTGAGTTCCGGCAGGACGAGATTTGGGACGCCGACAGGCAGCGCCAATGGGCCGCGCGGCTGGCTCGCTGCATTTGGTAGAAATGGCAAACCGCTATGATTTGCGGTTTACAAAATTCGTCTCTTTAGAATCAATGGTTTGAAAAGCCGAACCGCTAGAAGTAGCGGTTTCAGTATTTCTGCCTCGAAGACGTGAGGCTTTGAAGCGAAGCACAACGATCAAGCAGCGCAGCGATCCCCAGAAGCTTGGGCGCCCGTCTGGCAAGCAAAACGGTTGCGCATGTTAACCTACGATTAATTCCTGCACTTGGCGTGTTCCCCCGTCGCGAGTCCGCTGACCAGCGAATAGCACCGCAAAATCATGGCCATACACGTTGCGCTGAATCACAAGACGCACTACCACTACGAGCGGGCAATTCCGCTGGGACCTCAAACCGTGCGCCTGCGGCCCGCGCCGCATTGCCATACGCCCGTGCTTTCCTACTCGCTGAAGATTACTCCCCAGGAGCACTTCATCAATTGGCAGCAGGATCCGTACGGCAACTATCTGGCCCGCCTGGTGTTCCCCGAACCCACGACCGAGTTCATCGTGGAAGTCGATCTGGTGGTGGAGATGTCGGTCTTCAACCCGTTCGATTTCTTCCTGGAACCGGCGGTGGAAGAGTACCCGTTCACGCTGGACGCCACCGCGGTTCGCGAGCTTCGCCCGTTCCTGGAAACCGAAACTGCCGGACCGCTGTTGACGGCGTTTCTCGCCCAGGTGCCGCTCGCTAAGGTGCGCACCATGGACTTCCTGGTTTCGCTCAACCAACGCATACGCGACGAGATCAAGTACGTGATTCGCATGGAGCCGGGAGTGCAGACCTGCGAACAGACGCTTTCCCTGCGCAGCGGGTCGTGCCGCGATTCGGCCTGGCTGCTGGTGCAGGCACTGCGCCAGCTGAAGCTCCCCGCCCGCTTCGTATCGGGCTATCTGATTCAGCTTTCACCGGACGTGAAGCCGCTGGAAGGCGCCCAAGGTCCCGCGAACGATTTCACCGACCTGCACGCGTGGGCCGAGGTGTATTTGCCGGGCGCCGGTTGGATCGGCCTCGACCCGACTTCGGGAATGCTGGCGGGCGAAGGCCACATTCCCCTCGCGTGTACGCCCGACGCCAGCAGCGCCGCGCCCATTTCAGGGCTGATCGAACCGTGCAAGACCACGTTCCATCACGAGATGTCCGTGCGCCGGTTGCTGGAATCGCCGCGCGTCACTAAGCCGTATACCGACGCTCAATGGAAGGCCGTCACGGCGCTCGGCCAGAAGGTCGAGCAGGATCTCAAAAAACAGGACGTGCGGCTGACCATGGGCGGCGAACCGACCTTCGTGTCGATCGACGATCCGGGCGGGGCCGAATGGACCAGCGATGCGCTCGGACCCAACAAGCGCAAGCTCGCGGTCGATCTTTTGCTGAAACTGCGGGACCGCTTCGCCCCCCAGGGACTGCTTCATTTCGGGCAAGGCAAGTGGTATCCGGGCGAACCCTTGCCGCGTTGGTCGCTGGGCTGTTACTGGCGCAAGGACGGCGTGGCTATCTGGGAAAACCACACGCTGATTGCGGACGAGAATCAGGACTATGGTTACACTGCCGAGGACGCCAAACGTTTTCTCACAGCACTCACGCGTCAATTGGAAGTGGACGCCGGGTTCATGATCACGGCCTACGAAGACGCCTTCTACTACCTGTGGAAAGAGCGCAAGCTGCCGGTGAATGTGACGCCGCAGGATTCGAAACTCGAAAACCCGCTGGACCGGGCGCAGATTGCGCGCGTCTTCGAGCAGGGCTTGGGAGCCCCGGTCGGCTACGTCGTGCCGCTGCGCCGGATTCCGTCGAAGCCCGGGCAGCCGCGCTGGACCAGCCAGCCGTGGTTCGTTTCGGCGTCGCAGCTATTCCTGTTGCCCGGCGATTCGCCGCTGGGGTATCGCCTGCCGCTGGAATCGCTGCCCTGGACCAAGCCGGAGGACGTGGAGTGGACCTTCGAAGCCGATCCATTCCGCAAGCGCGGCGAACTCCCGCCGGCGCGCTTCCGCAAGCCGCCGTTCTTTACCGAGCCGCTGCGGACTCCCAAGGCCGAAGCGCTGGCGGAACTGGCCGAGCCGCCCGCCAAGGGTGAGTCGTCGAAGTGGATTTCGCGGCCGGCGTTGTGCGTGCAGCCGCGCGACGGCAAGTTGTACGTGTTCATGCCGCCGGTGGAGTACATCTCGGACTACCTGGAACTGGTGGCGGCGATCGAAGACACCGCCGCGCACCTGAAAATGCCCGTAATGCTCGAGGGCTACACGCCGCCATACGACCCGCGGGTGGCGGTGCTGAAAGTTACCCCGGACCCGGGCGTGATCGAAGTGAACATCCAGCCAGCGGCCTCGTGGGACGAACTGGTCCGCAATACGACCACGTTTTACGAACTCGCGCGCCAGTGTCATCTGGGTACGGAGAAGTTCATGCTGGACGGGCAGCACGTGGGCACCGGCGGCGGCAATCACCTGGTTTTCGGCGGTGCCGCAACGGAGGATAGCCCGGTGCTGCGCCGGCCCGACCTGCTGCGCAGCATCATCGGTTTCTGGCAGAATCACCCCTCGCTGTCCTATCTTTTCTCGGGACTGTTCATCGGCCCCACCAGCCAGCACCCGCGCGTGGACGAGGCCCGCAACGACTCGCTGTACGAAATGGAGATCGCATTCAGCCAGATCCCCGACGCCGGAACGCCGAACGTGACGCCGTGGATGGTGGACCGCGTCTTCCGGCACCTGCTGACCGATCTGTCCGGGAACGTGCATCGCACCGAACTGTGCATCGACAAACTGTATCCCCCCGATTCGTCGTCGCTGCGGCTGGGACTGGTCGAAATGCGCGCGTTCGAGATGCCGCCACATGCGCGCATGAGCCTGGCTCAGCAACTGGTGGTAAGAGCCCTGATTGCGCACTTCTGGCGCACCCCGCTCAAGCGCAAGCTGGTGCGCTGGGGAACCAGCCTGCACGACCGCTTCATGCTTCCGCACTTCGTCTGGCTTGACTGGGTGGACGTTCTGGCGGAACTTCGCACGGCTGGATACGACTTCGACCCGGCCTGGTTTGCGCCCCATTTCGAATTCCGCTTTCCGGTGATCGGGACGATCTCGAAGTCGGGCGTTCAACTCGAACTGCGCCACGCGCTGGAGCCCTGGAACGTTTTGGGCGAGGAAGCTTCGGGCGGGGCGACGGTGCGCAACGTGGACTCCTCGGTGGAGCGCCTCCAGGTGAAGGTCTCGGGCCTGATCGAGTCGCGCTACGTCGTGCTGTGCAATGGCCGCCGCGTGCCGCTGCATCCCACCGGCACGCGCGGGGAATTCGTGGCCGGCGTCCGCTACCGGGCATGGCAGCCGCCCTCGTGCCTGCACCCCAACATCCCCGTTCACTCCCCGCTGGTGTTTGATATCGTAGACACTTGGTCGGGCAGTGCGATTGGCGGGTGCACATACCATGTCGCCCATCCGGGCGGGCGTGCGACCGAAGATTTTCCAGTCAATGCGAATGAAGCCGAGAGCCGCCGGCTGGCGCGGTTCAGCGAAATCGGCCATACCCCCGGACTGATTGACTTGCCTGCAGTCGAAAGCAATCCCGATTTTCCGCTGACGCTCGACTTGCGCCTGGGCTGATCTGAACCGACCATGTTCGCCGACTTATTCCAAATCCCGTTCGCCGACCCTTCGGTCTACAACGAGTTGGCCTCGGATGGAATAACCCCGCGCACGCATTGGGCTCCGTTCATCAATTCGCTGCAGAACATCACGCCCGATGAACTCGCGCGGCGTTGGGAGCGGGCTGAGCGCCGTATCCGCGAGAACGGCGTCACCTACAACATCTATGGCGATCCGCTTGGCAAGAACCGGCCGTGGGCGCTGGATCCCGTGCCGCTGCTGGTTCCGTCAGCCGAATGGCGCTACATCGAAGCGGGCATCATCCAGCGCGCCGAGTTGTTGAACCTGATTCTGCAGGACATTTACGGAGAGCGGCGCCTGATCTCAAACGGCGACCTGCCCGCCTCGCTGCTGTTTGCAAACCCGGCTTTTCTGAGACCGCTGGTGGGAGTCAAGGTCCAGCAATCTTCCTGGCTACACTCCCTGGCCGTGGACCTCGCTCGTTCTCCCGACGGCCAGTGGTGGGTGCTCGCCGACCGCACGCAGGCGCCCTCCGGTAGCGGCTACGCCCTGGAGAACCGGACGATCGTCGCGGACGTGCTCCCCGAAGCTTTCAACACGTCGAACGTCAGGCGTCTCGCGCCATTCTTTCGGGCTCACCGCGATTCGCTGCTACGGCTCGCCAAGTCGGACAACCCGCAAGTGGTGCTGCTGACTCCCGGTCCCTACAACGAAACGTACTTCGAGCAATCCTACCTGGCCCGCTACCTCGGTTTCCCGCTGGTGGAGGGCGCGGACCTGACTGTCCGGGATCGCAAGGTCTTTCTGAAGACGGTGCAGGGGCTGACGCCAGTCGATGTGATTCTGCGCCGCGTGGACGACAGCTTCTGCGACCCGCTGGAGTTGCGCGGCGATTCTTTCCTCGGGGTGGCGGGGCTGGTGGACAGCATCAACGCCGGCAACGTCACCGTCGCCAACGCGCTCGGCAGCGGCGTGATAGAGACCGCTGCGATCATGCCCTTTCTGCCCGGACTGGCGAACAAGCTGCTGGGCGAGCCGCTGCGGCTGCCGTCCGTGGCGACATGGTGGTGTGGGCAGGAGCCGGCCTTGCGCTGGGTGTTGGAGCACTTGAATCAGGTGGTGGTCAAGCCCGCTTTCCCGCTCAGCGGGATGGAGCCCATCTTCGGCGCCGATCTGGCGAACGCCGAGACGCGAAACATGTCCGCGAAACTGCGGGCTAAACCGCACGCCTATGTCGCCCAGGAACAGGTGGCGCTCTCCACCGCGCCCGTCTGGGATCACGGCCAATTGCACTCGCGCAGCCTGGTTCTGAGAACCTACGTGCTGAAGACCGGCGACGGCTGGATCGCGATGCCCGGCGGCCTGGTGCGGGTTGCAGGGGCGGACGGCCCGGTGGTCTCCATGCAAAAGGGCGGCAACAGCAAGGACGCCTGGGTGCTGTGGGACGGGCCCGTGGACACCTTCAGCCTGCTGCGGCGGCGCGGCCAACCGCTGGAGTTGCGCCGCGGATCGAGCGATATTCCAAGCCGCGCCGCGGACAATCTGTTCTGGCTGGGGCGCTACGCCGAGCGCGCCGAGTGCATGGCGCGATTGCTGCGCTGCCTGATGGCGCGAGTAAGGCGCGCCACCGGAGCGGAACTGCGCTGTCTGGTCCGGTTGCACGCGTGCTTCGATTCCCAGCACGACCTTTTGCCCAAAACAAGATACTCCACCCCGCGCGATCTGGAAGACGAGTTGATCTCCCTGATGTCCGATGCCGGTCGCCCCGACAGCCTGCTTTCGACCATCGTCGAGCTGCGCCGGGTTGGCGGACAACTGCGGGAGCGGCTCTCCACCGATATGTCCCGTTTGGTGGGCCAGCTAGCCGACGCAGCCAGTGTCGAGGAGTACATGCTGTTTATCGAGTACTCGGCGGTGCTCGACGGATGCCTTGAACTGTTGGCTGCGATTTCAGGCATGGAGCGCGAGAACATCACGCGCGGGCCCGGGTGGCTGTTCATGAGCATCGGGCGGCGACTGGAACGCGCCATGTATGCGGTGCGGCAATTGCGCGAAGTCACCGCCCCATTCGACGAGGCGAGTTGGCCGCTGCTGGATTACCTGCTTGAAGTGGCCGACAGCTCGATGACTTATCGCTCAAGGTATTTCACGACCTTGCATCCGGTTGCCGTGCTCGACGTGCTGATGAGCGACACTACGAATCCACGCTCGCTCGCGTTTCAACTGAGTGAGCTAGCCGAGCTGTACCAGAAGCTTCCGCGACAGGTCCCGGAAGACCTGAAAGCCATGCAACATGCGAATGCCTTACTGGCCGAGTTGGACCTGGGAACACTCGACTATCCAGTGCCCGGCGCGGATCGGGCCGGTGTCGATGATGGAGCGCGGGCCGAGCTTGACCGCTCGCTGTGCTACCTGCAGGAACTGCTACGATCCTGGGCCGACAACCTCTCGAACACGTACTTCGGTCACGCCCGAACTCTCCCGATAAGCATAGGCGGATGACCTACCGCATCGTTCACAAGACGACTTACAAGTACAAGCACCCGGTGGCGTTTGGCAACCACTCGGTGTATCTGGCTCCGCATTCGCAGGGTCGCCAGCGCTGCGAGTCGTACAAGTTGCTGGTGACGCCCGAGCCCGCCACGCGCAGTGAGCGAACGGATTTCTACGGCAATCGCGTCAGCTTTTTCACGATTCAGGAGCCGCACGAGGAACTCGCCATCGAGGGCCACAGCGTCGTCACTTTGGACGGCGAGGTCTCCTGGCCAGCGCAATCCATGGCTTGGGACGAGGTCGCGAGATCGCTCCCGCTGGGGCTCACGAGCGCGAGCCTGGATGCGTTTCAGTTCGTGTTCGAATCGCCTCGCATCAAGCCCAAACCGGAATTCGCCGCGTACGCCGCAGCATCGTTCCCTAGCGGACGCCCGCTGGCCGAAGCGCTGCTGGACCTGACCGCCCGCATCCACCGGGATTTCGAATTCGATTCGAAGGCGACCAACGTTCGCACACCGCCAGAGCAAGTGTTGCGTCAGCGCAAGGGGGTGTGCCAGGACTTCGCCCAGCTCCAAATTGCCTGCCTGCGGTCACTGGGCTTGCCCGCGCGCTATGTCAGCGGCTATCTGCGCACCACTCCGCCGCCCGGACAGCCGCGTCTGATTGGCGCCGACGCCTCGCACGCCTGGCTGTCGGTCTACTGTCCGGAGGCCGGTTGGCTGGATGTGGATCCGACGAACAACCTGGTTCCGTCGCAGAGCCATATCATTCTCGCCTGGGGCCGCGACTACAGTGACGTGAGCCCCGTGCGCGGCGTCATTCTGGGGGGGCAGGATCACAAACTCGAAGTCGCCGTGGACTTGGAGCCCCGCCCGGTCCCCTGACCCAAATTGCGGTTCCCGGGTGAAATGGCACTGCATCCCTAAAGTAATACAGCGTACCGGCCGATTAGACCGGTAGTGTTGGATCCAGAGCTTCACACCATCGAACTAACGGCGGGCTGCGGGGTGGCATGAATTCCCCCACCATCCTGGTCGTCGACGATGTGGCCATCAACACCGAAGTTGTCCAGAGCGTCCTCTCCGGCGAGGGATTCCGCACTTTGGTGGCGAATGATGGGCCGACGGCCCGCATCCTGAGCCGCGCAGAGCACCCGGACCTCATCCTGCTGGACGTGCTCATGCCCGGCGAGAGCGGTTTCGAGACCTGCGCCCTGCTGAAGTCCGACCCCGTGACCGTCGATATTCCGATCATCTTCCTCTCGGCGCTTGATGATGTCAAAAGCAAAGTAACCGGCTTGCGCATCGGCGGGGTGGACTACGTTCCAAAGCCCGTCAGTGGGGAGGAACTGCTGGCCCGCGTGCGCGTCCATCTCCGCATCCGCGATGCCAATCGCATTCTCGTCAGGCACGAGCGGGCACGCCTGGATGAATTGCGGCTGGCCCAACAGGCGTTGCTGGTGAACCCAACGGATTGCCCTGAGGCGTGTTTCGCGGTCTTCTTTCAACCGCTCGAAGCTGCGGGCGGAGACTTCTACGACGTCGTGCAGGTGGATTCGGAGGTGTTCGGCTATTTCGTGGCGGATGTGAGCGGCCACGGCGTGAGCGCTGCGTTTTTGACTTCTGCCATTAAAGCCCTGTTGCGCCAGTACTGCGGGCCACTGTTCTCGCCCGAAGATACCATGCGCGGCATCGATTCAGTGATGCGCCAGATGTTGGGCGAAGAGCAATACCTGACGGCCTGTTATGCGCGGCTCAACCGTCGCTCGGGGCGTCTCACCGTGGTCAGTGCGGGACACCCTCCGCTGATCCTGGCAGACCCGTCAGGTTCGGTCCGGCCGTTGGAAATGGATGGAGATCCACTAGGGTTGTTCAGCTCGCTCGTGCTGCACCGCAGGGATGTCCGCGTATCGCCAGGGGACCGGTTCTACTTGTACAGCGATGGGTTGATCGAGGCATCCCCCGGCGGTGGCAGACAGCTTGGATTGAAGCGACTGGCTGAGGCGTGTGCACGCCAGCAGGCTCGACCTTTAGCCGTGGCCGTGGCCGCCATCGCCGCAGAACTCAGGCCAGAAGGCGCAACTGTCACGGACGATTTGTTGCTGCTGGGCGTGGAAGTGCCGAAGTGAGGCGCGCGGGTCGGGAAGGCGTCGATCTGAAGGCGGCATTGCGGCAACGCTGGAAGCTACGGACGCGTTTCTCGAAAAATTCCGCCGCTGGCGGATGGGTCAATCGGTGACAGGACCTTGGTTCAAGATAGAACTGTTGCTGCGCGAGGCGCTGGTGAATGGCGTGAAACACGGCTCTCACGGCGATCCGGCGAATCAGATTTGCTGTCATTTGCGACTGAGAAGTTGTCGCATCACGATCGCCGTGCGCGACGAGGGCGACGGCTTCGATTGGCGTGCAGCGGGACGCTTAGAGATCGACGAATCCAGGCCATCGGGACTGGGTATCCACATCTATCGCGAGTATGCCACGCGCGTGCGTTTCAACAACCGTGGTAACGGAGTGACGCTGCTTAAGCGGTTCTGAATGAGGAATGAACAGATGCCTGAAGTGATGGTCACGAGGGAATCGGACAAGGCGACGGTCCACCCCGCAGGGGACGTCGTTGCGGCTTCGGTGCCAGAACTGCGAGCCGTCATGCGCGAGGCCGTGAGCACCGGTGCGAGGGAACTGACGGTTGACCTATCTACCGTTCGGATGATCGATTCGTGCGGGATTGGCGTGCTGATCGCCGCGCACAACTCACTTTGCAAATTGGGAGGCCATCTCGTAGTCGTGCACGCCTCGAAGGACATCCTGGCACTCTTCAAGGTCATGCGAATCCACCAGCATTTCAGGGTGTCCGGGGATTGAAAGAGCTGTCATGAGCCAAACCAATCTCAAAGACGATTCTCTGTGCGAGTACCTGGCAGAGTGCAGCGAACACCTGGCCACCATCGAAATCGACCTGCTCGCAATCGAAGCGAAAGCGCCCGACATCGATGAGCAACTGGTGAACCGGGTGTTTCGCGCTGCGCACTCCATCAAGGGCGGTGCCGGCTTCTTCGACCTGCCCAAGATCCGGCAACTCGCTCACAAGACGGAGAGCGTGCTCGACATGATTCGTTCGCGGCAAATGGAGCCTGCGCCGGAGGTCGTGAGTATCCTGCTACTTGCCTTCGACAAGCTTGGCGAACTTGTCCAAAACGTCGAGGGGAGCAACCTCGTCGATATCTCGGAATTCGTAGCAGCACTGGCGGGACTAGCCGAAAACCATCTGCCGGCGGACCGGAAGAACTCTATAACGGAGCAAGTCGCCATCGCATTGCCCGATTCGGGATGGCATATTCAGGCCTCGGCGTTCGACTTGAGCCAGGCACGCCGCGGTGGCAAGAGCATTTACCTGATTGAGTACGACTTGATTCATGACATACAGAGGCGAGGTCGGAAGCCGCTGGAAGTCCTGAATGCCCTGATGCACAGCGGACAACTGCTTG
The DNA here is from genome assembly GCA_903909435.1 of uncultured Acidobacteriia bacterium. Lineage (GTDB taxonomy): Bacteria > Acidobacteriota > Terriglobia > Bryobacterales > Bryobacteraceae > CAIVVT01. The sequence continues at coordinate 42,345 of CAIVVT010000072.1, read as the reverse complement.
AGTCGGTGTTTGACCTCGACTCCGCAGGAACCCTCGACGAAGAGCCGTCCAACCGGTTGCTGCTGGAAGTGCTGTACGCGACGGCGCTCGAGCCGGACCTGATCTGCCGTTTGGTGGATGTGCCGCCGGAGAGAATCCTGTTGATTCCAAAGGACGGCGTCGCGATTCCGTTGACCAGTTGGAAAGGACCGGATGGCGTTGCGCCTCCGACCGAACCGGTAGAATTCCTGCTGCCTGCCCAAGTACCGCTGCCCAGCTTATCTCCTCGCAGCGAAGGGAGTTTGGTCAATGGGACGGAGCGGTCCGTCAAGAATGCCCCGGCCCCTCCCTTAGCTCCGAGCGAGACCACCATCCGGTTGAATGTCAGCCTGCTCGACAACCTGATGACACTGGCGGGCGAACTAGTTCTCAGCCGCAATCAGTTGAATGAGTCTCTCTCGCGGAAGGACCAGCGCGGGATTCGTTCGGGTGCCCAACGAGTCAGTTTGGTGACCTCGGAATTGCAGGAGATCGTGACCTTGACGCGCATGCAGCCCGTCGGCAGCCTGTTCGCCAAGTTCACTCGACTGGTGCGCGATCTGGCACGTGACCTGGGCAAAGAAGTTCTCCTGACTGTCGAAGGTGGCGACGTAGAGATTGACAAGACGATCCTCGAAGGGCTTGGCGATCCACTAACGCACATGGTGCGCAATGCAGTGGATCATGGCATCGAGACGCCGGCAGAGCGGTCTGCGGCGGGCAAGCACCCGTGCGGGACGGTGACCCTCAAGGCTTCACACCAAGCAGGCCAGGTCGTAATCGAGATGGCCGATGACGGCAGGGGGCTTGCGGTCGAGAAGATCGCAGCCGCCTCGGTGGCCAAAGGCCTGGTAACCCGGGAGCAGCTCCTTACCATGCCTGAGCGGGACAAGATGGCACTCATCTTCTTGGCGGGCGTAACTACCGCCGGGAAGCTGAGCGATGTCTCGGGGCGCGGTGTGGGCATGGACGTAGTGAAAACGAATCTCGACCGGTTGGGCGGGAAGATCGAAATCGATTCGACCCTGGGTCGGGGTTCTCGATTCCGCATCAAGCTTCCGCTTACCCTGGCGATCATCCCATCACTGCTGGTTTCCAATTGCGGCCAGCGCTTCGCTATACCTCAAGTGAATGTCGGGGAGTTGATCCGCGTGCGCACTGGGCAAACCGGGCTGCGAATCGAACGGGTTGGAGAAGCCGAGGTTCTGAGCGTACGGGGCAGGCTCGTGCCTCTGGTGCATCTCTCCGATACGCTCGGAACGCAGCGGGCCAATTATGAAGTTCGGCCGATGAATGTTGTTCTGGTGGACACCGGTGCATTCGAGTACGGACTGGTGGTGGAAGAGCTGCACGACACGGTCGAGATTGTTGTGAAACCGCTAGGCCGTCATCTCAAGGGGCTAGCCGAATACGCGGGAGCCACAATTCTGGGCGACGGCCGCGTGGCCGTTATCCTCGATGTTGCAGGCTTGGCAGCCCGTGCCCGCTTGAGCATCGGCGCGATCGAGTCTGCTGCACGCAGTGGGTCTCTCGCCGACACGCCGGTCGGGGAGGTGCATTCGCTGCTCCTGTTTCACAACTCGCCGGACGAGACCTGCGCAGTGCCCATCGAGCAGGTGTCGCGAATCGAGCGGCTGAAGGTAGCCCAAGTCGAATACATTGCCGGCCGCCGGGTCATGCAGTATCGCGGAGCTAGCCTGCCACTGGTGACATTGCGGGATACGGCTTCCGTCCAGGAACTCTGCGCTGAGCAGCGCTGGGTCGTGATCATCTTCGAACGGCTGGGTCGACCACTGGGACTGTTGGCCGCCGAACCACTGGATATGGTTGAGGCCACACTCGAGATTGATACGGTAACCTTCAGACAGCGTGGCATCGCTGGCTCGGCAGTGCTCAAGGGACGCACGCTCCTGTTCCTCGACATCTTCGAACTTGCTGATGCCGCGCAACCTGAGATCGTCTGCCTGGAAGAACGGGCGCCCACCCGAGCTAGTTCTTCGGGGATGGTGCCGACGGTGTTGGTGGCTGACGATTCGGACTTCTTTCGCGGCCAGATTCAACGACTAGTCGAGGCCATCGGTTGTCGAGTGCTAGCCGCTGAAGACGGGCAAGCCGCCTGGGAACTTCTGGACCGACATTCCGGCGAGGTGGACATGGTCGCGACCGATATCGAGATGCCACGCATGGACGGCCTCGCCCTCACCCGGAAGATTCGTGCCGACAGGCGTTTTGCCACGCTTCCGATCATTGCGCTCTCTTCGCTGGCGGGTGACGAGGAAATCGCTCGTGGTATGGCCGCAGGCGTGGATGAGTATCAGGTCAAGCTCAACAAAGAAGAGCTGATGGAGAGCATTCGTAATGCGATAGGCAGGAGAAGCAAAGATCCTGCCTCGCTTGAATGCCAGACGCCACGAGATAAGGAATGACAATGAGTACATTTGCGAACTTGAGAATCGGGAAGAAGTTGGCGCTCCTTTCGGCGGCCAGTGTTCTCCAACTCGCCGGCGTAGCGGGCGTCGCGTTCTGGGCGTTGAGCGATGCGACATCGGCAGCCCTCGAAACGCAGAAGCGCGCCCATAAACTAAACCTTGCAGAGCAGATCGATTCCAAGCTGTCGGAGCTTGCGATGCGTATGGGCGGCCTACCCTTCTCCAAACAGGTGGGTAAGGACCTGGACCGGGTGGCATCTCTGCGCAAAGAGTATTCAAGTGCTCTCGAGAGCCTGGAAGCAGGCGCAACCACGGACGAAGACCGGGGCTTATTGGGCAAAATAAAATCCGCGGTCGTCCCCTGGCGCGAGTACAACGGCCGGATTGCGCAGTCAGTTCAGTTGGGCCAGCATGTCGATGCTGCGGCTGTCATGGGACAGGCTGTGGCCCGGTTCGCTGATGTGAATTCAGCTGTTGCCACTTACAAGGAGTACCGGCAGAAGCGCCTGGGCTTTTTCCAGCAGGAAGAGCAGTCCAGTGTTTCCCGGGTGAAACTGTGGCTGATTGCGCTAACCGTGCTGTCCCTTCTCTTCTCAGTATTCCTGAACGGGCTCACAGCACGGCGCATCGCCGGGCCATTGGGAATCGCCGTCAGCCAACTGGATCAAATCGCTGGCGGGGATCTGACTCACGACATCTCAGACGGGGAGTTGGAGCGCGGCGATGAAATCGGATTGCTGTCCAGGGCCATGCAGACCATGTCGGGCAGCCTGCGGGATGTCCTGCGGGACCTCACGGCCGGCATTCAAGTCGTGTCTTCCTCATCGACGGAACTATCCGCCAATTCAGGCCAGATGTCGGAAGGGGCGAGCGAGGCCTCCACAAAGGCCCACACGGTGGCGGCGGCGGCCGAGCAAATGACGGCCAATGTCGTCTCGGTTGCGGCAGGGATGGAACAGACGAGTGCCAATCTGGAGAGCGTCGCTTCGGCCACCGAACAGATGACTGCCACGATTGGCGAAATCGCCAAGAATTCGGAGAAGGCGCGCCGCATCACGGAAGCAGCGACGCGCCAGGCGCTCCGTATCAGTGAGCAGATGAATCAACTTGGACAGGCCGCTCGGGAGATCGGAAAAGTCACGGAGACGATTACGGAGATCTCGTCGCAAACCAACTTGCTGGCGCTAAACGCAACTATCGAAGCGGCACGCGCAGGCTCCGCCGGCAAAGGCTTCGCCGTGGTGGCAAACGAAATCAAGGAACTGGCCCAGCAGACGGCTGCGGCCACGGAAGACATCAAGGCCAGGATTGCGGGCGTGCAGACCTCCTCGGCCGGTGGCATTGCCGAGATCGAGAAGGTCTCGAACGTGATTCACGAGGTCAGCGAGATCGTGTCCACGATTGCCGCTGCCATCGAGGAGCAGGCCACAGTGACCAAGATTATCGCCAGTAACATAGGCGAGGCGTCCACTGGCGTGCGGGATGCCAACATGCGAGTTTCCGAGAGCGCCCAGGCCACTCAGGAGATCGCCAAGGAGATCGCCGGTGTTGACCAGGCGGCCAGGCAAATGGCCGAGGGGAGCGATCAGGTTCGCACCAGTGCTATCGAGCTCTCCCAGGTAGCCGAACAACTCCAAATGACGGCATCGCGATTCCGAATTTCAAGCCAAGATTCGGATGTGAAGGCGCGCAGCATAGCCGCTCACTCTTCAAGTTTGGATATCGCTGTGTTCCAAAAGGCAATCAGCACGCACTCCGCCTGGAGGGGGAGGCTAAAGACCGCTAGTGCCAGCGGTACGCTCGACGTGCCAGTCGGTACCGTCAAGGCTGACAACCAGTGCCAGTTCGGGAAGTGGCTCTACGGCGCGGAACTGTCGGCCGCAGAAAAGCAAACTGGGCACTACCGCAATGTGAAGACCCTCCACGCCAAGTTCCACGATGAGGCGTCCAAGGTGGCTGAGCTTGCGGTCTCAGGCCATCAGGCAGCGGCGGAGAAGGCGCTTAGCCTCTCAGGCGATTTCAGCAGGGCATCTACTGCCTTGATGGACGCGGTGAGGAGTTGGGGCGGGGAGTAGTCCGCATTCACGACGCCAACCTTGGAGTGCCGGGATGACTCGGGCTAGCCGAGAGATCGTGTCAGGATTCGCGGAACTCGAGATTACTGTCAACTAGACGGCCTAGGGCGGCGCCAGCGTTCGAACTGGAGCCGACGCTATTCTCCCGCTAGCGGCACGACCACAGTTCGCAGCGGCTAAGTTCCAATTCGAGAAAGCGCGAAGTTACCATGCTCCAAACAGCGACAACCACGTCCGGGCAGACAGTGCTGCTGACGACATTCTTCGTCCGCGACTCGGTTTACGGACTGGACGCGGCTGGAATCCAGGAGGTGATCCGAGTTGGAGCCTTGACTGTTGTAAGCCACTCCCCCAAGGAAGTTACCGGGATTGTCAACCTCCGCGGCAAAATCGTGACAATACTCGACCTTGGAATGCGCCTCGGGTTCACGCAAGCCGTTACGAGTGGAGATAGCCGGATCTTCATCATCGAGGATCGGAACGAATTCATCGGACTGCTCGTGGACCGAGTAGACGAAGTGGTTGAAGTCGAGCGCGACCAATGGCAGGTGCCGCCAGCTAATGTACCGTGCGGCCAAGCCCGGTTCTTCCAGGGTGTCTGCCGGGTCCTGGACCGGGTGATCACGGTTCTCGACCCCTCCCAGATCCTGGGCGAAGGCGTTCAGTGACCCTATTTGAACCGGGAGCAGTGCCATGGGAATGCGGGTCTTGGTGCTTGACGATACGGTTGTATTGTGGCGTGCCATTTCCAGAGTGCAGGCCGGGATACCAGGCGTTGAGGTCGCGGGTGCGACCGCTAATGAAACACTGCTGCCGGTCCGAATGGGCGCGTTGGGGCGGGAACTGACCACGCTCGGAATAGAAGCACCCGAGGTGAAGAACATCGAAGTGCTGGAAGCGATGGGCCACCAGGACTTCCCTCACGACCCAATTGTGCTCGGTGCACTCAATTCTAGGAGCTGGCCTCTGACAATTCACGGAGTTGTGCAGGGTGCTTTCAGTTTCTTGACCAGACCTGAGGGGTGTGTTGGATTCCAGAATCTGACACTCCAGCCCTTGCAATTGATTCCACTCATGAGGATCTTCGAACTGAAAATGGGAATCCGAAGGATCCCGCCGATTCCCTCCTGTGGACAGTCTCCTGGAGTCATCGTGCTGCTGCCGAGGCTGGCTCTTGGCGTGCCTGAACGAGCAGCCCGGGAGTTTCAGCGAACAGGGTCTCTGCCGGCGTCGATTGGCGCGTGCTCAGGTGGGACAGCGGGATTCATCGGATTGTCACCCGCGCCGGCTGATGGGTTTGGTGCACCGCGCTGCGTCGTCCAGCATATGCCTGTGCCGTTCGAACAGTCTTGGCCCAAAAGCCTTGCGGGTAAGAGCCACACGCCTTTGAAGAAGCTGAAGACGGGGAAACCACACACACGGATTGCGCACAAATTCGCCCAGTTGGCCGCCAAATGAAGGTGGACTCCTGGCAATTTGGCGAGACAATCGCAAGCATCACAGATGAAGCACCTGGGAACCTCTGCGCCCCTTCTACGGAGCGGCTGTTCCGTTCGGCCCCCTCCTCCTCCGCCGCTATCGTTAGCGGAAGAGGGCACTGCGGCACACCAGGGCTCCGCATGCTCAACTCAGGGCGATGCTTCTCGATTGCCAAGGTCGAGGCAATCCGCGCTGTGTCCGGAAGCCCCCCCAAAGTCATCCTGGCGGGGGTAGCCGAATCGACTGAGTCGCTTGATCTGAGCTACTTCGCCACCCTCCGTGCTCTTCGAGGGGCGGCCGCGTGATCAAACTGTTGCCAGAAGAACTCAGAGCCGTCTCCAAGTACATTCACTCAATCTGCGCCGTATCGCTGGACGATTCCAAGGGGTACTTGATCGAAGGCCGATTGAGCGGTCTACTCGATGAGACAGGGGCCAGCAGTTTCAACCAGTTGCTGCTGCTTGTGAATTCTGATTTGAGCGGTGCGCTGAAGCGCCGCGTCATCGACGCCATCACCACTGGAGAGACTCTGTTCTTCCGTGACACCGCGCCTTTCGAGATGCTCCGTCACAAGATACTCCCGGATTTGATAGATCGCCGAGCCCGTTCCCACGGTACTCTACCTATCCGCATTTGGAGCGCCGCCTGCTCGACCGGTCAGGAGATCTACAGCATTGCCATAATCCTGAAGGAACTGCTCGGCGATCCGGACCGCTACGGAGTCAGGCTACTGGCCACCGATATTTCCAACCAAGCCGTTGCACGGGCCAGCAAGGGTGTGTTCGGACCGGTCGAGGTCGGACGAGGTTTGGGCAGCGAAGTTCGGGATAGGTACTTCGCACCTACCGACGGTGGTTGGCGAATTCGCGACGAGATCCGGGCAATGGTGTCCTTTAAGACCTTCAACCTGATGGACGACTTCACCTCGCTTGGGAAGTTCGATATCGTGTTCTGTCGTAATGTCGCGATCTACTTCACGGAGCGGGATCGGGGTTCACTGTTCGTGCGCCTCGAGAGAAGCCTGGAGCGCGATGGTTGCCTGGTCGTGGGTGCCATGGAATCGCTCAGCACGGTTTGCCCCAAGTTCGAATCAAAGCGCTATCTGCGCAGCGTCTACTATCAGTCAAAGGCATGAACCATGGCCTTCGGGAGCCAATTGCACGGAAACCAGAATCCTCTTGCTGTTGTCGGCGTTAATCAGCAACCGCGGGCCAGTCGGCCTTGCTGATTCCACCCAAAACGCAAGGTCCGCACCCGCGCCCGGTAGCAGCAACGTTGCCCGCGGTCACGCAGGAGTTCACCGAACACCATCCGCCGAAACGCCCGCAACATCCACATCGGCACGAGGCGCTTCGGCCGCACTGACCGACCAGCCGGGCTAGCGATGACGCGAGCATGCCTACAAAGTCCGCAACACCGGCGGAGGAGCCGGTGCGTTCGTTGATGCGACGCAGCATCCTCACATCCGGGAAGCCACGATTGAGCAGCGCCCGGTTCCACTGCGCACCGGCCTTGGCTGGATCGTCCGGGCGGGGAATATGCTGCTTTAGCTCGGGGCGCGTTCGAGTCCCAGTTCGTTCTTGACAGCAAGTCCGATGAGTGCGCGTATTGGTCGAAGTAGGAGCGCGAGTCTTGAATGTCGTCGGGGCCGAAGCTGCGCATGCCCAGCGGCTCGCGCGCCAGGGCGGCTCCCTGCTTGAACTCGAAACCCACGGACGCACCGGATCGAGTTCGGGCAGAAGTTGTTCCTGCAACGCCCGCACCATGCCGTTCTGTTCGATGCGCTCGTTGGTACCACACCAAAGCAACAGCGACGTCCTGCCGCGCAGACGAAGCACGACGTCGCGCATGTTGGCCAAGAAGAGGTCTTTGTCCACAAGCGGAATCCGGGATCTCTTTTGGGCCAACAGACGGGGAACGAACCGCGCATCTGATCTTTGCGCACCAGCAGGCCGCGACGGCGGGTTTCGTCGTAAAACGCATCCTGCATGATGATGACTCCGCCCCAGATGCTTGCCACGGGGTGGCTGCCTTCAGCCACCACCTCCCGAAGCACCTGCGGCAGCCCGGAGATTCGCAGTTGCCTGATTCGGCACGGGTTTCCATGGGCCACTGCACGGACAACTCGTTCTCTCGCACGACGGTCCTTGTTTGAAGCGGCATCGTAGAGAAGCCGCTGTGTTCGCGTAAAGCATAGCGGGATTGTACGCTGGTGCCGCGCACGAGGCTAACGCGGCGCAGTGCCGAGTTGCAGGTTAGACGTTCCTTGCGATGATAAGCTGGCAGCGACGGGTGTGAGTTCGACTTGTAGCGACGTTCCTCCGTCCGGGGCCGCTGGTTGTGCCTGCTGGAGCGTACGTAACGAACGGAGGGTTCCCAACCGGGCGCTCCGGCGGCAACCCGCTGGCACCTATCGATCGCGCACCGCAATCGAGAAGCGTCCTATTGTTCCAAGGAGTTGTTCGTGACGAATCACCGCAATGCATGCCGCGCGTTAGCTCTGCTGATTCTGTTTTCCCTCGCTGCTCTGGCGCAATCCCATGTGGGCCGTATCCAGGTGCTGGTGGCTCCGGATCATCCCAACTGGACTTATGCTCCTGGCGAGAAGGCGAGGTTCATCATTCGTGCCGTGCGCGATGGCAACACGCTGGGCAATCTGAAGTTGACCTACTCGATCGGCTTGGAGATGATGCCGCCGACGGTAACCCAGACCGTGATTCTAAATGCAGACGGCCTGCAGGTGGATGGCGGAACGCTCAATGAGCCGGGCTTCCTGCGCTGCATCGCCACGGTGGAAGAGGGCGGCCGCAGTTATAGAGGAATTGCGACAGCGGGCTTCGCACCGGAGCGTATCCAGCCCGCAGTGGGGGATCCCTCGGACTTCGACGCTTTCTGGGCCAGCGGCAAGGAGGCACTGTCGAAGGTCCCTATCGACGCGGAGCGCAAACTGCTCCCGGATCTTTCGACTTCCACCGTAAACGTGTACGAGGTCAGCTTTCAGAATGTGGGTGCGCGAGACGGCGCAGCGTCGCGTATGTTCGGAATTCTGTGCGAACCAAAAGCTCCAGGGAAGTACCCTGCGGTTCTGGGCGTACCCGGGGCTGGCGTGTCGCCCAGCCATGCAATGCTGCGTCAGGCTGAACTGGGCGCCATCACGCTGAGTATCGGAATTCATGGGATCCCGCCCAACATGGACGCACGCATCTATAGCCTGCTCGGCAGCGGAGCACTCGCCAATTACTGGCTCAATGGACTGGAATCGCGCGACCGGTATTACTATCGCCGGGTCTATCTCGGGTGCGTTCGCGCCAACGACTATCTCACGTCGCTGCCCAATTGGAACGGCGCGGACCTGCTGGTTACCGGCGGAAGTCAGGGCGGCGCGCTGTCGATTGTGACTGCCGCGCTTGATCCGCGGGTCAAGCGTCTCGCGGCGTACTACCCGGCGCTTTCCGACCTGCCCGGGTACGTGCAGGGGCGCACCGGTGGATGGCCGCACATGTTCAAAGCGGAGGGCGACGGCTCCCACCGGACGAAGGAGAAACTGGAGAGCGCCGCCTACTACGATGTCGTCAACTTCGCCCGCCGCATCAAGACGCCAGGGATTTACTCCTGGGGCTTCAACGACGAGACCTGTCCGCCGACCACGGCTTACGCCGCGTACAACCTGATCACGGCGCCCAAGCAATTGGTGCTCGCGCTCGAAACCGGCCACTGGCAGGTGAAAGAGCAGACCGACGTTGTGGACGCCTGGATGGACGAGTACGTCAAGCAAGCTGCAAACTCGCGCTGAACCAGGGATGCGATCACGACTTACAGTGCATCGCCCCGCTGCGGCGACTCGGGGCAGTTGCCGCAGCGGGGCGATGCCGAAGCGCTCAGTTCGATTCCTTGACCCTGCGAATCCAGATGTTGCGATACCGCACTGGCTGGTCGTGGTCCTGCAGGCTCAACGGTTGCTCGGGTGGATGCGGTTCGTACACGCCATTCTGCCTCCAGGTCGTTGTGCCGAGGAATTCCTTGTAGTTCTGCACCAGAACACCGTTGAACACGACGGTTATGTGCGCGGGTTTGACGACCTTGCTGCCCTCGAAATGCGGGGCTTCAAAGAAGATGTCGTACACGTTCCACTGACCCTGCGGACGCGCCGGATTCACCAGTGGAGGCCAAACGCCGTAAATCGCTCCGGCTCCGCCATCCGCGTAAGTGAGATTCTCGTTGGACTCGAGCACTTGGATTTCGTAGCGCGTCATCAACTCAATGCCGCTGTTCCCGCGCCCTTGTCCTTTACCGGTGGCGCTTTCCGGAATCATCCACTCTACGTGTAGCTGGCAATCGCCAAAGCTCTGCTTGGTGACGAGCTTCCCAGTGCGCGGAGCGATTTCCATATATCCGTCGCCCAGTTTCCACGTCGGCGCTTTCGTCGTGCCCCCGTGCCCCTGGGTCACCCATTGAGAGAGGTCCTTTCCGTCGAACAGAACGATCGCGTCGGAAGGCGGTGCGACGCTCGAAACCGGCGCACCCGGCGTTACCTTCGCCGGTCGAGGACGCGACATGTCGTGAACTTTCCATTTTTGGCCGATGATCTGGGGAGTGTCGTTATACCCGCGAGTATCGTCGCCCGCGGAGGCGGGCGGCTGCTGCGCGCTCAGGGTGGTGAGGGTGGCTAGGAGGATCAGGTATCTCATTAGTATCGACTCTACCAGAGGGCGCGATTCCACCTGCCACCCCGCCCCGGTCCGGGCGGACCTCGACGACAACTCAAATCAACTAGCTAGGGGACATCTTCAATTCGAGGGGGGCTCGGGTCCCAGAGCGGCGGTTGGAGGTATGATTTGATGGCGCACCGAGAACCACTCAAGAGCATTATCGAACGGGCCTGACAATGCAACCAAACAGACGTGAGTTTCTAATCGAGACAGCCGCGGGAGCCGCCGCCCTCGGTCTTGCCGGCCGCAACTTGCGAGCCCAAGCCAACGCCGCGCCGAGCGAGCGCATCAACATGGGCTTCATCGGCCTTGGCGGCATGGGTAGCGGCCGGCTGGAGCAGTTCATGAAGCACCCCGACGTGAACGTCACGGCGTTATGCGATGTGGACGAAGCGCATCTTCGACACGCTGCCGGCCTGGTGGAGCAGACGCGCGGCAAGCGCCCGCCCACGTTCGGCGACTTTCGCAAACTGCTGGAGCAGAAAGACGTGGATGCCGTGTGCGTCGCCACACCTGACCACTGGCACGCGCTGCCCACCATCCTGGCGTGCAAGGCCGGAAAGGACGTGTTTTGCGAGAAGCCGCTGTGCTATTCGATCGGCGAAGGGCGCGCCATGGTGGCCGCCGCCGCGGCGAACCAGCGCATCACTCAACTCGGCAATCACATCCACAACGACTACCCCAATTACCGCCGCGCGGTGGAACTCGTGCGTTCGGGCATACTGGGGAAGATCGACCGTGTCTCCTGCTGGATTCAGTCGGAGGACAAGGGACTTGTCCGGCCGGCCGACGGGACGCCGCCCAAGGAACTCGACTACGACTTTTGGCTTGGGCCCGCTCCTAAACGGTCCTACAACCCCAATCGTTCGCATTTTACCTTCCGCTACTTCTGGGACTACTCAGGCGGCGTATTCACCGATTTCTGGTGTCATATCACTGACGTGGCCTACTGGGCACTGGAGTTGCAGGCCCCTACCAGCGTGGTCACACTGGGCAATCGCAACCTGGACGACAACGCCGAGACCCCTAATCAGATGGAGGTCGTCTACGAGTACCCGGGCGGGCCTATGCTGACCTGGACTGTTGGCCCCAGAGGATTCCCGGGCTTTGAAAACCACAATATCGGCTGCTTGTTCCAAGGGAGTGAGGGCACGCTGCTGGTGGATTACACCACTCACCAGTTGTTCGTGAAAGGCAAACCCGTGACCGATTTCCAGAGGCCGCCACGGACCATCCCCGACTCGCCCGGGCACCTTCGTGAGTTTCTTGATTCCATCAAATCGCGCCAGTTGACCACCTGCAACGTCGACTACGCGCACCGCCTGACGAAAGGCGCGCTGCTGGGAACCATCGCCTACCGGACCGGACGGCGGTTGCGCTGGGATGACACAAAAGAGCGGATCACCGGGGATTCCGAGGCCCAGCGCTTAGCCACCCGGCGCTATCGGAAACCCTGGAAGCTCGCTTGAACGCGTCTCGACCTACCGGTAAGGCGTCAGCGAGAACGGACGGGCGTTTGGCAGCGTTGCCCAACTCTTGTCCGGTTGTGAACTCATCACGAAGCGCAGTTCGCCGCCACCGAGTATCTCTTCGTGCCGTAAGAAGCCGCGTTTCAGCGGGCGGCCATTCAGCCGCACGCTGCCGACATACGGATTCGTATCGCTCAACTGCTCCGCCACAATGTGGAAGAGCTTGCCGTTGGGCAGAGTTAAAGTGATCTCGTCGGCGAAAGGACGCCCAATCACGTATTCATTCGAAGCCGGCGCGACGGGATAGAAGCCCATCGCTGTGAACAGCAGCCAGGCCGACATCTGGCCCAGATCGTCGTTGCCGGCCAATCCCTCGGGCGACGGTTTGTATTGCGTATCGACGATCTGCTTGAGCCGCTCCTGCGTGCGCCATGGAGCCCCCGCGTAGTTGTACAGGTACGCCAAATGGTGGCTGGGTTCGTTCCCGTGAATGTACTGGCCGATCATCCCGGCAATGTCTTCCACGTCGGCGTACTTCTTTGGATCGACGATGGCGTCGAACGTCGCATCCAGTTTGGCCACCAGCTGCGCGTCGCCCCCGAGAGCGCGCACCAATCCGCCTTCGTCATGCGGTTGATACCACGAGTATTGCCACGCGTTGCCCTCGGTGAATCCGCTATCGACGCCGCTCCGCTCGGGGTCGAACGGTTCACGGTAGCTACCGTTGCTGAGCCGCGGGCGTATGAAACCCGCCTTGCTGTCGAAGACATTGCGCCAGTTCGACGAGCGTTTTTCAAACTCTGAGGCGATGTCCTTGCGTCCCATCGCCTGTGCGACGCGCGCAATCGCCCAATCGTCAAACGCATACTCGACTGTCTTCGAGGCTCCCTCGGCGTCCCGATCAACGGGCACATAGCCGAGCTGCATGTAGTCGGCGAGATGGCCGTAGGGAGCATAGCGGGCGCTGGCGACCATCGCGCTCAGCGCCTCGCCCGCGTCGTAGCCGCGAATGCCCTTCATATAGGCGTCGGCAATTTCAGGCACGGCGTGATACCCGATCATGCACCAGGTCTCGAGGCCTTGAAGCTGCCAGACCGGCAGAATCCCAAATGGGCTGTAACGGCGCGATTCCAGCAATGAGCGGATGACGTCAACCGTGCGGCTCTCGGGCTGAAGCAGGGTCATCAAGGGTTGTTCGGCACGGTAGGTGTCCCACAGCGAGAAGGTCGAGACGAAATGGAATCCGACGGCCTTATGCACCTGGTTGTCGGGACCGCGATAGCTGCCATCGATGTCCATGGATGTGGTGGGCGCCATCAATGCGTGGTACAGCGCGGTGTAGAGATTCTCCCGCATCGGCTCTGTCGCACGGATGTTCATCCGGGCTAGTTGCCGCTCCCAACTCCGCCGGGCGCTCGCCCGGACAGCGTCGAAATCGAAGCCTGGAACCTCGGAGTCGAGGTTGGCGATAGCGTGGTCCTCGCTGACCGGGGACAGCGCGACCTTCACTACCAATGGCCTGCCGATCCGGCCGAAATGCAGCACCGCAATCAAGCCGCGCCCTTCTATGGACGGGACGTCAGCGGACCCGGCGCCGGGCGGTGGGAATCCCTTGTACTCCTGCGGCACGGGTTCTCGATCGAGGAACTCATGGCCGCTTAGTGGTTGTGAGCAGCGCAGCGCGAAATAGAGCTGCCGGCCAGGCGCCCAGCCACGCGTCTCCCGCATCCCGGTGATCGTGCCGTCGGTCCGCAGCCGGATCCGCGACCACAGAACCTTGCCTGGATAGTTGTAGATTGACGACCGCAGATCGATCAGTAGGCTCGCTTCTTGGCCGGCGGCGAAGCTGTAGCGATGCACGCCGACACGCTCGGTCGCGCTCAATTCCGCACGTACGCGGTATTCATCCAGCGTCACGGCATAGTAGCCCGGCTGAGCTTGCTCCGTTTCGTGACGAAAGCGCGAAGCATAACCCGTGCCAGGTTCGCCGGGTTCGAGCCGCACCTCGCCGCTGATCGGTTGAATCAGCACGTCTCCAAGATCCGAATGGCCCGTCCCGGAAAAATGAGTATGCGAGAACCCCAGTATCGAGTGGTCTTCGTAGCGGTAACCCGCGGCCCACTTGTAGCTCTGTTTGAACGGGCGAATCTGTGTGTCGGGGCTGAGCTGCACCATGCCGAAAGGCACGGCCGCGCCCGGGAACGTATGCCCGTCCTCGCCCGTCCCGATAAACGGATTCACCGCATCGTAAGCCGGCTTCTCCGCCTGTGCCGGCAGTTGGTAGAAAGCCAGCAGGCAAAACGACAGCATGCAAATCTGTCTGTTCCCAAGTTCTCGCATCATACTCTGCCCACTATAGTTGGTCCGGCAGACCGCGACTCGGCCATGCTCAGTCCAGAACTACCGGTTGTTGGCAGGTGCCGCCGTTCCTGCGTGGCGAAATGATGGAACTCCGGGACACGCACATCCGGGGAGCGTGACCCGCCGGGATGCCGCCGCGACAAGACGCTGGATGCCCGATTCCAAATGGGAGCTTGCAAGAAACTCAGCCGTGCAGCCTCTGCGCATATATACTGAGATTCATTCCGGAGCAAGTTTTGAATTTTGCCCGCACTCGCATTTCGCGAGTGCGGGTGTGTGGCATCATCGAGAGATTCGTCCGATGGCTGGTCAGATCGATTTCGGCTAGGCACGGGTGAATTTGCGGAAGTTTTTGCAGAACCCCAGTCGCCGCGCAGTGGGAACGCCCTGTCGTCCCTTCGGCTTGGAGCGGCACGCGCGCTGGCTGGACCTGAGATTGATTGCTGCGATGGGATTCAGGATTGGATGGATGTCAGGAGAGGAGACGCAAAATGGCATTTTGTGGGAATTGCGGGACTGAAGTTACGGGCGCTTTCTGCCCTAAGTGCGGGACTGCCGCGGGGGCTGCCGGCAGCCCGGGACAGGCACCGGTTGGAGGGCCACAGTTTGCACCTGGGCTTTCGCCTTCGGCGGCCGGGCTCCAGGATAACGTAGCTGGCGCACTGTGTTATGCGCTGGGACTGATAACAGGCATTCTGTTTCTGGTTTTGGCACCTTACAACCAGAACAAAACGATCCGTTTCCACGCCTTTCAGTCGATTTTCTTTAACGTGGCCTGGATCATTTTGCACTACGGTTTTGGTATCGTGCTCGGAGCCATGGGGTACCACCTGCTAGGCGCGCTCTTCGCGATCTTGACTTCGCTTGTCTGGCTTGTGATCGGACTAGGCGGGTTCCTGCTCTGGCTGGTGCTCATGTTCAAGGCCTACAACAACACGCCCCTGGTGTTGCCGGTGATCGGGCCGATTGCGCAGAAGCAAGCCGAAGGCTAAACGACTCAGCGGACTTCGTGATAGGCGGGGCACGTTCTCAGGACCGTGCCCCCACCTAGTGGTTGTCAAGCTGCTTTGCTGGCAGTTCAGGATAGTACAGGCGCTTAGCGCGAGTGTTTCCCGCGCGGGGACGCAAGGTCCCCTTCAACCTTCGAGAATCCAGCGGGCACTTCCAGCTTCGATCCGTCCACTGAGGCGGATGAGAAGTTGGACATCTCCATCGTCATCTCCATCAAACTGGCGGAACCGCTGGAAGCCTGGCCCTGGGATTGAGGCTGAGGTTGAGAGGACGACGCGGACTGCGAGTCGTCCGACTGCGGCTTCTTTTTCCGGCCGAGCCCGAAGCGCCCGGCCAGCGCCCCACCGAGAGCGCCCGTAAGAGATGTGGGCTGGTCAGACGACTGTGCCGTAGGCGCCTGGGACGTCGATTGAGCCGGCTGCGCCTGAGTGGAATTGCCGTTCTCCGCAGGCGCGCCCTCCACCGAACTGCCCGTCTTGACGATTTGAAGAACCGGCATGCCATCCATCTTGGAACCCTCTTTCGCCATCTCCTCCATGGCCTTGGCCATCTCGGGGCGGCTGCCCATCATCGGATTTCCTCCAGGGTTCCAACTCAGCTTCTCGCCCATGCGCTTGTAAAAGGCCTGAACTTCGCCGTAACCCGGCACCTTCGGGGCCAGCCACATGTCGGTGACCACATCCATGGAGCCTTTGGCGCCACTCTTCTCGTCCTTGCCCTTCAGCTTCATGGTCATCACAACTTCGTGCGTGTCCAGGCCGGCGATCATTCTCTTGGCGCCGGTGTCCTTCAATGACACCTCGAACTGCATGTCGCCCTGGCCTTCCTTCTGGTGCGCCTGCATCTGTTTGGCTGCGTCGTCCATCATTTGCTTCATTTGCGCGAAGGTCATTACGGAATAGGTCTTGGCGGAGAAATTGACCCGCGTGATGGTCTCGGCGTCCAGATCGATAATCTCGGCCGTGTCAGAAGTGCCGTGCACCATCCGGTTACCCTTCACAGCGATGGTCGAGACGTTCGCTTCGCCGGCCTTCCTGGCGTCTTTCGAAAAGGCGCCAGCCATCTTCATCATGCCGGCCATTGCGCCGCCAGTCATCTTCGAGGTCTGGTCGTAGCTGAAATCGGCCTTGAGTAGAAAAAGTGGGAGCGCAAGCAAGCTTGCCGCGCGAATATAGCTCTTCATGATCTTCCTCCTGAACGATGGTAATAATACTAGCAACTCGACGGACAGGCGGATAGGCATCGTCCGAGGTCCAATCCCGGACCAGCGCCCCACAGCGCCTCGCGCCTGCCGCAAGCTGGATTTACTTCTTCGTGCTGTAGGTAAGCGCGACGTCCGTGCCTTCGCTACCGGCGGAACTGACCGTCACCATCACCGTGCGCCGGTTGGCCGAGTCCTCTGCCGTCACCAGGCCGCCTTTGGAATCGCCCGAATCGCCGGAGAAGGTTGACGTGATTTTGAAGCCGGCACCCTTCAACGCGTCCTGGTAGAAGGTGATGACCTTCGACCCCGCGTCGCTGGTCTTGAAATGCGCCATGCCCCCCTCGCTGGCGTCGTCGGTTGCGGAGAACGTGCCCTCGGGTTTCGAGCCAGGATAAGACGGCACCCAGGTTGGAAGCTGGCTCGCGCCGTTACCGCCAAAAGAGACCTTCCCGCCGGTGCTCTCGTCCGAGATGCTCATCTTGCCGTTCTTGAAGTCTTCGGCGTTCATCGTGATGACTTTGCCCGACTTCTTGTCCTTGATCGTGAGCACACCCCGGTCTTCGTCGATCTTCACAATCTCGATATCCGGGTTCAGCGAGGCCATCACTTTGGCTGCGGCCAAGGCCGGGTTCTTCTGCGCCAGGGCCGAATCGAACCCGGCGTCCTTCACCTTGTGAGCCACGAACAGACCCGCGCCGATGATCAGAATCCCGACCAGCACGATGAGGCCGACTACTCCACCCAGAATCCAAAGCAGCGGGCTGGTTTTGCGCGGAGCGGGAGCGACTGGCGGAGCGGCGGATGTTGGCGTGGGCTGGAAGGCAGGTGCGGAAGCACCAGGAGACGGGGCTCCAACTGGCTGTCCACATTTCGTGCAGAAGGCGGCGTCAGTTTGCGTGCCGCAATTGGTACAGAAGGCCATATTCTCCTCCGTTCAAACGGACATTTAGTCAAGAGTATTCAAAAAGCTCGCGGCTGTCGAGTCCTGCCCCGCCTTTTCTATCGTCTCCACGGCGGCGTTGGCGGCTGAGGCGACGCCTGGATCGGGGTCCTGCGCATGAGCGCGCAAATAGGGCAGTGCTTGCGCGGCCTCGCGGCCCAACCCCGAGAGCGCGATAGCCGCGTGCACACGCACTTCTGGGACTGGATCCTCAAGCAACTGGACGAGCGACGGAAGACTATGCGCGGCTGGGACGCGCGTGCGCGCGATGGCCAGCGCCGCCGCCGCCCGCACGGGCGCATCCGGGTCGCCCAGTGAATGCAGCAGGTAGGGCGCCGCGGGTCCTCCAGCAGCCTGCAGTTCACCAATGCGATCCAGCGCGATCCTGCGATTCGCGGGGTCCGGGTTCGAGAGAGCACCGAGAAGTACTGGCAAACCGCGCCCGGCGTCGCCGCTGATCTGAGCCAGGGCGGAGGCACAGGCCAATTGGAGCGGCAGCGGTGCGCGCGCTGCCAGCGCTTCGACGCCCGGTACGGTCTGCGCCGCGGGCGGGCCGATCATTGCCAGTGCAGCCACCGCCGCGGAAAGAGTGCCCGGATCCGAGAAGCGTAACATCAACTCCAAAGACGGAGCGGCCGGCGCGCCAATCTTGCCCAATGCGACCGAGGCCGCGTTGCGCAATCCATCCACGGGCGAGGTGAGGCAGCGGCACAACTCCCGGACTCCGCCGGCTGCCGCCGGACCCAGGGACGCCAGCCCCAGTGCGGCGACCGTGCGGACCGCTGTGGGTTGCTCCGGGTGCAGTCCATGGATCAACGCCGGTACGGCGTCCGCGCCCAGTCGTCCCAGAACGACTGCCGCCAGCAGGCGGACTGGCTCATCCGCATGATCCAGGCAGGTCGAGATCGCGGCCAGATGCGGAACCGGATCGACCTCCGGATTCAGCAGTCCGGCCAGGGCCGCCAAGACCCGTTCCGGTTCCGCTCGCTGATCCTGCGCTGGCTGTTCCCGAATGGGTTGCCCGGTGTCCATAATAGCCCGGCCTTAGAAGATGTTCCCCGCACCGGGTGTGTACATGGGCGACACGACGCCAGCAGCGGCGATCAGCGTCGTGCACTGGATTACGCCGGCAGCCTGCACCACGGGGGCCGTCAGAGTAATCATCGGGGCGGTAATCGAGACTGGTCCTCCAGACGTGATAGTGAGGCCACCTGCTGCAGTAATGGTTACAGTGGCCGCGACCGTGGTGGAGTCCGCGCCCATGATTGTCGTGGTTCGCGATACGGCCGTATGCGATTCGCTCCCGCCAATGGTCACGGTCTGATTCTGCGCAACCGTGACGTTCTGCTTGCCGCCGATGGTCTCGCTGCTGTCCATGGCGATGGTGACGGTGTTTTTGCCGCCAACCGTGACGGACTTATCGTGCCCGATCGTCGCTGTCTCGTCGTGCGCGATCGTCGTCTTGCTGTCATTCCCGATCGTCGCCGTGTCGTCATGCGAGATCTTGGTGGTGCGGTCGTTGCCAACCGTGAGTTTCAGATCGTGCGTGACATCCTTTGAGTCGTCATGCTCGATGGTGACCTTGCGATCATGCTTAACCTTGCGAGTTTCGTCGTTCTTCACTAATGAATTGAGATCCTTCTCGGCCTGGAAGTAGACCTCCTCGCTGCCCATTTTGTCTTCAAACCGGATCTCGTTGAAGTTGTCCGCCCCGCCAGACTTGGAACTGCGCGACTTGAGCGTGCTCTGGGTTTTGTTGTCCGGCAGAGAATACGGCGGCATATTTTCCGCGTTGTACACGCTTCCGACGACGATAGGCTGATCCGGGTCGCCCTCTAGAAAATCAACCAGAACTTCCTGCCCGATTCTTGGCAAATGGAAGGCGCCCCACTTCTTGCCGGCCCAGTAACTGGCGACCCGTACCCAGCAGGAACTCTTCTCGTCCGCGGTGCCCTCGCGGTCCCAATGAAACTGGACCTTAATCCTGCCGTATTCGTCGGTGTAGATTTCCTCGCCTGCCTGACCAACGACAAAGGCCGTCTGGCACCCGCGCATTTGCGGTTTTGGCGTGGAGCATTGAGGACTGTATGGGATTCTGAAGGGGATGCACGTAAATATGTTGCGGTAACTGCTGGTAGCCTCGACGCCGCCTTCTGAGGCAAACGAACCTTCCTCGGCTTCATGGGTAACGGAGGTAATCAGGTAAGCACCATCGCCGTTGAAATGTCTGACGAGGGAGAAGCGGTATCCGGGAATGAAAGTGTGAACGTCGCTCTCGCCGCGGATCAGGAATTGCGCAGTCTCGATTCGCCCGATTCCCCGTTTTGCCGCAGCCTCATTGTCTTCGAACACTTTCTGAAGTGCATTCGAGGGCCCGCCCTCGACAGTCTTCGCGTAACCACCGGGGTAGTCGTAAACCTGCATGATGTCGACGTTCTGCTTGAGCTTGAGCGCGTGCGTGACTACCCCAACCTGTGTGGTGGCGAGTATATCCTGCGATGCTTGCAGATTCTTCTGCGGTACTTGAAAACAATAATCACGCAATGTGTACTTGCCCGAGTCCCAGCGCTGGGTCTTCCGCCAGTCTGAAATGCGCTGTTCAAAGCGATTATCTTCCCCCGCGGGGTCGTACACGATGCTGGCGACACCGGGAATATCCTGGTGCCCGGACGGAGTATCCGACAGGACGAGTTTATGGCTGCCCACCGAGTGGCTGAAGAAGTAGCAAATCCCCTCCTCTTCCATCAGACGCGAGATAAAATCGAAGTCCGTTTCCCGATACTGAACGCAATACACGCGCGGATTGTGCGTGCCCTGCAACTGGTACTCGACGGAGTATCCGGTTAGGACTTCGTTCAGAATATCCACGACACTTTTGTTCTGGAAGATGCGGCTACGTTTTATTCGCGTCAGCTTCCAGATCTCGGGCGAAACGACAGCGCTGTACCGATACAGCCGGTTTTGCCGGGGCAGTTCGGAAAAGGCCGTCACTATCCCGTTTATATGCCGTTTCGTGTCGCCTTCAGCCCCGTTGATGCCGAAACTGAGGCTGGCCCCGAGGATGTCCTCAAAGTGAAGATCCGCCTTCTCGGTCAGGAGTTCGAGTTGGAAGGAGAACAACTCGGAAATCCCCTCGTGGCCTTTGAAGGAAACTAGCATCAGATCGAGCCCTGTGGACGGCGAGTCCAAGTACAGGAAGCGGCCCTCTTCAACGTAATTGTCAGCCATTTCTATTCTCCTTTCGTATTCAGTGGGATTCCCATAAGAAACGAGCCTGCCGGGGCTTCACACGCCGCCGGCAGGCCCGTTCGGAAAGGGCTCACGAGTACAGGAAACTGCCGTCTTCGCCAACGCCGACGTGAATCGCCTCGAGCTTTTGACCTTCGGCGATACGGCTTAGGATCTGCCGGGAAATCTCCGGCAGCAGGGTGTTCGTAAGCACGTTGTCCACGTTGCGCGCGCCGCTCTCGACTTCCGTGCAGCGCCGTGCCACTTCTTCGGTCAGTGCGTCCTCACAAATCAGATGGATTTTGTGATTCTGGTGCAGCCGCCGTTGGATCTTGGCGAGCTTCAGCCCGATGATGCGCCTTAGCGCCTCGTCGCGGATCGGGTAGTACGGGATGATCACCATGCGCCCGAGGAAGGCTGGCTTGAAGATCTTGTCCAGCTCCGGCTTCATCGCCTTCACGATGCCTTCCGGGAAGGGCATGGTCTCCGGGTCGGCGCACAGCTTCATCATCGTGTCCGTGGCCGCGTTCGACGTAAGGATGATGATGGTGTTCTTGAAGTCGATTTCGCGACCTTCGCCGTCTTCCATCTGGCCCTTGTCGAAGGCCTGGAAGAACAGCTCCAGGACGTCCGGGTGGGCCTTCTCGACTTCATCCAGCAGCACGACCGAGTACGGCCTGCGGCGGACCGCTTCCGTCAGCACGCCGCCTTCGCCGTAACCCACGTATCCGGGAGGCGAACCCTTCAGCGTGGAGACGGTATGCGCTTCCTGGAACTCCGACATGTTGATCGTGATCAGGTTGCGTTCGCCGCCATACATGAGGTCCGCCAGCGCGAGTGCGGTTTCCGTCTTGCCGACGCCGCTGGGCCCCACCAGCATGAACACGCCGATCGGCTTGTTGGGATCTTCCAGGCTGGCGCGCGAAGTCCGGATGCGCTGGGCGATCGCTTCCAGCGCATGCGGTTGGCCGATTACGCGGGAGCCGAGGTGGTCCTCCAGGGTGAGAACCGTCTGCACCTCGTCTTTCAACATCTTGCCCACTGGAATGCCCGTCCAGGCGGAGATCACTTCGCCGACGATGTGGCTATCCACGCAGACGCGCAACAGCGGCGAGTCGCCTTGCAAAGCATCCAACTCCGCGTTCAACTGGTCCAGTTCCGTGCGCTTGGCTTCCAGTCCGTCGCCGGTGCCCTCTTCCAGGCTGGTGCGCAGTTCGCGGATCTTGTTGACCAGTCCGCTCTCTTTCTCGAACCTCTCCTTGAGCACGGCCAGGTTGGCTTCCACGCCGGCGCGCTTGGTTTTAATCTCTTCCAATCGTTCCGAGTGGTCGGCCCCGGCTGCCGTCTCGCGCGTCAGAACGCGCTCCTGCACCGCCAGGTCGTCCAACTGCCGGATTGCGTCTTCGATCGCCGGAGGGGTCGAGTTCTGGCCCAGGGCGAGACGGGCACACGCAGTGTCGAGTACGCTCACCGCCTTGTCGGGCAGCTGGCGCCCGGCGATGTAGCGGTGGGAGAAGCGGACGGCTGCGTTCACGCCGTCATCGAGGATGCGTACCTTGTGATGCTTCTCCAGCGAGGCGGCGATGCCGCGGATCATGACGCTGCAAACGGCTTCCGTCGGCTCGTCCACCTTGACCACCTGGAAGCGGCGTGCCAGGGCGGGGTCTTTCTCGAAGTACTTCTTGTACTCGGACCAGGTGGTCGCGGCGATGGTGCGAAGTTCGCCGCGCGCCAGTGCCGGTTTCAGCAGGTTCGCGGCGTCGTTCTGACCTGCCTGGCCGCCTGCTCCAATCATCGTGTGCGCTTCGTCGATGAACAGAATGATCGGGGTGGGAGAGGACTTCACCTCCTCGATCAGGCCCTTTAGCCGGTTCTCAAACTCGCCCTTGATGCCCGCGCCGGCCTGCAGCAGCGCCAGATCCAGCGTGCGGACGGTGACGTTCTTGAGCGCGGGCGGCACGTCGCCGCTGGCGATTCGCAAAGCGAAGCCTTCGACTACGGCAGTCTTGCCGACGCCCGCCTCGCCCGTCAGAATCGGGTTGTTCTGGCGACGCCGCATCAGGATGTCGATAATCTGCCGGATCTCGACGTCGCGGCCGAGCACCGGATCGAGCTTGCCCTTTTTCGCGTTCTCGCTCAGGTTGACGGTGAATTGATCCAGATTCGCGGTCTTGCCGCCGCCGGGACGCGGACCGCCCCCCGCTGCGGGCGCCTCGCCAGCCTCGGCTGTAACCTCATCCTCGTGCGAGCCGGCGACGATGGAGACGAAGTCCTTCTTGAGCGCCTCGGCCTCGATCTTCTCGAATTCCTTGCTGACCTCGCGCATTTCGCGGGAGAGTTCCGAGTCCTGGGTCAATGCCAGAATCGTGAAGCCGGTGCGGATTTGCCCCGCGCCGTAATCGATCGAACCCAGCGTCCATGCCTCGGTCATCATCTTCAGCACGGACGGGCTTATCGATGGCGTGCGCGCATTGCCGGACTTCAGCTTGTCGAGACTCCGCGTCAGTTCGGCCGAGAGCCGGGATTGATTGATGCCGAAGCGAAAGAAAATGCGCGCGACGTCGGTGTCGGTCGCATCCATCAGCTTCAGCAGGTAATGCTCAATCTCGACATTGTATTGTGTGCGCGAAAGGCACAGCCCGGCGGCCGCTTCCAGAGCGCCGCGGGTCGGATTGTTGAGCTTTCCGATCAGCGATTTAAGATTTACACTCATGCGTTTCTCCTCAAAACTTGCACACTCGATCGCGGCCCGCTCCGCCCCCGACTACAGCCGCAAGACGGCCCCTTCCGCATCCTGCTGAAGGGGAACTGAACAGGCCCAGGTCAGCCAGCCCAGTTGAGTCGCCCCGCTGCCCTCTTCTCCCAGCTTGCAGGGCGGCGCTTCCTCTTTCTTCAACACCAGTTCCAACTCGAAATCCAATTCGTCCCCGGCGAAATAGCGCGTCAACGCCCGCAGTGGCTCGTACGCCCGGCCATCCGGCAGGAAGTCGCGGTATTGCTCCAGCGTCAGCGGACCCAGCCTGATCCGCACGCACGATTGTTGGTCCCAGACCTCGTCTCCCACTACCGCTCCGAAGCCCAGTTGCTCGGAGTAGTCGCCGGAGCCCGTGAACCTGCATTGCGTGTCCTGATCCAGCTTGTGCCACGCGCCGACGAACTGCTCGATTTCGACCGGCACGTCGAAGTAGTCCATCAACAACTGGCGCAGGGCCGTCGCTGAGCGGGAATGCGGGGACAGCAGTCCTGCGTAAAACAGTAATCCCTCGTCCGGCAGAGGCTGCCGGTTCTGGAGTCCAGGAGTGCCCAGTCCCAGGAGGTCCAAAAGGTGGTGCGAGAACCGGTCGCTTTCGCCACGTTCGAAGGCGATCGTGAAGCGGTATTTCTCCCAGGCCTGATAGAAAAGCGAGACGGCGCGATGGTTGAATAAGTCTAAGAAATCGCGCAGGGTCGTGTCGCGAGCGCGCAACCGTTCGCGTATCAACCCCGAATAGTAGAGCGGCAGCAGACCACTGGGGCCATTCAGCCCCATGAAATTCACCCACATCCGCGGCTGATCTTGATCATGCCACTCCAGTTGCGAGATCTGGCTGGCGGGGAACGTGTAGTCCGGGTTCGCACCGAAGCGAACGCTCTCCTGGTCGGGGTTGGCGAAGCCGCCTACCGGTTGGCGCTCCGGGTGCAACAGCCCCAGCAGGCGCACTGCCTGGAAGAACTCGAAGCTCGACGCCTCTGAGCGCAGCAATTGCTCGATCTCCGGGATTTCCTCCGGCTCGGGGTCGACTAGAGGAGGATGCGGCGGCCCGCCCTGGGTGGCCATAGTTTCAGCACCTCCTTCCTCTGGCGCGTTGTCACGCTCAGTTGACTGAAGCTGTTGAGCGTAACATACAGGCCCAGGAAATGTTCTAGCACGGAGGCGAATAGATAGACCCCGCCGCCTACGAAATTCTCCTCGTCCAAATCAATATCCACGCGCGTGCCGCGGGCGAAGGTGATGCCGTTCTCGGAGTTGACCCGCGCAAACTGCTTGCGGGCCGAAACCGCGGTGATGCCTTCAATCTGCTTCTGGGAATACGTGGAATCCGTGAAATTGTAGAGCTTGAGAATCTCTTGCAGGGCCTCTCGCCCTTCGTCCACCAGCGACAGGTAGTTGAGCGAGAGATGCGAAATCAGGCGCCAGAATGCGCTCTTGCCGGTGGGCGGGCGATAGGCGGGCGTCGGCTTGCGCAGCGCGATGATGGCCTGTACAGGCGCTCCGCCCTCCAGTTCGAAATCACCCGCCGCATTGCCGAACGGGAGCCGGGCCGGAAGATCGCGGTTGGTGCAGGTCAGCCGCACGGTCAGGCTGTCCACGTCCGGTTCCACGGGCCGCTGGGCCAAGTCCACCAGCGACAGGAATAACTCGCTGCCGCCGTCATCCCTCCGCACCGAGGGCCGTCGCGAGGCCATCCAGAAGGCTTGGCCACTGGCGCGCAGCGATGCATGCCGGTACGAGTAGAACGGCTCAAATCGAATCAGTTCCTGCGTGCCGGTGCGGATACTCACCACCTCGTCCACGGAATGCACTTCCAGCGCGTTCGGGCGCCGGGTGTCCGGCACGATGGGGTATTCGAAACGCCGTTGCGAGACCAGGATTGGCTCCGCCGTTTGCTTGAACAGATTGACTGCGGGCGTGCAGCCCAGCCGCATGGTCTTAGCCGAGACGCCCAGTTCCAGAGCCTGCCGGCGCTCGGTCAATTCGAACGGCGCGATCAGGAAGACAATCTCCAGGCGGTCCTTGAAACCCACGGAGGTGAGCCCGTCGAGGCCGCCGAGATCCAGGAAGAAGAACTTGTCTGGAAACGTGAAGTACTCGTGCAGCAGCCGGTAGCCCGCGAACGACCGGCGCGGGTACGGTAGCATGGCGTCGTCGTCTTCGAAGCCCACCGGCCGCAGAGCATCGGGACGCAAGGTCAGCGGACGGACGCGCGAGCCCGGAGTCGGGTCGCGCAACAGGATCTGGGTGCAGCGGCTGCACAACAGTTCGTACAGCGTGTGGATCGTGCTGCTTTCGCCATTCAGGAAGAACCGCAGCGTGCTCAGGTTCAGCTTGTCAAAAGCCAGGCCGGGCCAGCACTGCAATTCGACGCGCAGCGCGGCCACGGAATCGGCCGCCCGGATAGGCGTCGCCAGGCGGTCGGGCGTCTTCCACTCCGCCGCTTGCACGGTAAGCGGCCAGACGGTGGTGTCGTAACACGTGCGGAACTTGCAGGGAACCCCAGCCACGGGACGCGAGTAGAGCATGCTCCCACGCTCGATTTTGAGTCCCGTGCCGATTTGCGCCTGCTCGGGCCGCACTTGGAATTCAACCACGGTCATCGACGGGACGGGCCGGATGAAGTGCGGGTAAACAATGCTGAGCAGCGCCTCGGTGACTTCGGGAAACTCGTCGTCGATCTTCAGGTGGACGCGGGCCGCGAGAAAGGCGAAGGACTCCAGCAATCGCTCGACGTGCGGATCCTCGCACTGGTGGGCTTCAAGATTCAGGCGCGAGGCAATTTTCGGGTGCTGCTCGGCGAACTGCACGCCCATCTGGCGCAGGAATGTCAGCTCGCGCTCGTAATACTGTAGTAGTTCGTCGCGCACCTATTCGACCTTCACCTGGCAATCGCCCGTACTCAGTTGCAGAATCGTATCGAAGAAGATCTGCTCGGGCGCCGGATCCATTTTCAAGAGCCCCTCAATCTGGAAACGCAAAACGCGCGGCCCGCCGCTGCCATCTTCCACGGCCCGCACGCGGACGTTCTGCAGGCGCGGTTCGAAGTCCGCCAGCGATTGCTCGATCGTGCGCAACAGTCGGCCCTTGTCGCGCGGCGAGTTCAGGGACAGCGATGTGACGTCGGGGAGCCCGTAGTGGTACAGCGAGTGGCCGACCAAATCGTATGCTTCCGGCGCCAGTTCCGGGATGCGGCGCGTGTTGAGCAGCCACTCCAGGTCGCGGCGTAGGGAGAGTTTGAGCTGGCGTACGGATTGGCTGCGCGTCGAGGGTGGATCGGTCGAGTTCGCCGGCTCCAGGTCGATCAGCCGGTCGAGCAGTGAAGGCGTGACGTTAATGTCGGCATCCGGTCTGGCCATGGGCTACCTGGCGCAGGCAAGCGCCTGCCTGGCATCCAGTCGGCAGACGCGGTCGTAAACCTTCTGCTTCGCTTCCTCGTCCGCGCCCAGCTGGTCCAGACACTTGTACATCAATGCGAATACGCGCGCCAGAAGCGTTGCCGACTCCCAGCCTTCCAGCGCGTGGCCGTCGATTTCGGAGGCCAGATGTTCCAGCACGGGTTGCGCGATTCGGGCATTCCCGGCCGCCAGGCAGACCTCGGCCAGTTGGAGCCGGCGTTGGAAGCGGCCACGGCCCGACCTTTCGACTTCCGCCGCATTGAACAGGATCTCCAGCGCGTCGTCTCCGCGGCGTTCGCTGAGTGCGTCCTTCGCGAGCTCGTATGCGTCTGCCGGCTTGTCCGCGCCACTTTCGGCGCTGGAACCGCCGTCGATCTCGTCTTCCGCCGGCTGCTGGTACCCCATATCGCCGGCACTGGCCGCGGCGGGGGCAATCTCTTTCAGCCAGTTCCTGGTCTCCTGATTGGCTGTTGGCGTATCGTCCATCAACGTGGCTTCAGGCAAGTCCGGATAGTCCAGCAGCAACGCGTTGAGTTCGGAGCGAATCGCAGCGGCAACCTGTTCGTAACCGAGTTCCGTCGCCGCGCGCACCGCATAGCGCTGCGCGTCCAGCCAGCCCCGGCCACAGGGCAGGCTCATGGCCGACTCGATGACGTCCAGCACCTGTTGCCATTCCGATTCCATTGCCAGTTGCTTCGACGACTGGCGAACCTCGGTGGGAGGCGGCTCCAGCAGCGACTGATCCAAGGTGGAACCCGCCGCGCGCAACTCACCCCAGCGCAGCGCCCGTAGCAGCAGGTAGGGCACAGGGCTGTACGCATTCTCCGCGCGCAGGAACCGTGCCGCCGAAGCGACCCGCTCGCACGCGTCCGCGCTGTCCACGGGCTCCGCCGCCAATGCACCACCGCGCGGCTTGGGTCTGCTCGACGCAGCCGGTCGCGCCTCGGCCGCTTCCGGTTCATCGGCTGATTCCTCAACCGCGCCCTGATCCTCTTCGACGTCCGCCGTCACCGCATCAGGGTACAGTTCGCGCTTCTTCTGCAGCAGAGCGTGAACGGTGTGGCGGACCTCCTCAATCGTGTTGCGCAGCGGGCTGAACGAGGGCGGGTCGTCTTCGAACTTCTCTTCGCAGAGCGGGCCAATCGTCTCGATGGTTTCGAGGATTCCATCAAGCTCGGCTTCCAGCGCGACGTAATACTCTTTGGAAGTGGACGCGAACGCTACATCCCATTCCTCGCTCGTCAGCTTGCCGTCGGCTATTGCGGCGGCCCTGTTTTCCGCCTTGGCTTCCGTGTCGGCGTCCGTCTCGTAACCAACGCTGAGCGCTTCTTTGTATTTCAGCCAGCCCAGGCCCTTGCGCGTAATCGGCGTCCGCCGCAGCGCCAGGTCCATGCGGCTTCCCAACCACTCCAGAGGAACGGCGCGCAGCCCCGCGTCGCCGTCCTCCAGTTCGGGATACAACCCGTCCCAGAAGTTCTCGATCAGCTGCTGAATGAGGTTGAAGCCCGCACGGAAGCCGCTGAAGCCCTCCTGCTTGAGCATCGCCTCGGTCAGCCATACGGCCAACTGCAGGTCCTTGCTCTTGTTGGCCAGCGCTTCGCCGCTCAGTTTGATGACGGTTTGATAATCGGCGGTCTTGCGTTCCCTCTGCCAGTCGCCCTGCGGGGCATCGTCGTCCTCGCGCCGGGCCTCCTTAATCTTGTCGTAAATCGGCGCGTAGCGCAGGTTCTCGCCGCACGGGTTGGCCCCGGGAATGGGATTGAGGAGATCGTCGCGAAGAGGCATGATTGTCAGGCTTGCTGATCGTCCTCCGCAGGCTGCGGAGAACTGAATTGCAAGCTTCGAACTTCCAGGATGGGATACTCTTCATCGTCCGCCAAAAACATCTTCTGGCCGGCCGGGAGTGCGAAGCCATCCGCCGATTCCTGCCACAGCGTCTGCCTGCCCAGGCGGACATCCGGGTCGGGATGCTTGAATGCCAGCGGCGTGAGCACCGGCAGCAGCACCTCGCCTAGTTCGCGGCCCTTGAATGCCGGGGACGTGTGCAGCATTGCGGGAATCCACAGCAAATCGCGCAACCGGGTTGGAGGCTGGATCTCTACCGAGGCGATGTGTTCGTACGGAATCCACAGGTACGCTCCCGCCGCGTAGACTTCCAGGCGCGCACCCAGTCGCGGATCAGCGTCCTCCAGGGACTCGATCGCCTGATCGTTCAATTCCCCACCCACCGGGGGCGCGTCGCCATGCGGAAAATCGCCGCTTTCGAACATCCGGCGACGGGTTCGTTCCGCTTGCAGGGCGGAGCGATACAGTAATGAACCCATGGCAGCCTCTTTGTTTGAGTCCGCCAGAATATCCAGTTGCTTCTCGGCGCGGTCGTACTCGCCGCTAAAGCAGAGCAACTCGAAAAGGAAAGTGCGGCGCTTGGTGTCGGTCGGATTGCTCCGCAATTCGACCCCAAGCGCCTGCACTGCCTCATCCAGTCGCCCCGCCTTGAACAGGTCGGTGGCTGTCATTGTAAAGGCGTCTCCTCCAAGCCGCCTAGACTTTCACGTTTTGCTTCAGATCCCAGCCTGCCTTGATCGGCCCGTCGAGCGTGCCGTCAGCTTTCTGCGCCTTGTACTCGACTTCCATCTTCGTGTAGTTCAGCGACACCTGCTCAGTGGGGATCTCGTGATGGCCCCCGGTCTGGTAGGACGAAACCAGCACGTCCGAGAAATTGTAGATCAGGAACTCCTGCTGGGTCTTGCCGGCTTTACGACAGGTCAGCGTGGCTTTCTTGATGTGATCGCCACTGGCGCACGCCAGGATCAGCTTCGGCGTAGCCTTGTTGACGTCCATCACAAAGTGGAAATCCTGCATGTTCACTTTGCCTGCGCCGCCGCCGCCGCCCACTCCAAAAGTCCCGGTCTGGGTCTCGCCCCAGGACCAGCTTTGAAGCTGGATCTCGTTCTTGTGGGCTTTGTCCTGGCTCTCGCCTTCGATGCCATCAATCTTCAGAAAATAGTCAACAGCCATACTCGTCTTCCTCCTTGAACTGCTTGGATATTACTCCGATCAATCGAATGGCCGGCTTGCATCCGCACCGGCCTCTCGAAGGCTGGTTTTACTTACGCGCCGAGGCCGGCAACTCTGCCACCAGGCGCAGGGAAACGGACAATTCATCGAGCTGGAAGTGCGGCCGCATGAACGCAACCGCGCGGTATACCCCAGGTTTTCCCGCAACTTCCATCACTTCGATGCGCGCTTCGCGAAGCGGATGCGAAGCTTTGACGGAGGCCGAAGCGCTGTCGTCCGGCGTAACGTAGTTCGTGATCCACTGGTTGAGCCAGCGTTCGCACTCACTACGCGAAGTGAAGCTTCCGATCTTGTCCCGCATCATCGCCTTCAGGTAATGCGCGAAGCGGGAGACCGCCAGGATGTAAGGCAGTTGCGAAGACAGGCGCGCGTTCGCGTTAGCCGCTTCGTTGTCGAACACTTTTGGCTTCTGACAGGACTGAACGCTGAAAAACGCCGCGTAGTCGGTGCCCTTGCAGTGCACCAACGGAGCGAATCCGAGGTCGGCCAGTTCCTTTTCGCGACGGTCGGTGATCGGCGCCTCGGTCGGGCACTTCATCGCGATGTCGCCCTCGTCGGTGTAGAAGTTGTGCACCGGCAGGCCTTCCACCAG
The DNA here is from genome assembly GCA_903909435.1 of uncultured Acidobacteriia bacterium. Lineage (GTDB taxonomy): Bacteria > Acidobacteriota > Terriglobia > Bryobacterales > Bryobacteraceae > CAIVVT01. The sequence goes on along the minus strand of CAIVVT010000072.1, from coordinate 11,602 downwards.
TCCGCCGCCTTCAACTCCGCGAATCGCCGCGCACCATCCGTACAACGCGAACGCCGCAGTGAGCTTAGAACCCAGCGCGAACGCGGCATTGCCCCACAGGTACTTGTTGTGGTCGGACCCATCGACTTTTTCCTCGTAGGCAAACTCCTCCACCGGCTTGGTGGCTTTGCCGTACGGCAGCCGCATCAACACGCGTGGGCCGGTCAGTGCGACGTAGCGGGAATCTTCGCTCTGCCGGAACGACTTCCACTTCGCGTATTCGGTGGTGTCGAACACCTTGGCCAGATCGCGCGGCGCGTCCAGGCTGGTGAAACTGTCCAGATTGAACATCTCCGGCGAGGCCGCCGAGATAAACGGCGCGTGGGCCGCTGCCGCCACATTCGAAATCTTCTCGAGCAACTCGATATCTTCCGGGCCATGCCCGAACTCGTAGTCGCCCACCATCGCGGCAAACGGAGCGCCGCCGAAAATCCCGAATTCTTCTTCGTAAACTTTCTTGAACAGCGTGCTCTGGTCGAACTCCGCTGCCCGCTGCAGGTCGCGCAGCAGGTCCTTCTTAGTGGCGTTGAAGATCTTGATCTTCAGGCCTTCGCCCGTCTCGCTCTGATCCATCAGGAACTTGAGCCCGCGCCAGGTGCTTTCCAGTTTCTGGAAGGCCGCGTGGTGCAGCACTTCGTTGAGCTGCAGCGAAATCAGGTGGTCGATCTGCGCGATGCGGGCGTTGATCATCGCCTCCGCATCCTTCGACACGGTCATCGAACCTTCCAGAACTTGTGTGACAAATTCCTTGACTAGGTCCTTGCCGCGCTCCCGGGCTGCCACGTCGCGCCCCAGACGCCCTTCATCGACAATCTGGTCCAGCAGGCCCGGCTGCTCCAGCACCTGCTCCTCGGCCAGTTTCTGCGGGATTGCGCTTTGCGCGTCGCTCATTTCTCGCCTCCCGGGGTCTCCAGCTCAGCTTTCAGCTTCCCGAGTTTCTCGGTGTTGTTGACGGCATCCACCAGCAACTCGTCAAGTTTATCGTTGCCCTGGAGCGAGCCGCGGAGATCGGATAACCTCGTCCGCAGGTCGAGCATCTCTTTGAGCGGCTTGATCTGCCGGGCTACTTGCGCCGGCTCGAAGTCCTCCATGCTCTTGAAGCGCAGATCAACCTTGAGTTGGCCGGCGTTGGGATCGTCGCTCAACTTGTTCTCGACCGAGAACGCCAGGTGCGGCTTCATGCCTTCCAGCACGTTGTCGAAATTGTCTGGGGTCACTTCAACGAACTTGCGTTCGCGAAGTTTGGGTAGTGGGGCTTCGGGCTGCCCCGTAAAATCGCCTAGAACGCCCATCACAAATGGGAGTTCCTTGAGTTCAATGGCATCGCCGACTTCCACGTCGTATGTTACGTGGACGCGCGGCGGGCGCACGCGGTCAAGCTTATGCTGTGTACTTTGCTTTGCCACCTGATATCCCTCCTCGATCGTCAAATGAGCCAGACTTGCACCAACGACTCATCAGTGTATGAGGATACTAGCACGAACTGCAAGCGTATAGAAGGCACCTTCTTGCGGCCATGTCGCTTTGGTCGAAGTCTTTGCGCTCTCCCCGTCGTTCTGTTAGTTTGAAATCCCATGAGGCAACTGCAGCCGGTGATCTGGATGAAGGGAACGGCCCTCAGCCCGCAGCACTTGCAATCGCAAGATCGTTTCATCGAAGATTCTTTTCAATTTCGTCTGGAATCGCTCAATTCCCACCCTTGGGGCTTCCTGAACCTGCAGATCGATCAGGAGACTTTGGCCGAGGGCGTCTTCTCGCTTTCCGCGGCCTCCGGCATCTTCCCCGACGGTTTGCTGTTCGATTTTCCAGTTTCCGAGTCCGCTCCCGCCTCCAAGCCGCTGCTCGACTGTTTCGAGCCCGACCAGGACACCCTCGACATTTTTCTGGCCATCCCCAGCTACCGCCTGCCCGGGTTGAACGTGTCCACCGCCCATGGCCGTGCGGATACCCGCTACCTGGCCGAGGCCATCATGGTTCGGGACGAGAATTCGGGACTCGCGGAAAAGCCCGTCCAGGTGGCCAGGAAGAACTACCGCCTGCTGACCGGCGCCGATTCGCGCCAGGAGTGTTCCGCCCTGCAGGTGGCCCGGGTGCGCAAGGCCGCTACGGGAGCGCTGCAACTCGACCCTCAATTCGTGCCGCCGCTGCTCGACATTTCCGCCAGCGATTATTTGTGCGCGATAGCGCGGCGGATTGTCGAGATTCTGGCAGCCAAGAGCAGCCTGTTGGGCGGGTCGCGCCGCCAGAAGAACCAGAGCCTCGCGGATTTTGGCGCTTCCGACATTGCCAACTTTTGGCTGCTCTACACCATCAATTCGCACTTCCCCGAGCTTCAGCACATCTTCGAAACGCGCCGCGGCCAGCCCGAGCGCCTGTTCGACGCGCTGCTCTCGCTGGCGGGCTGCCTCACCACCTTCTCGAACAAGGTCCACCCCTCGAACTTGCCCCTCTACGACCATGACGATCTCTCCAATTGCTTCACGCAATTGGATGAGACTGTGCGCTTGTTGCTCGAGACCGTGGTGCCCACCAACTGCATCTCACTGCCGTTGAAGCTGGTGCAACCCTCGATTTATGCGACCGCGCTGGCCGACGATAAGTACCTGACCAACACGCGCATGTACCTGGCGATCAGCGCCGGGATGAGCGAAGCGGAACTCATCGGCAAGACCCCCTATCTGGTGAAGGTTTGCTCGGCCAGCCATATCGAACACCTGGTGCGGCAGGCTTTGCCGGGGGTCGGACTGACGCATGTCCCGAAGCCGCCCGGATCCATCCCGGTCAAGCTGAATTATCAGTACTTTAGCCTCAACCAGTCAGGCGTGGTCTGGGAGGCCATCGGGCGCGCGCGCAACCTGGCCGCCTACGTCCCCGGCGACCTGCCCGCCCCGCAACTCGAACTGATCATTCTGCTGCCCGAGGCGGTCTGAAGCCGTCCACTTCGATAAATCCCCCCGAGACGAGCGGCGCCACCGCATCGGCGAAGTCGTCCGCCGTGGTGCCCTCCGGGATGAACCCCTGCGCCGTGAAGCGCTCAAAGTGCTGGCGTCCCGTCAGTTGCCCGTCGCAGAGTGCAATCAGGTTTGCCGCCCACGGCTCCGCGGAGCAGTTCATGGCGAACGGGCGGTCGATGCGCAGTTGATACGAGCGCGGCGTCCAGCCGCCGGCACTCAGGTTGTGCACCACTTCAAACTCTGTCCGGCGCGCGGCGAATAGTCGTGAGTCCAGGATCGCCGGATTTGCCTGCTCGCCGGCCGCCACGGTTTCCCAGGCCAGCATCCACTGCCAGTCCGCCCGTCCGAAATCGGGGGCGGCCATGCGCCGGATCGTCAAAGCCGCTCCGCTACGCCGGCTCCGCCGTCGAATCAACAGGAACCCGTACACCAGCGAAACCACGCCCAGGCGCGCGAACAACTCCCGCCAGGCATGCGCGTCGGCCCGTGAGCGCGGTTCGAAGGGTGCCGTACTCATCGCGAATTGCTGCGGCTCGACGACCCTCCGCACCACCAGCGCAACGTCGAATTGGTCGGCCGCGCCGCCCAGCCACTCGCGCACCCGCAGTTCAAACGGCACCTCCGTTCCGCCGGCTCCCCGCCTGTCCGTTCCCATCGTCAGGCAGCAGCACAGCCCGCCCTCCTGCAGATGTTCCGGCAACCCCTCGACAATTCGGCGCGTGATCTGTTCGCCGTCCTCGCCGCCGCTCAGAAAGACCCATTTGGCGGACAAAACCGGCATATAGGGCGGATGGGCCACGATGCGGTCGAACGTCTGGCCTTTCAGCGCTTCGTACAGATCGCTGGTCACGGTCGATACCGCCGTGAGGCCGTTCAATCGCCGGTTGAACTCGGCGAACCGGGTCGAGCGATCGGCGATGTCTGCGGCCCAGGCTTCTCGTGCTCCATTTCGCTGCGCGACAAACGCTCCGATGCCCGTGCCCGATCCGAGATCCAGGCAGCGTTCACACGGTTCGGCCGGGAGCAGGTCCAGGAACAGCCTCGTGTTGCGCACCAGCGCGGGGTAGACGGTGTCGGACGGGGCTACGAATGGGGAACCGTCGGGGTGTGACCAGCGGTCGGAGGCGATGAAGATCCCGTCGACGGGGTACAGCGCGACCGTGGCCACGTAGCGCCCTTCAGCTGTGCTTTCAAGCAGACCCATCGCAACCAGCAGCTCGCTTGCCTGCGAGTCCACATAGGCGTCCACCGCCGCGCGCTCGAGCGCGTCGCCAGCCAGAAAAAGCCGGATCAGGACATCCGCCGCGTCCGTGGGAGCCGGCAGGGGGGCGCGCCGCGCAGGCTCCATGTCGTAATCCGCCAATCGCGGCAAGCCCAGCTTGGCGCAAATGGCGCTTTCGGTGTACTCCGATGCCTCCAGCAACCGCCGCAGCTCGTCGTACCGCCCGGCGCGCCCAAGTTCGTCCATGGTTGAGTTCTCCTCCCGATCACAACCATCTTCGCCGAAAGCGTTCGCGGAAACACTGACGCACTCACACTCCGATGTGGGGCAGGTTGTCAACCTGCGGCGGGTTGTCAACCCGCCTCTGGAAGTTGCCAATTCGCCGTCCAGCGCGGGCAATCCAGCAGCGCACAGGCTGCCGTCCTGCCCCACGAATTGTGCTGGCGTGGAGCCGTATGGCGCAATCCTCAATCGTTGTTGTAGCGGATCTCCGAAGACGCCTCAAACTTCCGGTAGTCGCGGAAGACGGCCTCGTTGCGCACCACGTTTCGTCCCTGCCGCGCCTGAAATACCGAGCGCAGCGGCAGCAGGTAGTCCTGCGAGCCCACGCGGACCATCCCGTATTCCAGCGAGAAAGTCGGCGATTGGAAGCCGAAGTCCTTGGGTAGGCCCGTGCCGCTCATGACCAGTCGCCGCACCAGTCCGGCTTCCTCGTCGATGAAGATCCGGCCGGTGTAGCCCGCCACCTCCTGCCGCAGGTTGAAATACAGCACGAAGTTCGACTTCGGCTTCGGTACTTCAATTTCAAACACGTCGCACAGCGCGCCGCCCGCCATCGCCCGCCCGGTCCACTTGTACCTGGCCGCCACCTCCTGGCCGAACAGAGCCCGCAGCATGGTGCCGAACTCGCCGCGCGAGTGGACGCCCTTCATCGCACTGCGCGTCTTGTCCGCCTTCAGCCCGTTGAACTCCAGCGTGCGGTAGCTCTCCTTGCCGTTCTCGTACGTCAACTCCTCCAGGTAGACGTCCCCTTCGTGGAACTGGCCGGGCGTTTTCACCGGCGAGGATAGGCGGTGCGTCTCCTGGTTGCAGCGGAAATTCGGCAGGTGCGCGGAGTAGCCCAACGCCGTCGCGGCGGCTTCATCCCACAGCCGCTTCTGGTCTCCCTCCGGAAGCTCGGCGCCGGTGTGCATGGCCACCGGGTCCACCTCGGGCAGCACGATGTCCGACAGATCCTCCTCCGCAGCGGGTGACGGCACCAGCGGGCCGCCCGCGCGTTCCACCGGCGCGGGAGCATCCCCAACCACGCGAAACGGCACGCTGCGCGTCAGCACGTTCTTGTCCTGGCGCACGGAAATGCGTGCCTCGAATTCGCCCGGGCTCAGCTTCGCACCCTTCAGCGTCGCCATGTAAGTGAACTCGTGCTTCTGTTCGCCGCCCGTTGCCCCATGGCCCATGCGCGTCTCTTCGCGCAGTTGATCGGTGAACGGCAGCGGCATCCGCCGCACGGATTTCCCATTGCGCAGGATTTCCAGGCTCAACTCCGGCTGCGCTCCGAACAGATCCGGATACAACACCACATAAAGTTGCAGGTCGAACGGCTCGTTGGCTTTGAAGATCGGATTGAGCAGCGGCGCGATGGCGTTGCCGTCGTAGCTGAAAACCATGTCGGCTTCGAAGCGGTCGGCGCCGCCCGCTGGCCGCACCAGGACGGCGTCGCTCAGCGAGAATCCCGGGATCGTTGGAAACGTGCGGATCGGATCCTGACTGCTGCCCGAGCTTCCGGCCAGCAGATCCACGACGGTCGCCTCGACGGTGTACTGGCCCGCCGGCAACTGCACCTGCCGCATCTGGAAGATGCTCCCGGCCTTGCGCTGCTCCAGCTTTCTGGTCGGCCCCCGGAAGCTGACCTCCTTCTTCGCCGTCCAGACTGCCTGGCCCTTCGCGTTGCGGGCGACCTGCGTGATCCGGGCCCGCGCCAGATAAGTGCCGGAATGCTCGTCAACCTCGAACTTGAGCGCCTTCAGCGGCGATTCCAGAATGACGACTCCGCGCCGCACTCCGCCCGATGCTTCCAGGTCCGGGCCCCCTTCGTGCGTGCTCATGCCGCCTCTCCCGGCGCTGAAGGTGCTTTGCACGCCGAACGATTGCAGTCCGGGCGCGCTCATGCTCACGAAGCGGGTGAACACCGGAATCTGGTATTTGGTCGAGCCGGCCTCCTCGGGCATGCTGATTCGCTCCGCGGGCGCGGGCGCCTCGCTCCTGGAGGCTTGTGCCGCGGCTCCCTCGGCTTTGGCGTCCGGAGCGACCAGCAGGACGCTGGTTTCCAATGACTTGAACTCACGCACCAACGCCCCGCCGGTGTCGTGGGCCAGCAACTCCCAGGCCGGGCCAACGCGCTTCGCACCGGACGTTTCCGGAATCATGAGCACGACGCGTACGGAATTCGACTGGCAGGCTTCGGTAATCTGTTTGAGCGTTGTTTCCAATTCGCCTGAGAGCGGGCGGTTCTCGACAATCGCCAGCAGCAGCCGCAGTCCCGTGCGGCTGGTCATCGACTGCGCCGCCGCATCGAGCGAACCCACGAAGGCCGCCGGATCTGTGTCGCGCGAGGCTTGCGCGGCGTCCACGAAGGCTTGCTCAAGCTCTTTGGAAGCGACGCCCGCGGAGAGGCTCACTCCGTCGGCCTTCCCCGCGCGCCGGATCTCGACCAGCGTGCCGCCGCCCTTAAACCAGCGGCGCGCCGTGGAAGCGGCGGTATGCGCGGCCTGCCGCGCGGCTTCGCTACCGGCCGGCCCGAACAGGACCACCAGCGATCTCTCGCTTTCCGCTGGCGGGGCGGCCCCCGCCACCGTTGCAGGCAGGCAGCAGAGCGCAGCCAGCGCGAGTCCTCGCATGAGCCCGGGACCACCAATGTGGCGTCCTGGCCAGTACCGATTGTTCATCCAACCGCCTTCTTTGGGTCCGTTTCTCTCATTACCAGTATCGCTCGGGGGCGAGCGGGGGCACGGCGAGACACGGAGCCTCAATGATTGGGTTGCGATTCCGCTTGGTGAGGTTATGGGCGCGCCGTAGAAGGCGCTACTTCCTGGTCAGAGCGAAGACGACCACCACGATCACCGCCAGCAGGAACAGCCCAGCCAGAATCAGGATCAGGGGTAGCATCGACTTCTTTGCCGCTGGGCGCGCGGTTCCTGCGGCTGGAAACGAGGCCGGCGCGGGTGCCGGTGCGGCCGGCCGGGACTGCGGGCCGAACATCCGCGTATATTCGCCGGGACCGCCCGCTGGCGGCGGCGAGGCCGGTTGAACCGGCGGCGGTGCGGGGTAATTGACGGGCGGCGCGGGCGGTCCCGGAGCCGGTGGCCAGGCGGAGCCCAAGTCGCTCTTGCCGAAAATGCGCGTGAATTCCCCGGGCGCCGCAAACGGCGACGGCGCGGGTGCGGGAGCGGGGGCAGCCTGCGGCGGCGGGGCGGTTGGAATCGGGTTAGCCGGCGGAAGCGGCGATGAGAAAAACTTGGTGAACTCACCCGGATCAGCCTTGGCCTGCGGTGAGAACGCTGGCTTGGGTGGCGGCGGGGCGGTCTCGCCGATGGGTTTGGGCGGTGCGCCCGCCTGGAACATCCGGGTAAACTCGCCCGGCCCTGCCTGCGGCTGCGGTGGCGGAACCGGTGCCGGCGGCGGTGGAACCACCGGCGGCGGGGCGGTCTCCCCGATGGGTTTGGGCGGTGCGCCCGCCTGGAACATCCGGGTAAATTCGCCCGGCCCTGCCTGCGGCTGCGGTGGCGGAACCGGTGCCGGCGGCGGTGGAACCACCGGCGGCAGGGCGGTTTCGCCGATGGGTTTGGGCGGTGCGCCGGCCTGGAACATCCGCGTGAATTCGCCCGGTCCCATCTGCGGCTGCGGAGGCGGTGGAACTACCGGTGGCGGCGGTGGAACTACCTGCGGCGGGGCGGTCTCGCCGATGGGTTTGGGCGGTGCGCCCGCCTGGAACATCCGGGTAAACTCGCCCGGTCCGGCCTGCGCTTGCGGTGGCGGAACCGGTGCCGGCGGCGGGGCGGTCTCGCCGATGGGTTTGGGCGGTGCGCCCGCCTGGAACATCCGGGTAAACTCGCCCGGTCCCGACTGGGGTTGAGGCGCGGGCGCCGGTGGGGGAGGTGGCGGTGGAACTGGAGCGACCGGTATCTTCCACTTCCCGACCCGGGTCAAACGGTCGAGACTGCCTTCGGGCAACGGGATGCCGTGCCGCTCCATCTGCGCAAACACCCACTCGCGCAGACTGACGGCGCGAGGCAGGGCCTCCGTTACGACAAACGGCACACCCTCGTGGACGCCACTTTCGATCAACTCCGGAACCAGGTGGTCCTTCAACACCTGGATATGACCTAGCAATTCCTGCGTGGCTTGCGCCTGAGGGTTCCCGAAAACGCACAGGAAGACCGTCTTTCCGGTCGCGATCTCCCGTGCGGAGTAGATCCGGATCCCGTCGTCCCGCAATAACTCAATCGGCTCGTAATGTGGACTGAATCCCATATTTGTCTTCCCCCGCGCTGCTGCGCTCCACCGTATGATGATACCCGCCCCATCGGGGTTCAATACTCGTGACTGGCGGTTTCCCATTCACGTGGGATAATCTCTTGCATGATACGGCGCGGGATGGCGGAGGGATTGTCCGTGCGCCGGGCGGGCTCAAGCTATGAAACACCTATCCAGAGTTGTCTGGTCCGAGGGGATGTATCTGGGCCCCCACCACTTTCAGGTTCAGAGCCGCTATTTTGAGGACTCGATCCAGTTCCTCTCTTCCGCGCTCTGGTTTGAAGGCTACGGATTGGTGGGGTTTGCTCTGGACGCCGAGGCGCTGCGCAACGGCACGCTGTCGGTGCTGCACGCGCGCGGCATCCTGCCGGACGGCCTCACGTTCCGCATGCCGGAGTGCGATCCGCTGCCGGCGCCGCGCAACGTATCCGAGTTGTTTCCACCCACCCGCGAGAAGTTGACCGTTCTGCTGGCCATCCCGGAACGCAAACAGGACGGGGTGAATTGCACGCTGCCCGGCGGGCTCCAGGCCCCATCCGCGCGCTTTTCGGCCGAGTCCGAACTAACCTACGACGAGACCACCGGGCGCGACGAGAAGCCGGTTTCGTTCGGCCGCAAGAATCTGGCGCTGCTGCTGGACACCGAACTCGCGGAGGGCCTGGTCACCCTGCCCATCGCGCGCATCCAGCGTGACGGTTCGGGTCACTTTGTTTTCGACCCCGAATTCATTCCGCCCTGCACCCAGATCGGGGCCAGCGACCGCCTGCTGCAGATGCTGCGCCGCCTGATCGGGATTCTGGAGGAAAAGAGTTCCTCCCTGTCCGGCGCGCCGGATGGAGGGTCCGCCGCCGGGCGCACCTGGACCGAGTACTCCACCCGCGACGTCGCCCAATTCTGGCTGCTGCACGCTGTGAACTCGGCGCTCGCTCCGCTGCGCCAGTCCTACGCCGCGCGGCGCGTGCATCCGGAAGAATTGTACGTGCAGATGCTGCGGCTCGGCGGGGCCTTGTGCACGTTCACGCTGGACTCGCACCCGCGCCAGTTGCCGGCCTACAACCATCTGGCCCTGGACGAGTGCTTCGACGCGCTCGACCGGCACATCCGCCAGAACCTGGAAACCGTAGTGCCGACCAACACGGTGCTGATCCCGCTGCGGCAGACTGCAGATTACTTCTTTGAGGGCGACGTGACGGACCAGCGCTGCCTGGACCGCTCGCGCTGGATTCTGTCGGTGCGGGCGAACCTGGGCGAGGTGGACATCATCACGCGCACGCCCCAACTGGTGAAACTGTGCTCGAAACTGTTCGTTCCCAGGCTGGTGGAGCGTGCGCTCCCAGGCATGGCTCTCACCCATCTGCCCGTCCCTCCAACGGCGATCTCCGCGCGAGTGGATGCGCAGTACTTCAGCGTGAGCCGGGGCGGGCCGTGCTGGGACCACATCGTCCAGACACGCCAGGTCGGCGTGTACGTGCCGGGCGATCTGCCGGGCGTGACACTCGAGTTGCTGGCTGTTTTAGAATCCTAGTCGCACGAATAACGAGGAGAGATTAGCGATGCAACCCAATGCAAGCTCGCAATCCGCAGTCGCCAGGCGCCGTGAGAATCTGGCACTGGCGTTCCAGGAGATCCTGACGGTCAGCGGACGCCTGCGCTCGGGGCGCCATGCGGTCGCGGACGCGGCCACGTTCCGCTACAACATTCTCGAAGGCTTGAAAGCCGCGGATCAGGCGGCCCGCGCGCAGGGCTACAACACGGAGGACATCAAACTGGCGGTCTTCGCGGTGGTCGCTTTCGTGGACGAGTCGGTTCTGAACGCGGGGAATCCTCTGTTTGCGGACTGGCCCCGCCGGCCACTGCAGGAGGAACTGTTCGGCCACCACGTGGCGGGCGAGATCTTCTTTCAGAACTTGAAAGACTTGCTGGGACGCAGCGACTCGCAGGATCTGGCGGACGTGCTGGAGACGTATCACCTGAGTCTGCTGCTGGGTTTCGCGGGCCGCTACAGCATGGGCGGGCGGGGTGAACTGAAGGCGATCATCGACGCGACGGCGGACAAGATCCGGCGGATTCGCGGGGGAGCAGGCGATCTTTCACCGGCGTGGGCGCTGCCGCCGGAGCCTCCCCGAGCCTCTGGTTCGGACCCCTGGGTGAAGCGGCTGAGCATCGCCGCGGGATCGTGTTTTATCCTGGCGCTCCTGCTGTTCGTTGTTTTCAAGCTGTCGCTCGGTTCGGGAGTCTCCAGTCTCTCCGACCTGGCCGGAGCGGTCCGCTAGTCGGGGGGAGATGCGGTTATGACTTACTTAGCAGCGGGCGTTGCACTGTTGGTTTATCTGGCCATGGCGTGGGTTATGGGCGGGCTGCTGCACCTCAGCCGGGGCAACTTCTACGTCCTGTTTGCCTTGCTCGCCTTGATCGGCATCGCGGCGGCCGCCGTGTTCCTGTGGTTCCAGTCGCGCAAGGAAAAGGCACCCGCCGACGGCGCGGCTCCGGCGGACGGGGACGACGAGTTGGACGCGCTCATCCGCAGCGCCGAGGCGCGCATGGCCAAGGGGGTCAAGCTGGGCAGCCTGCCCGTCGTGTTCGTGCTGGGCGACGCGGGCTCGACCAAGACCACGACCATCCTGAATTCCGGCCTGGAGCCCGAGTTGATCGCCGGTCAGACGCACCAGGACAATGCCGTCGTCCCCACCCGCAGCGCCAATCTGTGGTTCGCGCGCCAGTTGATTTTCGCCGAGGCGGGCGGAGGCCTGCTGGCCCAGCCTGCCCGCTGGCTGCGGCTGCTCGCACGGCTGCGTCCCGGCCGCCTGCGGTCGGTGGTCGGCTCGGGCGGGGAAGCGCCGCGCGCGGCGCTGGT
>CAIVVT010000071.1 GCA_903909435.1 uncultured Acidobacteriia bacterium | reverse complement strand
TGGCCATCACGACGGCTGGCAACTCGTCGATCATCATGAACGCCGGCGGGGTCAACGTCTTCGGGTTCAACTACTTGGGCGCATGGGTCACGGGGTCTCTGACGGTGTCCAGCAACCTCGCCGTGTCCGGCATCTCGGCTCTCTCGAACAACCTGACGGTCTCCGGCACCGTCGCAACCACCGGGACCGTCACGGCTCCCACCGTCGTGTCGGTGACTCACTCCAACTCTGGGAACCTGCAGGTGGGAGGGAGCCTCCTGACAAGCACTGCTTGGATCGGTGGGAATACGGGTGTCTACAAGCAGTTGGTGTTGTACGATGGACTCCCCTCGGAACCGGTGGCCACTGCCTCTAATTTCTATGGGTTCGGAATTGGCGCTGGCACAATGCGATACCAAGTGCCATCGCCGAATAGTCACGTGTGGTACGCGGGGAATGCGCAGGTCATGAGCGTCAACTCGACCGGCGCGACAGTTGCAACCCTATCTTCGGCGACGCTGTCCAACACGGGCAACATGCAGGTCGGGGGAACCCTGGTGTCAGCGCAATTCACGGGGCCCCTGACCGGCAACGTGACGGGCAACGTCACCGGAAGCGCGGGCAGCTGCACGGGCCTCGCGGCGAGCGCCACGGGCGCCTCGTGGGCATCGAACCTCGCCGGAACCCCCAACATCTCTGTAAATTGGGAGTACACCAATGGGATGCAATCATTAAACACTGCCAACGGAGGCTTTTTTCACGGACAAGGGATTGGGGCGGCGGGAAATCAGTATATCATGGGTTGGAATTACTACTGGAACGGTGCCGGATGGGCCACATTTAATACAACCGTGCCGTTGTATTCGGGGATGTTTTATTTCAATCAGGTTGCCGGATCTCTGGGGTACCAATGCACGACGGCATCCAATATCAATGGATTTAATCCGGGTAATACGACCCCGCTGATGATTACGAATTCAACCGGCTACGTCGGAATCGGAAACCAGACAAATCCTCAATACCCCCTGGACGTCAACGGCACGATCCGCACGAACGGGTTGTTGATCTCCGCTTCTCTCTCCAACACGGGCAACTTGCAGGTCGGAGGCAATGCAAGTGTCGCAGGTGCCGTAACCGCCGCGGGATTGAGTTTGGCGACTGGAAACACATACGTTTCGATTGGCTTGTCAAACGCAATTAACAGTGCAAGCATGGGCGTAGCTTATAGCGCAACAGATTTCAGCTCATCGGCACATGCTGGAGATTGTGTTATACGGTCGACGAATTGCAACTTGATGCTGCAATCTGGAACTGGCGCAGCATCGATCTTCATCAACACGCTGAACAACGTGGGAATTCAGACCGCATCTCCCGCGTATCCGCTCGATGTCAACGGCACGATCCGCACGACCGGGACCGTCCTCTCGGCCTCGCTGTCCAACGCCGGGAGCCTGCAGGTCGGGGGTAACTTGCTGATGACAAGTGAAACCGCGTCGTTGCAGATGGGGGCATCTCAAACATGCAGTAGTTCACTTAATGTCTGGACAAACGCTCCCAACGTGACAGCTCTCAGCGTGTACAGTGCCGGTTTCAGCGCATACTATTTCAGAGTCAACACCGGGGGCGGATTTGTTTCATGGGCGCCCACTGGCAAAGGCGGGATGGTCTCTGTGGCAAGCGACACTAACTCAGGGGGGCGGTCCATCTCTTGTGCAGGTACTGTGAATGCAAGTGGGAACGATTATGCGGAATACATCACGAAGAATTCGGCGTTTTCGCTCGAAGCTGGTGACATCGTTGGGATCGACTCCAACGCTCTGTTGACGAACGTTTTCTCGGACGCCATCTCTTTCGTCGTCAAGTCGACGAGCCCCAGCTACGTCGGTGGCGACACATGGGGCGCCAATCTCCCCCCTGCACCTACTCTGCCGGGCTCGGACGCTGACGCGACGGCTGTTGCATCGTACTCGAACGACGTGGCGACTTGGCAAACTCAATACCAATCAGAGGCTTCTCTGGTAGATGTCGTCGCATTCGCAGGTCGTGTTCCCGTCAACGTATTCATGGCGACCCCTGGAGACTACATTGTTCCGATTGCCAATGCGGATGGATCAATCGGTGGTTCCAATATTCCCAAAAGCCTTATGAGCTTGGAACAGTACATGCTTTCGGTCGGGCAAGTGTTGACAGTCCTACCGAGTGGGCAGGCGTTCATTAAGGTGTCGAGTGCATAGTCGGATCGGGGGCACTGCAGTTCGTTGGACGGCTCTCCGTCTCGTGACGTTGCTCAGCCCGATCGGAGAGGAGGATGCCTCCGGATGCCTCCCGAAGCCAAATGATTGAGAAGACGCGTTTTCATATTAGTTTGGCATAGCTGTATCGCGTGATCGCGTGATCGCGTGATCACACGATCACACGATCACACGATCACACGATCGGATGATCATTCGAAGCCCAACGGGGCCACGATCAAGCGTTTGAAGCCTTCTTCCTGTTCAGCTTCTCGCCCAGCTTCTCGCGGCGCTCCGAGTAGCCCGGGCATCCGGCGCCGCCCGTGGTCGCCGCGGCCTTGGCGGCGGCGGCCGCGAAGCCGGGCTTGGCCGCGAAGGCCTGCGCGGCCTTCATGACGTCGGCCATCACGTTGCCGCCGTCCGCCCCGCCTCCGCCCATCCCTCCGCCCCCCGACATCCCTCGGAGGAGCGCGCCGAGGCCGCCGGCTCCGCCGAGGCCCCCGGCTCCGCCCGCGCCCCCCGCGCCGTCAAAGGCCTTGAGGAAGCCGACGGCCTCGCCGAGGAGCTCCTCGTGGTTGAGCTCGCCGCTCGCGAGCTTGCCCTGGATCTTGGAGCCGACCTTGCTGATGATGCTGCCGAGCACGCTGTTGCCGTCCGCGAGGTTCTCGAAGTTCAGCAGGTCCATCGGGTTCTCCGTGCCGGACAGGTCGATCTCGCGGCCGATCTCGGTGGCCATGTCGGCGATCTTGCTGTTCTTCAGCGACTCCATCAGGCCCTCGAGCGCCGGGGGGACGTCGGATGCCTTCGATGCCTTCGATGCCTTCGATGCCTTCGAGGCGTTGGCCGCCTTCGACGCCTTCGACGCCTTGCAGACCTTCTCGAGGAGGGCGGCGATGTCGTCGTCGAGGATGATGCCCGTAGGAGGCTCGTCCGCGTCCTGTCCGCCTCCGCCCTGCACCCGGGAGAGCGCCGTCAGCACGTTGCGGGCGAGGGGGTCCGGGCCGGTCGAGGGGGAAGAAGTCGACGTCTCGGCGTACGTGGCGGCCAGCGCCGCGAGGATGTAGAGGAACGTCGGCAGCGAGGGGTCCTCCTCGCCGCCTTCGGCGATCGCCGAGAACGGCACGCCCTTCAGCGGCTCGAACGCCGCGATGCGGGCGTCGGAGAGCAGGGCTCCGGATGCGTCCGCCGACGGCTCCAGCTCGTCGACCAGCGCCCGCAGGGGCAGGCCCGCCGCCGCGTGCGCGACGTGCGCCTCCGAGGTGGGGTCGATCGCCTTGTGGCCGGCGTCCTTGAGCGCCTTGCGCAGGCCGGACGCGCGGGGCTTGGACTGCAGGATCAGGTCGATCAGGAACTTGTTGTACACGGCGACGAGCGTCGCGCGGCTGCACCCGCCGTCGTTGCCGCCGGCAGCCGGCGCAGACGCAGAGTCGGGGGA
>CAIVVT010000070.1 GCA_903909435.1 uncultured Acidobacteriia bacterium | reverse complement strand
GGCTCCGTTTCGGATCGGAGCCGCGACCGTCAGGGAGCGGTACCCAGCAGGAAGTCGCGATGAGACTGGGCATCGTGCGCGGCAGCCTCGTTTTGAACCAGGCGGTCCCTTCGTTGTTGGGGACGCGGATGGTGATCGTCGAACCGGTCACCGCACGAAACTTGGAATTGAATAACGGTTTGGGCGGCGGCAAAGCGTTGATCGCCGTGGACCGTCTGGGATCCGGAATCGGTCGGATGGTTGGGTTCGTGGAGGGACGAACGGCTGCAAATCCGTTTTCACCCGTGGATGTTCCGATTGACGCCTACTGCGCGCTGATCGTCGATCAAATCGAGTTTCAGCCGCCGCGGGGCATGGGTTCTTTGGACAGGAAGGTGCAGAAATGAACAGCTTCGATCTGACTCAGTACAAGGTCGTGACACTGGATGACATCGAAGCCGCGTGGAAAGCAGGCGCGACCGAACTCTTGGTGCGGGATGGTGCCATCTTTACTCCGTCGGCTCGCGACGTGATCGCAGCGAAAGGACTAACGACGAAATCGGCCACTGGCTGGGGCGCAGGCACTGCGCCCAATAAGTGGGATGTGCTGTTCCATTCGCCCGAGGCTGAAGCGATCAAGGCCGAGATCGTGGCGGTTGGACGCAAGCTGTGGCAGCGCATGTACGTGGATGGGAACGGCGGCAACATCTCCTACCGGCTCACCTCCGACGCCGTCATCTGCACGCCCACGCTGGTCAGCAAGTCCGACCTGAAGCCCGAGGATCTGTGTTTAGTGGATCTCGCCGGCAACCAGCTCGCGGGCGGTAAGCCACGCACCAGCGAGATTCTGATGCATATGGAGATCTACAAGGAGGTGGCGGAGGCTAAGGCCGTCGTGCACTGCCACCCGCCGCACGCGACGGCGTATGCGATTGTCGGCCGCGTTCCCCCGACCTGCGTGATCCCCGAATTTGAAGTTTTCGTGGGCCGGGTGGCCCTGTCTCCCTATGAAACGCCGGGTACGCAGAAGTTCGCCGAGACTGTGATTCCGTTCGTCAAGAAACACAACTGCCTGCTGCTCTCGAATCACGGCATCGTGTGCTGGGCCGACACGGTAACGCACGCCGAATGGTACGCCGAGGTGCTCGACACCTATTGTTGGACTTTGATGAACGCTGCTCAACTCGGCGCGCCAATCACGACGATCACGCCCGAGAAAACTTCAGACCTGCTAGCCATCAAGCAGAAGCTAGGGTTGCCCGACGCACGCCTTGGTATGCAGGAATGCCAGTTGTGCGACATGCCGGAACTGGGCTCAACGATTGCCATACCGCCGCACAAGCCCTGCTCCTCCGGCGACGCTTCAGGCGAAGATCTGGAGTCTATCGTGCAAGCCGTGACGGATGCCGTGTTGGCGGCACTTGCTGGTAAAGCCGCGAGCAAATGAGAGCGATCGGCCGCCAATTGAAGATTCGCCAGTTACTTGATGCGCAGGAGTTCGTCGACTTGGACACGCTTTGCCGCGAGCTCGATGCCTCTGAGTCCTCTGTTCGCCGCGACCTGATTTCTCTTGAGTGCGATGGGGTTTTGAAGCGTGTCTATGGCGGCGCAATGGCCACTCAGGCGCAGGATCACCAACTCGATTTTGCCTGGCAGAGCACGCGTATGGCGGAGGAGAAAAGGCGCATCGCAACGCTGGCCGCCGGATTGATCGAAGACGATCAGACCATCATTCTCGACGGGGGATCGACCGTGGCCGCAGTCGCCCGCCTGCTCACTGGCCGCTCGCTCCACGTCATCACGAACTCCCTTCCGCTAGCGGAGACATTCAGTGAATCGCGCAATATCGAGGTCACTATCACGGGAGGCTATCTGTATCCGCGCATTCGCGCTACGCTCGGCCCACTTTGCGAGCAGATGCTGGGTGGCGTCACAGCCGACCTCCTGATACTGGGTATCGGGGGCATCACTCCGGAGGGCTTCAGCAACACGAACACGCTGGTGGTCGGCCCGGAGCGTAAGATGATCGAGGTCTCGCGCAAGGTGATCGTCGTCGCCGACCATTCCAAGTTTGGGCGGCGGGCTGTGCTGCACCTCGCACCGTTAGATATCGCCGACATCGTCGTCTCCAACAGCGAACTGGACGAGCGGCACCGCGAGATGTTGCGCGCGCACAACGTCGAACTTCTGCTGGCCTGATCCATAGTTCCGTTCCTTGTGCCGCGCGAGGGAAGCTCTGTTGGTACGATGGTGTTTAAGTGCGCCCGTAGCTCAGCTGGATAGAGCATCTGACTTCGAATCAGAGGGTCGGCAGTTCGAATCTGTCCGGGCGCACCAACAAACCTTTAGAATTCCTCGTATGACGAAGATCCGGCAACGCGGATCTTCGACCCCTCAATAATGATTTCGGTCGAGACGGCTTCTATTCGATCGTCATTGGATAGTACGTACATCCACTTCGCCGGCTACCCAAGGAAAGAACTCGCACGGAAGTCAGTTATCCGCCGAAGTCGCAAAACACCCGATTCCAAGGGTAAACGGAGTTCGTCCGGGACTGCGCCAGGATCCGAGTGCATTCAATGGCCAACCGGCTTGGGGGCCGGATGTAGATGCGTAACCGGCGTTCGACGAGGAAGCGGGCTTTCCGCGTGACCCCCATGGGGATATCGTCGTCGATGTAGTCGTGGTCGTTCCCCATGCCAGACTGTGTATACTTGCCCTCGCAGTATCTCGGTCAATCGGTCAGCTACGGCCAAGGACACACTCAGAATCAGTTTTGGCGTGTATTCGTGTAGGAGCCTCGATCAGGAATTCGAGACCATACGGAAGTCCGAATACACAGCATTCCAGGCAGCGAAAGATGCCGACATGGGGGAGTGGGAGCTAGCGCTAATTCGCGATCCTGAATGGACTAGATGCGGAAACGGAGTAAACGGAGTGCAGAGGCGCCTGGCAGGGCGGTTTAAGTTGTTGATTCGATGGAGCGGGAGACGGGAATTGAACCCGCGACCAACAGCTTGGAAGGCTGAGACTCTACCACTGAGTTACTCCCGCTCAAAATCAAACACCGCTAACCACTTGATCGGATTGAGTTTAGCTCTCTTGCACACCATGTGTCAACCACCTCAAGGAGGTAGCGGTCCTGCCATGTTGGCAATAGACCCGAAGCTCCCGCGACTGGACTCGGAGGACGGCCGCCAATACCCATTACTGAGACCTCCCCGGGCAGCACAGGGGAGCATTCCTGAATGTCTCGACCGTTACTTCTATTGTCACAAACACTAGGGGGGGCTGGTCAACCTGCCGAGCGAGTTGGCACCAGGAAGATGCCGTGGGAGCGGCGAGAGAATCGGGCGATCTACCTGCGTCATTCCGAGGACGGCGCACAGGAGGGATTACCCAGTGAATTTCGGTGCACTACCCTGGTCGTGCTCGCCCACGGAATCGACATCCCCTCCGGCATGCTCTTCTTTCGCCCGAGTCCCCCAAAGCAGCGAGGTTTGAATCCCGGCCCCGACGGCGGGAGAAGGCGTGGCAACTTGCTGGCCGATGCACTTGTGGCGTAACGCTCCTAGGACGGGATCGATCCCGCCTTGACTACCTTTGTCATCACCTCGGCGAACGTGTCGATCTCTTCGAGTGTCGAATATACATTCGGAGTCACGCGCAAGCCTTGGTACTCGCCGGGAGTGACAATGGCGACCGTCCAGATACGGTGCTTGGTCCACAGGTAATTCTGCAACTTCGGCGCATCGAAGCCGTCCACGCTCACGAAGCCGATGGCGCAGGACTGTTCGGGATCCTCGCTGTTGAGAATCCTCACGCCGGGCAGGTCGCGCAGCTGGTTCGCCCAGCGCTTGCGCAGATAGCGGAAACGCTCAGCCTTTCGCTCGGCCCCGATGCTGTCGTGGAAGTTCAGCGCCTCGGTAATGGCATTCCGCTGCGAGGCGGGGTGAGTGCCGATCTCTTCGAACTTGCGTATGTTGTCGTTCAGCTCCGGAGGGGCGGCCATCATCGGCCAGATCTGGGAGATCTTCGACTTCTTCACGTACAACATGCCGGTGCCGATGGGCGCCAGTACCCATTTGTGCAGCGACGTGCCGTAGTAATCGCAGTCCAGATCTTCCTGCTTGAATGGGAATTGCGCGAAGGCGTGCGCGCCGTCCACGATGACTTCGATGCCGCGCGCTTTGCCCAACTGGCAGATCTTCTTCACAGGGAAAATCTGGCCGGTGCGGTTGGTGATGTGGCAGAGGTGGATCACCTTCGTGCGAGGCGTGATGGCGTCCTCGAATAGCTTCACCAGGTAGTCCATGCTGGGCGGCGGCACCGGGAATCTCAGCTGCTTCAGCACGATGCCATCGCGCCGCTCCCGCTGCTGCCAGCAGGTGATCATGCGCGGGTAATCCTGGTTCGTGGTGATTACCTCGTCGCCGCGCTTGAGATCCATGCCGAGTTGGACAATCTCGAGCCCCTCGCTGGCGTTGCGTGTAATAGCAATCTCTTCAGGGTCGCATCCGAACATCCGCGCTAGCCGCCGGCGCACGGTCTCGATGCCGGGATCCAGCACGTTCCACATATAATACGACGGGCTCAGATTCTCGATTTCGAGATAGCGTATCTCCGTGTCCATGACGATCTTGGGAGCCGGAGAGACACCCCCGTTGTTTAGATTCACCATGTTGCGATCGACGGTGAACGCATGGCGGACATTCATCCAGAAGTCCTCGTCCCGGGCGACTGTGTCGGCGGGACGGCCGGAAACCGATGCGGCAGCGGACTGGGCGCGCGCGATGGAGTCCCCCTGAAATGCGGCCGCAGCCAGTGCGCCGGCAGTGGAGGTAAAGAAGTTGCGACGGTCCATGGTCCACGATAGGCGCTAGGGGATGTGCGGGTCAATGCTGATAGGACGAATTTCGATTGGGAGCGAGCCTTTGAAACCAAGCGGGTTATTGCGGGGCTGCGCCGATGGGAAGTGCGGGCATTACATTTCGACGCTGAAGACCCCGCGCGACGGCGGAGGGCATCCACGCCTTGTTGTTATGGGCGCAAAAGGGGACCTCGCAGTGAAGCGAGATCCCCTTCATGATAGAAGCTACGAACCGGACGACTAGCGGCTAGCTTTGCGGCGGAGGAAAGCGACCATCCCAGCGAGACCGAGACCCAGCAAACCAAAGGTCGATGGCTCCGGAATCGAGGCGGCGCTTAGAGTGAAAGCCATATCCGCTGCGAGCGGACCTCCCGAACCAAAAAACACCTGCCAGGAACTTCCGTTCCCACCCGATCCTGCGGAAATTCCCCACTGGGGCGGAAAGGCCAAGTCCGGATAGACCGAGAACCAGTACTTCGTGCCGCCAGTGGCTGCGAAGGGCGTGCCCAGAGCTACATCATAGGTATAGACGGGGAATCCGCCAGCGGTTCCCAAAAGCGTCTCATTCGCCGTCCCCACGAAGTTAGCGGTATCCAAAAGCAGGCCCGGTTGGCCACCATTGTCAGCATAGAAACCAACCGTGAATGCGGATATCGCTCCCTGTGAGGGCGGGTTGAAGTACTCACCGGTCCACGAGACTTGATTAATGCTCGCTGACGCACCCAGGGTGAAATCGTCAAACACCTGAGCGAAGAGGCCAAATCCAGCCGCGTCGTTCTGAGAGCCATACGCATTCCCCGTGCCGTCAAAGGGTTGACTATAAACAACAGCGGCCTGAGCGGAGGCAGCAGCCAACGCCATCAGGAACACTAAGCCGAGAACTGAGATTGTCTTTTTCACGCAATACACCCCGATTGTTGAATTTTTGGTCAAGGTAAACCTTGCCTATACTTACAGCGACGGACTCTTGACCATGCAACTTGGCATGCGATTCGTCTAGACAAGAATGTGTCCGGCTTCCAACCCTAAGGGCGGAGCCGGACACTTGCTTGTCAGGTTGTGCACCGAGGGCCCGAAAACTACTTCTGGAGACGCCGTTTAATCCGGAGCAGTCCGCCGATCGCGAGCAAGCCCGCGCCAGCCATCAACATCGACGCCGGTTCCGGAATCTGGCCGTGAACGGCCGGGCTGACACCAATCTGACCTGCACCGTTATGGCTGAAGTTCTTGATGTTGCCGTTTGCAACTCCGGGGTCCACGCCGCCGAAATTGATGAGGAACTGCCAGTCAGTCAGAACAGGTGGGATGGTCAGGATGCTCGATGTCACGACCGGAGCAACGCCGCCACTGGTGGTCGGTGTGAGCCCAAGGATCAAGTCGCCCAGGATTCCTTCGTATAGCAGCACGCCCTTCGCAGCCGTAAAATCGACGGTGAGGAGATTCTCTGTCGGCTTTCCGGGAGGCGTGAACGTGAACACGAAATCGCCATAGACGCCCTGAGAGTAGTCGGGGCCATTCACCGTGGCGGCTCCTGCTTTTGTCCAGCTATACGTCAAGGTGCCGCTAAGCGGGGCATTGTAAGGTGCGTTGTTGCTGACGCCGTCGTAGGTGAAGGTTACCGGGATCGTGCACGAAGTCGTGCAGCCACCCCAGTTGAAATTCGAAGTAGTGCTGAATGTTGCCACAGTTAGCGGCACTGCCGACGCCACACCGATCGACAACACGGCACAGGCAAATAGCGTTTTTAGATTCATAAGGTATCTCCTCCTCAGAAGAACCTGCCCGCCATCATCGGCTGGGCGCGCTCGCCGCCTACAAGTCAACTTGCGGACTTTGAGTTGTGCTTAGTATGGCAAGGGTTGATCTCCAGTTCCAGCATTCTCTGAGCTATCTTTGGATACCCAGGCGATTTTCGGATATTTCGGTACTTTAGTACTGCCTTGGAGGATAGTACCAACGGTTCATTTTGTCTGAATGCACCCTATATCTGCTGTAATTGATGTACTTTACCTCATCTTCAAGTTCAAACAGAGGGCCGACTCAACAGATTCGGCAGCCCCCCGTGGAGAGATCCCGCCATTGGGGAGAAGCGCACTTTTGAGCTTGGGCTGAGGCTCAAATCGCCTGCAGAAGGATTTCTACGAGCAGATTGGCGATTCAATTGCTGTACCATTTCAACGGCAGGTGCTGCGAGGGCGTCAGCCGGTCCAGGTTCGAAACACCGCCGGATACCTCACGTTTCCCGGCGGTTTGCGACTGGTATCTAATAGTAGTGCGCAGCAGCCGAGTTCTCTCGCCGCTGGAACTCGAAGCCGGCCGGTATTGCAGATAGCGCGATTACAAGACACACAGCACGCTTGCTTCGGAGCCCACCCCAATCATGACCTGGAACGAAATCTTGACCGAACGCCTTCCCGCCTACGGCCACCGCAACTGGATCGTCGTTGCCGACTCGGCCTATCCGGACCAGTCGAGCCCGGGCATTGAAACGATCGTCTCCGGAGCAAGCCAGGCGCAGGTGCTTGAGACGGTGCTGCGGAGTCTGGCCGCCTCGAAGCACGTGAAACCAAACGTGTATACAGACCAGGAACTTGAATTCCTGGTGGAATCCGACGCGGAGGGGATCTCGTCCTACCGGGATCAGCTCAGGGATCTGCTGCGGGGTCAATTGGTCAGGGTTTTGCCGCACGAACAGATCATCAGGCAACTGGACGAGGCCGCACAGATGTTTCGCGTACTGATCATCAAGACGAATATGACCGTGCCGTATACGTCGGTGTTTCTGCAACTGGACTGCGCTTACTGGGGCGAGGCAGCTGAGCACCGGCTGCGCGCGGCGATTCAAGCGCATCCGGAGCGTTAGGCGGGCCATCCAATTGACGGGATAGCCGCGGCATCTGCCGATGTGGATTCCGCTGCGAGTGGACCCGTTCCGGCCGGCAACTCCGACCTCTATTTGGCATGGAGAGTTTTTGATGTCTGTAAACGACGAACTGCACGAGCACGCGGAACATGCTCATGATCCAGTCTCCCGCAGGACGGGTGCTGGGATGGCGATCATTGCCGCCTGCCTGGCGGTGGTGGCTGTATCGGGCCACATCGAGACTACCGAGGAGTTACTGGCTCAACAAAAAGCTTCGGACCAGTGGGCCTACTACCAAGCCAAGTCCTTGCGCCGCTACCAGTCTGACGTGGCGCGCGACATTCTCGCCCAAATGCCCGGCGATAGGGCGGCCAAGGCGGTGGAGAAGTACAGCCTAAACATGGAGAAGTACATCAAGGACGGCGAAGAGATTAAGAAGAAAGCCGAAGAATTGGAGACCGAAAGCGCTTTGAACGGACGTCGGGCGCTGAGACTGCATTTCGGAGAGGTCTTTCTGGAACTGGCGATCGTCTTTTGTTCGCTTGCCATCCTCAGTAAACGCGAGCTCTTTTTTTACGTCGCTATCGCCGGAGCGGCGGCCGGCTTGATCGTCGCCGCGGGCTCGTTGTTAGTTACGCGTTAAGCCGAAGCAGCGCGGTTCCCGGGAGCAGGATTAGGCGCGTCATGCAGCAACACCTGTACGAGGTTCAGGTCGCCTGGAGCGGCAACGACGGCGATGGTACACGCACATACTCGGGATACCGGCGCGACCACGTTATCAGCGCAGCGGGCAAGCCGGTTCTGCCCGGCTCCTCCGATCCCGCCTTCCGCGGCGACGCCGCCCGCTACAACCCGGAGGAACTTCTGGTCGCCAGC
The DNA here is from genome assembly GCA_903909435.1 of uncultured Acidobacteriia bacterium. Taxonomy (GTDB): domain Bacteria; phylum Acidobacteriota; class Terriglobia; order Bryobacterales; family Bryobacteraceae; genus CAIVVT01. Next base: position 16,219 of record CAIVVT010000070.1, on the reverse strand, counting down.
CTATCTGGGTGCCACATGCTCTGGTACCTGCACCTGTGCTCGGAAGCGGGCGTGGTGGTGACCTGTTACCGGGACGCGGCTAGCGGAATCATGGTGGTGAACACGGACGGCTCGGGCGCTATCACGGCGGTTACGTTGCGGCCGCGAATCAGCCTAACGGTGGGATCGGATCCGGTTAAGGCTCGCGCGCTGCACGCCGATGCGCACCGCATGTGCTTCATCGCCGCCTCGGTCAACTTCCCAGTCCAAATCGAGCCTGTATTCGAGTAAGCGTCGCTTCTCGTGCTCCCTCCGCTGCTGAGGGTGTTATCTGAGACTGCCCGGAGGACGCGAAGCAATTCGACGCCGCCAGCGGAACCCGCGAACAAACCTGCGGATTGCCATTGACAGTCCGAAGCGTGGCCTCATAATGATCCAGATGGCGAGGCCAAGAGCAGCAAGCTCAGCCCGCGCCATTGAACTCAGTCAGACATTAGAGGTATTGCTCCATGAGTCTCAGCAAACGTGCCACAGCGGAATTCTTTGGCACCTTCTGGTTAGTGTTCGGCGGATGCGGCAGCGCGGTGCTGGCGGCCGCTTTCCCAGGGCTTGGCATTGGCTTCGCTGGAGTGGCGCTGGCCTTCGGATTGACCGTTCTGACGATGGCCTTCGCCATCGGGCACATCTCCGGCTGTCACCTGAACCCGGCTGTCTCGGTCGGTCTGTGGGCCGGAAACCGCTTCCCCGCTTCCGAGCTGCTGCCCTACATCGCCGCGCAGGTGGCCGGTGCAATTGCAGCGTCCGGTGTGCTGTTCGTGATCGCCAGCGGCAAGGCGGGTTTCAGCCTGAGCGGCGGCTTCGCGTCGAACGGATACGGCGCGCATTCGCCTGGGGAGTATTCCCTGATTGCCTGCCTGGCCGCGGAAGTCGTTCTGACTTTCATCTTCCTGTTCGTGATCATGGGCTCGACGGACAAGCGGGCGCCCGCGGGATTCGCGCCCATCGCCATCGGGCTGTGCCTCACTTTGATCCACCTGATCAGCATCCCGGTCACGAATACGTCGGTGAACCCGGCCCGCAGCACGGGCCCGGCGCTGTTCGTCGGCGGCTGGGCATTGGAGCAGCTGTGGCTGTTCTGGGTCGCGCCGATCGTCGGCGGCGTATTGGGAGGCATCGTGTATAAGTGGCTGGCGGAGGAGTAGCCTCGGCCCCGCGTTGATGGACTCAAACGCCCACCTGCGGGCTCGCAGGTGGGCGTTTTCGACTTAATGAGGTTAAGACGGGCTCAGGCGGACAGCAGTCCACGCAGGTTCCAACCGCAGATGGTGCTGCCCAACGACTTATCTCCGCCGGGGCCGGCCCAGTGCGTTTCCAAGCTCACCGCGCCAGCGTAGCCATCGGCCAGCAGCTCCGCGATCTGGCCCTTCCAATCGACATGACGCGAGCCTAGCGGGCCCCACTCCGGTGTGTGGCCGTGCATCTGGCAATCCTTAGCGTGGACGTGCGCGATACGACTCTTCGGCAGAATGGCGTAGCCGCCAGGGAACGGCTCTTCGCCGCCCACCAGCATGTTGGCCGGGTCCCAAACTAACTGCACATTGGCGTTGGGAACGTCCGCGAAGATCTTCACGACTTCGGAAGCAGTGCCCACGTTGCAGGCATGCTCGTTTTCAAGCCCAATGATCACACCCTGCGGAGCCGCAAGCGCCCCGAGGTCGATCAGCGCCCGACAGATGGCAGCGTGGCAGCGCGACGGATCGACCGTGCGCCAATAGGAGAAAACGCGGACGAGCCGGGCGCCGGTCAACTCGCAGAGCTTGAGCGCCCGCTCGGCCAGACGGGGCTGGTCGGCGATGGTCTGGTTCGAGTTGAAGATGTCCTTTTGAAAACGAGTGTCGGCGTCGCCACCCTCGGGCAGGACGCACTTCAGCAAGGGCGAGGCGATGGAGACGACCTTCATGCCATGTGCGTGAACGAGATCGGTGGCGCGAGCGACCTCGTCGTCGCTGAGGTCGATGATGTTCTTGCCCCAGACGACGCGCAGTTCCGCGCCAGTCATACCGATGGCGGCCATCGCGGCGAGAGCCGGTTCGAGCTGCGGTGAGAATTCGTCGGTGATTGCGGCCAGTTCGAGTTTGGGAGTCATGATGCTGAGGGGATGCCGAGGTGCAGGATTTGCGGCACTCTCGATTGATCATATCGCGGCCTTCGGAGGGGGCGGCGCTCCGCACTTACTACAGGCCGACGCCAACGAGCCACTGCTCGAAGCAGTTTCGACCCTGCACTTCCACTGCGGGGCCGTACTTCGAAGCAGCCTCGCGCAGGGCAGACGGCCGTACGCCGGCATGCGCGAGCTCGCAGGCGTGCCCGATCAACCAGCGCTCGATGGACTCGCCGCGAATCTCGGGATGGCACTGAAAAGCCAGCGCGGCCGCGCCCCAGGCATAGACCTGGTTCTGCGTGAGCGGCGTGGAGGCGAGCAGCGTTGCACCGGGAGGCAAGTCGAAGGTGTCGCCGTGCCAGTGCAGCATGTTTGTGAGCTCCGCTGCGAGATGGGCCGCCGGCCCGGATTGAGCTGCCTCCGTCAGCATCAGTGGAGTCCAACCTATCTCCTTGGCGGGACCGGGATAGACTCGCGAGCCTAAGGCCCGCGCCATGACCTGCGCGCCCAGGCAGATACCGATCAGCGGCCGGTGCGAACTGAGCCGTCGCTCCGCCAGATGCAGTTCATCAAGCAGGAAGGGATACTCGTCTTCCTCGTACGCCCCGATGGGACCGCCGAGCAGAACGAGCAAATCCGGTTCTAGCGGATCCAAGGAACGAAGCTCGTCGTGGCCCGCTTCGAGGTAGCGGAGTTCGAATCCGCGCTCGAGCAAGACATCCTCGAACGTCCCGAGATCTTCAAAGCCGACGTGGCGAATCGCAATTGCTGTCTTCATCTGGATATTTGCGTGGAGTCGCTTGAATCCAACAGCGTGACACAAACGACGATTGGACGCCTGACGGGAGCTACTTGACGACCGCAGTGCCGCTGCCTTCAACGATCAGGTTGGCCTTGTCGAGGCGAACATTTCGGATGGTCTCGTTCAACCCGCTGGGCCACTGGACTTCGACCGACTGGACTTGGGTGTCCTTGCCCAGGCCGAAGGTCAACGCGAGATCGCTTTGCGAGGCGTAGCTTGAGCCGGAGTGCACCGTCTGCCACTGCGAGTGGTTGGGCGATTTCACGCGCACCACCGCTCCAATGCCGTCGCGATTCGACTTCGCACCCTGCAGACGCACGCACAGCCAGTGGTTGCCGTTCGTATTGCCCTCGTTGCGAAACAGGTGCGTCGGCCCGTTGTTGGTCGTCACAATCACATCGAGCGCCCCGTCTCCGTTGAAGTCCGCAAACGCCGCGCCGCGCGCCACGATGGGCTTAGACAAGTCCGACCCCATGCGCGCGCTGACGTCCTCGAAACGGCCCTTGCCTACGTTGTGGAACAGCAGCGGCGGCTCCGCGTATTTGATGCGCGGCTGGACGCGGCCTATCTCTTCGTCGATGTGGCCGTTGCCCACGAAGATGTCGGGCCAGCCGTCCAGGTCGTAGTCGAAAAAGAAGACGCCGAAGGCCAGGCTGAGCAGCGACGAGCGGCCCACCGCTGAGCGCGGCGCTTCGTCCACGAACAGGCCGTGCCCCTCGTTGCGGTAAAGGCTCAGCATCTGGTTGGTGAAGTTGCCGACGATCAGGTGCGCGCGTCCCGAACCGTCGTAGTCCGCCGAGTCCACGCCCATCGCGCCGCGGGCGACGCCGTCTTCCCCAAAGGCGACGCCGGCGGAGAGCGCCTCTTCGACGAACGTCCCATTCTGCAGATTGCGATAGAGCTTGTTGGGCTGCGTATCGTTGGCGACGAAGATGTCCGGCCAGCCGTCGTTGTTGTAATCGAGAACAGCGATGCCGAGCGACTTCGAGGTGGGATCGAAGAGCTTGGCTTTCATCGTCACGTCCTCGAACTTGCCGTTGCCGAGGTTATGGAACAGGCGGCTGGACTGCCCTTTGTAGGACTCCGGCGTGCAGTAGCTCTTGCTGACTCCGTCGAGCGAGCACTTCAGGTCGCCCTGCTGGGTCCATTGGACGTAGTTGGCGACGAAAAGATCAAGCTTGCCGTCGCGGTCGTAGTCGAGCCAGGCCGCCGACGTTCCGAAAGCTGCGTTCTTGATGCCGCTGGCCGCGGTGACGTCCTTGAACTTGAAGTTGCCGAGGTTGTGAAACAGGCGATCGCCCTCGAGCGCGGTGATGTAGATATCAGGCTTGCCGTCGTTGTCGTAGTCGCCGACGGCGATGCCGATGCCATACATCTCGACGTCCAGGCCGCTGCCGGCCAGCGCGTCGGTAAACGTCCCATTCCCGTTGTTGCGGTAGAGGCCGGCCAGTGAGCGTCGGCCTTTCGGCACCCAGTCTTTGCTGTTGACGAGGACGATGTCGGGCAGGCCGTCGCCATTCAAGTCGGTGAAGGCGACACCCGCGCCCATGGTCTCCGGGAGCCACTTCTTTCCGGCCTTGCCCGCGTTGTGAACGAACTGGATGCCCGCCTGTTTCGTGACGTCGGTAAACCGTCCTTGAGACAGGGCGAGGGCGGCGAACGCCAGGCCCGCGATTACGAGTTTCTTCATTGCAATTTGACGCTTTCGTGTTCGTGGATCTGCTGGCGCTCGTTGTTGTCCTCGGGGCTGAGGGCGCGCAGCTTGGCGGTGACGGCTTGCGACGATTCGTCGGCCTTGAAGCGCCGGAACAGAAGCTCCTCGCGCTTCGCTTTCGCGCTATCGCCGAGCCCCCGGTAGCACAGCATCAGATTGTAGTGCGCCTGCACGTCTTCGGGATCGATGGTGAGTACTTGCCCGAATGCTTCTGCCGCCCGGGCGAAGTCGCGCTTCAGGAAGTTCAAGCGCCCGATCTGGTTTTGGACCACGCGATCGCGCGGGTACATCGAAGCGGCGCGGCCGAGTGAGGCCAGCGCCGCATCGTAATCGCCGTCCGTCTTCTCGGCCATGGCACGGAAGAAGTAAATGCGAGCGAGTGTGGGGTTGAGCTTCAGGGCCTTTTCGATATAGGGCTTGGCGGCGTCCGTCTCGCCTTCCTGGATCAAGGCGCGCGCAATGTTCAGCCAGCCGTCGGCGTAGTTCGGGTCGGCTTCCGTGACGCGCGTGAAGGCGTACTCCGCACCTTTCAGATCGCCCTGCAGCAGCAGTCCGATGCCCCAGTCGTTCCAGCGTTCGCGGTCCTCGCGACGCACCAGCGGCTTCCAGTCGGGGGTCGATTTCGCATCGCCCAATTCCAGTTCGGCGGTAGCTTTCGCCAGCGTGACGATAGGCAGGTCCGGGATGCGTCCCTTGATCTTGCCGGAGACGTTCGCGGGAATGTTCGAGGGCGAGAAGTCGTACTCGCGGCTGTCGTAGTGCACGCTCACGAGCTTCGGGTCCTGGTTCGGCTTGGGCACGCCAGCGTAGCTGAAGTGCGTGTAATACCAGGAAAACTTGCGGTAATTCAGCTTGGCCGTCAGCTTGATAGGGCCCTTCGCATCCTTGGGGATGCTGACGCGATAGTGCGCCACGTCGGCCGCGCCCGGTGGAATGAGCTTCACATACAACAGGCTGCGCATCTGCCAGCCGTTGCGCTTGTTAATCGGGTTGCCGTCGCCGTCAAGCTGGAACGATTTGTAGAAGTGCGCGCCTTTTTCCACCGGCCCTTTCCCGTCGTCGTCGACTTTGCCGCTCCAGAAGATCTGCTTTCCCGTGGCGTCGCGGCCCTCGAGTTCCAACCAGACGTCGAACGAGTCCACGGTTCCGCCGGGGAAAAAGTGGCCGATTTTCCGTGTGCGCACCACCACGTCCACGCGGGCCGTCGAGCCTGGCTTGAACTTCGTCCCAGCCTGGTCCAGTGGCGCGGCAACCTTGGTCACCTCGCGCAGGAAGAACTGCTGCGTGGTCTCAGCTTCCTCGCCAACCGCGAAGGAGGTCATGGCCTGCTGCGGGTGGTCGGCAGCGGCGCGGCGCTGCATCTGCACCCCAGGCGCTTGTTCCGCGGGAGCAGCCGCGAATATGTCCACGCTGATGAAGCCCGACTTGAGGAACCCTTCGACGGCCTTCAACTGAGTCTGGTCCTGGTTGGCCGTGGGCACGGCTGTATTTGCGGCGGCGAAGCGGTGGCTATGGACCATGCCGTTGCGCGCGGCGGGGTCGCTGGATGGGACCAACTGCATGTGACAGCCGCTGCAGGTCAGGGGTTTCTCCGGGTAATAGAATGAGCGAGCACCCTGGCCCGAAACGCCCGAGGCCTGCCAGTTGTCGTAGTCGTTGAAGCCGCGCATCCAGCGATAGTTGTTGACCGGCACGTCGAGGTGCACCTTGTGGCAGGCCGAACAGAACTCGGCCGAATTGCGCATGAAGGGCTTCATGAACGTGCGGCGGTGCGATTCCGGCGCTTTGTTGGTGATGAAATCGTGGGTCCAGCGGACCAGGGGGTTGTCGCTCATCGCCAGATCGTGCAACTCGGGATAATCCAGGGTGAAGCCGCCGTTGCCCATCGAGCCGTGCACCTCGCCGATGGAGTGGCAGGAAATGCAGCCGAGGCCGGTTTGCGCCTCCAGAGTGTCGATCACTTCGCGCGCCGGACGCTCGAATTTGCCGCTGAAAAACATGGCGTGATCGTGGCACCCCGCACACCACTTCGAGCCCTGCGTCCCGCTGACATCCTGCATGTACTCGATCGACTTCCGATAGAACTGGTTGTTGAACGAGGCGAAGTGGTGCGTCGAGGAGTTCCACTGATCGTAGATCTCCTTGTGGCATTCGCCGCAGCGCTTGGAGTCCATGAAGAATTTGGCGGGGATCGTCTTGCCGGTGTTCGTGCGCGCCGAGGACGGCCAGAACGGCGAACCAGCACCAGCGCCCTCCTCCTGCATGGAGGTGGGCACGAGGTTGGGGTTTTGCACCTTGGCGCTCGACCAGGGGTAGGCCCGCTGGTACGCGGCGTACGCCGCGAACACGACGGTAGCCAATGCGCCGATGGCCCAGAACTGCCTGGAGCGGAGCGCCACGGCCACCATGAAGGCGCCCAGGAATCCGATGGACAGGTGGGCTACCACCACGTCGTGATTTGAAGTCAACGCGCCTTTCCACAGCAGGAAGACGCCCAAAGCTGCGCTGGCCAGCAGTACCGGCATGGACCAGCGCAGCCTCCTCCTGACTTCGGGCGAGCGCAGTACCAGCCACAGCAAGACAGCCAGTAGCCCTGCGCCTAAGGCGAAGTGAATCAATATGTTAGCGATATAGAAGAGCGAGGCCTGGGCTGTTGACCACAAGTACAGGCTGTTGACCACAAGCACGGCGAACGCAGCCGCTGCGAGTTTCCCAGTTCGATTCATCCCAGCACTCCCTTACGCCTAGTCGCTCATCACCTTGGCCCGATTCAGCCGATTCCGGCGACACCGCTCCTACCGCTTATGCAAGCGGCACCGGCGAATCTAGCCTGACCGAACGGACAATACGAGGTCACCCTGCGCGAGCCAGCCCCGTGGCCCTGATTGACGTTGTTGTGACACATCGGCGCCAGGGATTTCAATAACCAAAACATATTAGTCAGGATTCCGGGGTGGCCTGTCCGGTGTCTTTCGTGGCGCTACGGTCAACCCGGGTGCTCAGCGGAGAGAGCTGCCATCAGTACCTCGACGTCAGCCGAGCGTTCCTGGAGGAACCAGTCGTCGAGCAGCGGAAGGTATTCCTTCTGCAGTTCCAAGGGCAAGTGGAAGAAGTCGGAATGGATCGTTTGGCGGCAGCGCGGCGCTCCGCAGTTGCACTGCCACACCACATCTCCAGAACTGTTCACGCAGAAGTCGTAGACGACCTCCTCGCCAACTGCGATTTGCCTGAGTGAGACAACGCGCCGAAACCCGTCCAACGTCTTGACGTAGACATTCGGGTCGCAGGAGTGATTGATGAAACACTCCGGCGGCTGCATCCAAATTGACTTGGCTGCCTCAAGGTAGTCGCAATGGTGTGCTTCACCGGGCGGTACGGGATGCTCGTCGTCAACCAAATAGGAATCGTCAATGGTGAGAATGACGACGCCAGGAGCGAAGTCGGCGGCGGCGTAGACACCCTGGCAATCGATTTTGGATTGAGCAACGGTGACGCTTGGCGGCATAGGATCCAGTACAGCATGGGCTCGATCCCTTTGGACTCCGACTAGACTGCAACAGCAGTGCCAGTCGTGCTTGCCCTAAAATGAGAAGTTCGAATGCAGTCTTATACACGGGTAGCTTCGCGTCTCAGCGAAGAAGAAGTCCGGCGCGGTGTGGATGAGTTGGCTCCGTGGTTTTATCCGTTCGACCTGGGCGACGGGTTACGCACGGTTTCGGCCGTCCCGCCGGAGGTGGAAGGCATTTTCGCCACGCGCCAGGAAATGGTGGAGCGCGTCGTGGGCGCCCATTTTGGCGAGCGCCTGGGCGATGTGGATTGCCTGGATATCGGATGTCACGAGGGCTTCTATGCTCTGGCGCTGGCGCGCATGGGAGCACGCAAAGTCACCGGTCTGGAGCCGCGCGCGGAGAGCCTGCGCCGAGCTGAGTTCATCCGGGCCGCCACGGGTGCGCCCAACCTGGAATTCCGTAGCGGCCAGGTGGAAACGCTCGCCGCCGAGCAAAAAGTATATCCGCTGACCCTGTTCCTGGGCGTGCTGTACCACGTGATGGACCCGATGCTGTGCCTGCGCAATGTGGGCGCCGCCACGGGCGAACTGTGCGTGATCGAGACGCAAGTTGTGGATGAGGTGGAGGGCAGCACCGAGTGGGGGGCCCGCGCCTGGACAAGGCCCTACCACGGCATTCTGGCTTTGATCGACGAAACCGACGAGTACAAGGACGGCAATCGCGAGACGGGCATCACGCCGCTGGTGAGTTGCCCTTCGCCGAAAGCGCTGGAAGCGATGCTGCGGCACTCGGGCTTCCGCCGGGTCGAGTTCATCCGTCCGGCGGAGGGGGCGTACGAGCAACATGCGCGCGGCAAACGCGTGATCGTCGCCGCTTGGAAATGACGATCATGGCCAACGCATTTGAGACCGCATTCAACGCGCGGCGGGAGGCGTTCCTGCAGCGTGTCGAGGCTGACGGACTGCCCGCCGAAGTAGGTCGCTATTTCTGGTACCACGCCATCGACCTGGGCGATGGACTCGTAACGCCGGGCATCTTCGATTACCGCTCGGAGTGGGCCGACTTCGCCTTACCCGAGTCGTTCGCCGGGGCGAGTGTTTTGGACGCCGGGCCGGCCACGGGCTTCTTCAGCTTCGAGTGCGCCCGGCGAAGCGCGCGCGTCAGCTGCATCGAACTCCCTTCCCTGCTCGGCCTCGACCGCTTTCCCGGTCAGACGGTCGAACAGTCACTGCTCAAAATCGAGCACATGATGTTCGCAGGCGACTCGACGGGATCGCATTCGGAAGAGGAGTTGTACCGGCTTCTGCTGGAAGGGCCGTACCGCTTCTGCGAACAGCGACTGGGAGTCGAAGTGAACAGGCGCTATCTGAACGTCTACGACGTTTCCCCCGACGCGCTGGAGTGCGACGGCTTCGACTGGGTGCTGGCGGGCGACATTTTTGTTCACACGCTGTATCCGTTAAAGGCCTTGGCCGCTCTCGCCTCGGTTTGCAGTGGAACGCTGGCGATTGTCGAGCGCATTCCCGGCTCCGTCGAGGACGTCCCGGCCATGCTCTACACCGGCGGCGCGGTGCCCGAACAGGACGATGTGAACTGGTGGCTGCCGAACCGGGCCTGCCTGGAACAGTTGCTGCGCAAACTGGGTTTTCGCGAGGTGCGCGAGGCCGGACGCCATACCGCGATCGTGCAGTCCTCGGGCTTCGCCGTCGAGCGGACGGTGCTGCATGCCAGCCGGTGAAGCGCAGCCCGGCCTGGCTGAACAAGCCGACATTCTGCTGCGCGTAGAAGGCGTCTCCAAGGGCTACCCGATCGACGAGAAGCCGTCGGCCCGACTTCGCTCGCTGCTGCCGAAGCGGCTGCAAGGTGAACCGAAGTTGTTCTGGGCGCTGCGCGACATCTCGTTCGAGTTGAAACGGGGCGAATCCCTGGGCATCGTCGGCCCGAACGGCTCGGGGAAGAGTACGTTGTTGCAAATCGCCGCGGGCATCATGCGGCCGACAGCGGGCAGCGTGGAACTGAATGGCCGGCTGGCCGGATTGCTCGAGCTCGGCTCCGGGTTCAACCTGGAATTCACGGGTCGCCAGAACGTGCAACTCTCCACCTCGTTGCACGGCCTGAGTTCCAAGGAGACCACCGAGCGCTTCGACGAGATCGCCGGGTTCGCGGACATCGGCGGCTTCCTCGATCAGCCCGTAAAGACCTATTCGAGCGGCATGTTGATGCGGCTGGCGTTCTCCGTTTCGATCCACGTGGACGCCGACATCCTGCTGGTGGACGAGGCTTTGGCGGTGGGAGACATCGCCTTTCGACAGCGTTGCATGCGGCGTGTGCATCAGATGCGAGACCGCGGGCTGAGCATCCTGTTCGTCTCGCATTCGTCAGAGGATGTGAAAGCGATTTGCGACCGTTGCCTGTGGTTGGAGGAGGGTCAGCCGAAACTGCTTGGCCCGGCCGATCACGTGGTGGGCGAGTATCTAGCCAGCATGGCCGTGCGCGACGCAGCGTCGCTCGCCGGCGAGTGGGACAGCCAACCCGACAGGCCGCCTTTCGTCGCTTCGGAACTCGCTCCGGCTCTGGAGTTTTCAGGGCACAGATTCGGCGATCAACGCGCCCGGATCAGCGGCGCAGAGTTTCTATCGCCTGGAGCGGCACCGAGCGGCGGCGGCATCGAACCGGTTTTCCACCCTGGGGACAGCGTCGTGCTTCGTTTCAGCTTCCTGCTGGCGCGACCCGTGCCGCTGCCCATCGCAGGCTTCCTGGTGCGCGACGGGCAGGGCGTCAGCCTGTTTAGCACGAACACGACGCGGGAGGGCTACCTGCTACCGCCGCTAGTCGCCGCTGATCACATCACGGTCGAGTTCCTGTGGACGATGCCGCGACTGGCGCCCGGAACCTACGGCGTTACGCTGGCTGTCAGCGATGGAACCCTGGAGGAATTCGTGGTGTGCGATTACGCCGAGGACATGCTCTCGTTTAGCGTCCCTCCGGGGAACGAACCCGACTTCGGCTGGCTCGGTCTGGACTGCGAAATCACAGTGAGCACGCCTCAGCCACTGAACGAGGGTAGTACCATCGGGCCTGCGGGTAGATCCTAGACGGACTTGAGGTTTGGCCACGGGTACTTTACCACGCCGAGTTTACGAAGCTCGCCATTCAGACTGGAGTTGGCGGCAACTCCCTGAGACTTTAGCTGCAACTTCCATCGGGCTCCAACGCCCGCGCCTCGATACTCCTTGCTCCAGCCGCCGCACTGCGGCCAGCTTGAACGCCTTGTTGAGCTGCCTACCCGACAAGACCATGACTGAATTCCCCATTCGATGGATTTTGAGTCTTCGGCGGTTGTGCCAAAACAGGGGCGAGTCCAACCCAGCGTTGTCGCTGCCGGCGGGATTCACGCCCCGAGGATTGCCGGTCGCACTGCAGATCGGCGGCCGCCACAACGCGGATTTTAGCGAGGTTCCGCTCGCCTAGGCATTCGATCAGGCTACCGCCATTGGGCGGAGGTGTCCGCAAATTGTGTAAGCAACGCGGGGGCACATCTTCCGGGGATACGTGGCGCCAGACCCGGTCGAACACCAATCGAGCCGTACCGCTGACGACAATTGGCGTGGAGTTTACGCACAGGAGTCGTGATCATCCTCTGCAAGATCAGCGACAGCGAAAGACCGGCGTAATGAGGTTGCGAAAACGCATTGGGAGCTGTCAACTATGAGTTCGAAATGTGACGGTCATCTGCTTGAGCTCGTGGTTGGTTCAAGTCGCACCCCGACCCGAACAGCAGTCCACCTGAGCGAACTATTCCCGCTATGGCCTCGGACATCAACCGGCCGAGGAGTTTCCAGCAGTTTCCACGTCTTGTCGATGGGCGTCATTTAAGGCGTCTGTATTGAGTTGCTGGCAGGCTGCAAGATGCCAGGCTGTACCGTATCGTTCGTAATGACTTTGTGAACCAAAATCCTCCCTCAGTGCACACCCGAGCGCGAATCCTGCCCAGCTGGCTCCTCCCAAACGCGGTTCTCATCGGAGTATTCGCGCCGGATCCCCATATCCAGGGGTGGCTCACCGGTGCGAAGGCGGGAGCAGGCCAATTACTGTGACAAGCGCTCACAATTCCCGCGTAAGGCCGAGACTCGCGGTTTTGTTCCGCTCAGCCCTGTCCCGAGGCTGGATTTCCCGCGGCGTTTTGCGCGGAGCTAGGACTAGACTTCACGCCAGAGCCAAGCGGGCAGCACGCTTCTGCGGCTCTTCCGCGTCGCTCGTTAGAATCGCCCTGTAAATGTGAGCGGCGCCCAGCTTGTCTCCGCTGGCGCGAAGCGTCTCCGCAAGCCGGGCGCGGGCTACATGCGCGAGGCGTCGCTCTGCTGCGGAGCCTGTGTGCGCGGCCTGCTCGATGATCGAATCATGCGACGAATCCGGGATAGCGGCCAACGCCATCAGCGCCGCATCGCGGACCTCGGGTTGAGGTTCTTGGGCCGCTTTGCGGAGCGCCTGAACAATGGACGGTCCACTGCGATTGGCTAAGCTATTCACCACACCCGTGAGGAATGTCGCGCCCACGGCGGCCAATGCTCCGATGAGTGCCTCCGTCGCCGACTCCGAAGCGTTCGACTCAAGCGAGCAGCGCGCCATGTCCCGCGCCTCGAGATCCATCAGCGCTTGCTTCAAAAATGGCACGGCAGAATCGCAAGGCAGCAAGCCGAGTAACCTGGCCAGTTGAACTCGAACGCGAGGAGCGTACCGGTAGGACGCGGTCTGGCTCGCGACTGCAGCCAGGAACGGATTGCCTGCAAACGACGCAGGTTGTGCACCCGCCCCGCTGGCCCGCGCGGGTGCTGTCAAGGCTTCGCCGAGGACGGTTGCCAGGCAAACTTGGGCCTCTGCCTGAGTAGGCGGGCCTGTGCGCAAGGTTAGTTCCAGGAGGCATTGGTAGGCGAAGTAGGCCACCACCTGGTCCGGGTCGCCCAATTGATCGATCCACTGCGTAACTTCGGGGTTCGTAGTTGGCATGGTGTTCCTCGTTTAGAGTCTCCAGGGCGCCCGGAACGGCTTGTCCTTCAAGATGTTGGCACCGGCATCACCGACGAACTGCTCCTTGTCGGGATCCCACTCAAGTTTGCGGCCCAGACGCATAGCGATATTGCCCAGGTGGCAAACGGTGGCCGAGCGGTGTCCCGTTTCGATGTCGGCCGCACAACGCTGCCTGGACTTGATGCAGTCCAGCCAGTTGTTGTGGTGTTCATCGGTGCCTGGTATTTCCTCGCTCTTGTTCTTTTCGTCATAAGCACGAATGTCCTGCCCCGAAACCGGTTCGGTGAGGATTTCAGGGCTCGAAGCATCCAGGCGCAAGCGGGTTACATTAATCCAACCATCGCTGCCTTCAAAGCGCACGCCATTGCCGTGCTCGTTTTCGCACACAAGTTCGATTCCATTTCCGTACGTGTAATGAACTTCAAGGTAGTTGGCGTAGTCGTAAGGTCCCGCTTTATTGAAGCCGCCCTTGCCTTCAATCCGCACCGGTCCCGACGCGTCCATATCGAGGGCCCATTGGGCGATGTCGTTGTGGTGCGCACCCCAGTCGGTGATCCGGCCTCCTGAATGGTCCAAGTTGTACCGGAACTCAAAATGGCAGCGATTGGGCGAGTACTCGTGGTAGGGCGCGGGCCCTAGCCACATGTTGAAATCGAGCCCCTCTGGAGGAGTTTGAACGGGCTCCCAGACACCGGGGTTGATGAACGCTCCGGAAGTCGTTCCGGGGTTGCCGAGATGCGTGACGATCCGCTTGAGCCGGCCGATCCTCTGCCTCCGCACGAGCGCGACGGCCCGGCGAAAGTGCCAATCGGAACGCTGCTGGCTTCCCACCTGAATCACCGTGCCGTACTGCCTCGCGACGTTGACCATACGCCGGCCTTCGGCGATGAAGAGCGTGAGGGGCTTCTCGCAATAAACGTCCTTGCCTGCCTCCATCGCCTGAATCGCGATGATCGAATGCCAATGATCAGGCGTCGCGATCACGACGGCGTCGATGTCTTTACGGTCGAGCAGGCTGCGAAAATCTCCGAATATCAGGGGCCGCCGCTTCGAGCCGCGGAGGGCCAACTGCCCGGCGAAATCGGCGCGGCTTCGATCGACGTCGCAGATGGCGGCAATCTCCACGCGTGGATTGGCGCCCAGGAATCTCAAGTGGTGATCGCGCCCCCGCACGCCGACCCCGATCAACCCGACGCGCACGCGCTCACTCGGCGCTGCCGGCTTTTGCGCCTGTCCGGCCCCAACCGCCAACAGCCCTGTCGGCGTGAGCGAGGCCGCCGATCCCATTGCCGATCTCTTTAGGAAAGTTCTCCGTCCCACCGCGTCACGCATCAGTAGCCCCTCCCGTTGATTCGGCTATGCTGTGCGCCAGTCACATCGAGTTCGTGGCGGCGCAGCATCTCCCCCTGGTAGATTATGTCGAATTCAGATGCGCGTGTCGCATTCAATTGAGGCCTGGATGGCGGTTGCAGCCGTGTAGCAGTGTCAGTTGCTTCCGGGTGGCGGAACTGATTGCCGCAGCCCTAGGGTTCACTCCGCGCCGGCGCCGCCCATACTCCCGGGTCGGTACGGAAATTGATGCCGAGGCTCACGCCCATGTTGGCCAGCCGCCGGCAATGCACCTCCAGCCGCTGCTGGAACTCGGGCCAATGCCGAAGCTCCCGGGGTGTCCAGAACGCTTCTGCTAGCGCGACAAGGCGGGGATAGATCTGACGGTCGACAGCGTCGTCCGTCCTGGCATAATGTGTCCACATTGCGGCCTGCGCACCCAGCACGTGGATCCTGACGTCATCGCCGATTCCGTTGGGCAATGGATCGAAGGAGTACACCTTGTCGAGCGGGACGGGCTTCGAACCTTCTCCCTGCTCCTGCGGGAGATCCGATTGCCTGTAGTCCAGATAGCAGTTGGTTGTGGGGCTCAGCACGACGTCATGACCGGCCTTGGCCAGGGCCGGCACGGCATCCAATCCTCTCCAAATCATGACGGTTGCGCCAGGGGCTGCACCGCCTTCCGCGACCTCGTCCCAGCCGATGACTTGTTTGTGCCTCGCATCCAGAAACCGACCCATTCTGCCAATCAGGTAGCCCTGCAAGTCCGATTCATCTCGCAGGCCTTCGGTGCGAACGCGGGCCTGGCACTTGGGACAAGTCTTCCAGCGGGTTTTGGGGCATTCATCTCCACCAAGATGGATGTAGCGTCCCGGGAATAAAGCAGACACTTCTTCGAGCACGTCTTCAAGCAGATGGAAGGTGCTCTCGTTCCCAAGGCAGAAAACGTCTTCGACGATGTTCGGTCCGCTGAAGAACGGGAAGATCTCGAAGGGGCCGCCGGTGCACGAGAGTTCCGGGTAGGCTGCGAGTGCGGCCAAGGCGTGCCCGGGCATCTCAATTTCCGGCACGATGGTCACCCCGCGTTCCGCCGCATAGCGAACCAAATCGCGAATCTCATCTTGGGAATAGTAACCACCGCGTTCTCCTGCAAATCGGCTCGCGAACCGGGAACCGACGCTGGTGAGCTTAGGGTGCGCCTTAATCTCAATTCGCCAGCCCTGGTCGTCCGTCAGGTGCAATTGCAGGACGTTGAGCTTGTAAAAGGACATCCGGTCGATGGTCCGCTTGAGGTAGGACAGGCTCAAGAAGGTGCGACTGCAATCCAGCATCAGGCCCCGCCAGGCGAGTCGCGGGCTGTCTTCGATCACAATCTGGGGCATTGTCCAGACGCGGCGGGTGTTCGCGAGTAGCTGCCGCAGCGTCTGGACGCCTTGGATCAATCCGTCGTTAGCGGACGATGCAATTTCGATTCGGTCTTGGAGTACCTGCAGCTTGTATGCGGCCGGCATCGATCTTATGCGCAGCGCAATGACGTTCGACGCGGCAGATCCTAAGGCTAGCGGGAGTTTACTGCGAGCTGGCGTAGCGCGCCCTTTCCTCATCGCATAAGTCCTTTCAGGTTCGTGGGTTGGATGGTTGTGCTGCCATTTGTTTTTGTATTACCCTGTATAGAAGATTTCTATCGACGATCGCAT
>CAIVVT010000069.1 GCA_903909435.1 uncultured Acidobacteriia bacterium | reverse complement strand
CAGACCGCGGTTCGAGGGTATGATCGATGACGAGGATGAAGACGAGATCACGGAACTAAGACGGAAAGCTGTCCACTGAAACGGGTGCGCTCCAGCTTCATGAATTGTTTCCGCTGAGCCGTGAGGATGTCTCCTACGGCAGCGTTCGCCGCCGAACACTCGAGGTTGGCGATGAGATCGAGAGACGCGCTATCGACCGAGCTGAATATGACGCGTGTGGCCCTCGGCGGGCACCGGTCGCAGCGGCGGAGCAAATTACGGTTGCTCTGGATGGTACCTACGTACGCGCGGATCGAAGCGCCGACGGGCGTCAACTACATGTCATTGCTGGTCGGATTGAACGCAACGGCAAGCTCGGTAACCGCTTTGCTTGGGTTCCTGAGGCCGCCGGAGCGTGCTCACCAGAGATGATGAGGTCGGCACTGGACGACGATGGCTATACTGACTTCACGCACTTGTCCGTGCTCGCTGACGGAGCTGGCGGACTGACCAACGTAGTCCGCGACGGTGCGCAGCAGTCTCCGTCGCCTCAACTCGACTGGTTTCATGTCAGTATGCGCCTGCGGCACATCGAGCAAATGACGCCAAAGACGGCAGACCAGCTGCCGGATACAGCGGCACAACGAGCTCTCTTGGAGCAGGCGCCTCGGCTGCGCTGGCTGATCTGGCACGGTCGCTCAGAAGAGGTACTGCCGCTCCTGACTCAGATGAGTCGCGTCACCAAGCTGGCGGCGCGCGGGTCGGACATTCCGGCCCAGGAGCGCCTCGCTCGCTTTAGGCGCCACGTTGTCGAATTGCACCGGTACCTGCGGAATAATGCGCGAGGACTGATTGACTATGGGCTTGCATGGCGAAGCGGCAAGCGGATATCAACTGCACCCGCAGAGTCAGGAATGGGGCACGTTGTCAAAGAGCGCATGGGTAGAGGAAAGCCGATTCGCTGGTCCGCGGACGGAGCGAATCGGATGTTGCAAGTTCGCTGCGCTGTGCTCGATGACCGGCTCGTCCGCTTGTTCCAGGAGTGGTATCCGCGATTCCGGCGCACACCGCGGACCATTGGGATTCGCGGGTTCGGGCAAGTGCCTCTGGGTGCCTACAAGACGTTCCAACGGGTTCCGACCTTTGGCGGTGTACCCCCAGATCTGTAACACGCCCCGACAGTGACGCCGCCGCCATTGCGTCAGGATCTGCGTTTTTTCTCGAAGGCACGGCGCTGGCGCTTGGAGCGACGATTGGGGCGCCGGTTTTGTTTGGCTGAGCAGTTGGCGGAATCTTTGCGCTTGGGTATAGATATGCTACTGGCTATCGCCCTCACGAATAATGCCCACCAAGACGTTTACTCAGGACCGCAGCGGTGCCGCCTCTGTGACGCGCATGTTTGAAGGTAGATACGATCGCCTCATCATCACGGTCGCCGGCGTGGCATTCTTAGTTAGCATATGTTGCGCATTTGGCGCGCTCGGCGAATATTCTGATAGCGAGCTAATGACATTTGTTGGGAGTTTGGTCCCTTCGATTCAGCTACTATCCGCAAGGACGCCATTTTATCAGGATGCCTTCAGCACGCTTGCAGTACAGTGGCTTTTTCTCCCGGTCTACCTGATATTGCTGTGCATGTTTCGTAGGCCTTGGGTGCTGATCTGGCTTCCGGATGAGCCGGCGAAACGAGATTTGCGCAGGCGGGCGAAGGGCCTCGCCTTCGCAGGCGTAGTTTTCTCTATGATCTTGTTCGCGGATGCCGGCGTTGAGATTGCGCCGAGCTTTATACGAGGTACGGTGTGGGATCCGAATTGGGGGCCGATTAATAGGCTCCCATATCACGGTCGATTGGGTCTTGCGATTGCGGCATTTTTTTCACCAATCGCTCAGGCTTCCATCTACTGGCTCATTCCGATGATCCTTACTCGGTATGTAATCTCACCATTCCTTCCGATACGACCCCATCCCGATCGCGGTTAATTGGGTTCGTGGCGTCTAGGTCTAGGGACAGACGTGAAGCGCGTCTGAATCCGCTTCCGGTTTTGGCGGCCATTACTCTGCTTCGCATCTCGCGCGCCCGCGCGTGATATCGACGAATCGACGAGCGCGAGTGCTAGATAACGCAAGCACGGTGGTGCCACCCAATAATCTGCGCCGGGATTGAGACGCCCGGCATTGGCGAGCTTGTACAAACAATCGGGGGCACCGGTCGAGGTCGGTGTCGTTCGAGCGTACCCGTCCGAAGATCTGCGGCTATGCATGTCATGCTCCCTTCGGCACGCTAGCCTAAGGAGAGTCCGCGCACGCGGCGGTCGTGATTCTCGGCATTCTCAAGCACGTCGCACAGCGCATCGAGCGGTACTACAGTTCGATTTCTGATCGGCCCAGCTTTGTTCGCCGTCTCTTTGGCTCACGTCGAACCGATCCGTTGCGCTATGAGCACGTGATTGTTCATAGCGACGCCGAGGGCTATTACGTTCCACAGGATTTCGAGCGGGTCATCTTCCCGGCGAAGGCGCTCAAGATTCCAGGTGGCATGATCGGCTCGGTGCCGCGTTTGCTGCAGGAGTGCCGAGGCCTCGCGAAACTCCTCGAAATCCCGGCCGGGCTCGACATTGAATCGGATGAAGTCCTGGAAGCGGCGGAGAGTCCGGGTTCTGGGAAGGCGAAGTGGCAGCGCTACGGAATTGAGTCATTCTCCTGCCTCCGGCTTATGGCTGCCTGCGAGGCCTCATTGAAGGCTGGTGCGGCCATTGTGTTTTGCTAGGGGCAATTGCTAGGAAACCATGGGGGTGTTACTGCCTCTCGCTCGATGCTGCTGATCCCCTCAGTGCGGACCAATATCGTAGTGCCCGATAACGCCCACGCTCGCGATCGCAGCTTGCACCTCTGGCCGGGCTACCATCGTTCGCCATCGCCTATCTTCGGCTCGTGATCGCTCTGTCTGGGGATTCTGCTGGAACTCCTGAACTTCCATGAGGGCCGCTATCCGTCGGTCCGGATCCCGAAGGCGGTCTAGAAAGATTTCCGCCGCCTGGTCGAATCGATCCAGACGAAGCAAAGCGGATTCCCACAGGCTCATCGAGTCCGACTGATGAGTTCGAAGGTACTCGAACGAGCGGCTAGCCTGCTCTCGATCATTCAGCTGCAGTGCGCTCTCCATCCGTTCGGATTCGGCTGCCATCAATCCATAGGGGCTCGCATTGGCCGGCTTGACGTCTACGAGGGCCGCCAGTGCCTTTCGGGGTTCTCCGATCGAGTTATAAAGGGTGGCAAGGTTGATGGTCTGGCTGACATCTCCCCGGCCGGCCGCCTTCGCACGTTGGCTGGCCTCTAGGAGCTGGGCAACACCCTCGTCCCAGCGGCCCTGTGTCCCGCAGAATGCGGCTACGATCGTCGAGCAACCAGGCGGACCAGCGAGCGTAGTCAACAAAGGGAGGTTCACCCGATCCGACCGATGCACGAGCAATGGCCGCGTCGGTCCTCTGGAGCGCCTCATCGTAATGGTGAGTCTCGATCAGAATGTCGTCGAGGATGACCAACGGCTCCAATTTGTTCGGATTCGCGTCACTGGCTGCGCGCCAACTCTGGAGTAGCCGGAGCGCTGCCGCGTTCACGTCCAGACGGTCTCCCAGGCCGGCGCGAATCGCTGCAAATCGGTTGTCCGCCTGGACACTGATTAGGACGTATGGGTCCGATAGGTTCGAAATCGACTCCCGAGCGGCTCCGGGGTCATTCCTTTCCAGCTGCATCAACGCGAGATCGCGCCACAGTTCGCTGGCTTGGCTCCAATCCCTGGGAATGAACGGCAGCTGGAATAGGGCCAGGAGCAGATCGTACCGAGCATCACGATTGCCGGTTCGTTGTACCTCAGCGAGCCCCGCGTAGATTTGCTCGTCCTCGAGGCCGCGCGCGGCTTCCGGCCATCGGCGGGCGAGGGTGGCGAGGGATTCTGCTGCGTCGAGGCCGTCATGCTTTTGAATGGCGCAAAGGAACCGACCGCGCCAGTCGTCCGAATCGGCCTGGGGCAACGCCGTTGTGCGACGGTAGAGATCCTGAGCTCGGTCGAGGTGCTTCAGACGACGGGCGACATATGCGCCGTAGGACAGCGCGGTGTATTGCTGATCGGGAGCCAGGCTGTTGAGCGTGGCGGGTTCCAGTAGGGTCTCGAGTCCGGAATTGGCCTCGGCAAATCGATCATGATCGGAGAGATCGATGATCTGTTCCAGACTCGGGATTGCCGTCTGATTGGAGGTCTTGTCGGGGATCTGTCCGGAATGGGCGCATCCGGCGAGCAATGCCATGGCCGCGACCACGCCGATCCGCCAGTCCGCTGGAATAGAAACCTTCCAGCCGTGGTTGCGGACCTCGGCGGTGGGACGGAACCCTGGGATCGAACGGTTCATCGCGTTGTCTCGATGGGACGCCGCCCCGGATTCTTATGCGTGCCGGGGATTCTCAGAATTGGTAGCGGACTGATGGTTCGCATGTGCACTTCCTGTGCTGGTTGAGAGCTTCCCAAACCGCTCGTACGCCGAGTTGCTAGCGTCCTTTGAGCCAGTCTCGCATCGCGCCATTTCTGGCGTCCAGCTTCCGTGCATATCTCGCCGGCATGCCGGGGCTACGCCACCCCCCTGCTGCCATGATCTCGGGGAGCGCGGCACCCGCAATCGTCAGGTCTTGGGCTGCCCCGATTCGCGTTGAGTGACCACTGATACGCAGTGTCTCGTCCGGGCTCAGGCCGAGCATTCGGCCGATTCTCTTAAACGTCCGGGCCACTTCGGCGCTGGTAACGGCAGTCTGGGTTATCGACCCATCCCGGGATATTCCGCGGAACACGGGCCCCGTCTTGATTTTGGACACGCCGAGCCAGGCCCGTAGGGCCCGGTTCGCTTCCGCTGCCAGATATCGCTCATGGATTGCGCCGCCCTTGGTTCGTAGCGTCACCGTTCCGTCGCCATCGGGGCTGACGGTGATGTCCTCCACGCGAATTCCGACGAGCTCGGCACGCCTAGCCATTGTGGAGTAGGCGATTGAGATCATCGCCTTGGCTCTCAGGTCCCTCAGGGTATTGCCCAGCGCTTCGAGGGACGCCCTGACGTCCTTCCAGTGCAGCGGGGCCTTCTGAACAGCGTCTCCACGCCCACGGCTGATCAACCGCCTTGCGGCCTTTACGTCCTCCGATTTGGTCGGGTCCGGCGCATTTGCAAGGCGATGCAGATTCGCCAGTGACGCCAGCCAGCGCTGCACTGTAGCGGCCCGCCGTATGGATGGCCCGGACGCCTCCGGGTCCATGGTTACGGCACCGGCCGGGTCCGTATACAGGGGAGGGGAGTGCGCGAGTGCGAAGTCGCTGACGTCTGCCGGGGAGGCTGGGAACGCGTTTCTGTCGTTATCGAGGCACCAGACTCGCCAGACCTTCCAATCGGACGCCAGCGCTCGTTGGGTGTTCGGCGCGAAGCTCGCGAGCCGTCTGCGCAGCTGCTCGAACAGGTCCGACTGGTCTTCCCAAATCGTCGCGGCGAACGGAATTGGCTGACTCGGCATCAGCTGACTTTTCGACTTCCCGGGCGTATCCATAACGTCCTTTCCCGATTTTCTAAAACCAGCGTATCACGATAACGGACATTATCGTACGTCCAAAATGCTTGAGAATAGTAACAGCGCGAGTATTATCAAACGCATGAACGACGAGCGCATTTCGATCGATGAAACCCCTCCGGGGCGCTTCAAGACCCGCATCGAGGCCCTCCAGGTCCGGGTCAACAAAGCCGCTCTGGCGCTCCACGAACGGAATGTCCGGCCGACGGTCCAGCGAATCCGAACTGCGCTGGGAGGAGGGTCCCCGAATGATCTCGCGCCGGCGCTTAAGTGGTGGCGGGAGGAGGTGCTTCCAACGCTGAAGGGCGCTGACGACACGCCGGTCGGCGTGCCGCCGTTGATTGCGGATATCGTCAGAGAGCTCTGGACCCGGGCGTTGGCGGCAGCCGCAGTGGAAGCCGTCGGGGGCGCTAAGGCGCGGAAGGCGATTGCGCAGTCCGAGGAAGTGACTGCGCTACGGGGAGAGATTGAGCGCCTACGGGATCAGCTCGAAAGAGAACAGCAGTTGGTCGGCGAACTGCGGGCGGCGCGATCGCGGGCGGAGGCAATAATGAAAGACGCCTTGCTCCGTCTGGACGACGCCGCTAAGCGCGAACGCCGTTCGCAACTCCGGATCGGCGACTTCCTCGCACGAACGTCTACTGCTAAGCCGAAAGCTCCAGGGACGTCTCGGCCCAAGAGGAGGCCTCGTGCGTCGCGGCCGAGAACGGTGGCCAAAGCAGTAACTCCGTCTCGGCGAACCTTGGACGCCGGAAAGGCAAAAGCCAAATACGGCAAGCGAGGCTTGAGCGACCACACCAAGCCGCTCAGCGCGCGCAAGCAGCTGAAGGTGCGAAGAACACGCGGCTAGGGTCTCTTGCCGGTAAGGGGCATCCGGAGGTCGAATTGATGCTTCCGGTGAACCCCGATCGCCATAGGTAGATTTCTCTCCGTCATCGTTGCCATCCCGCGCTTCAATCCATGAACGTTTGAACCAGTGGGCTATTGGTCACTCTCAGTTGGCCATCGCCACGTCCAGGTAAATCGTTGCCACTCGTCTGCGGTCATGCCTGTACCGCTTGGCGGGATGAAGCGCCCTTGATCCTGGATGCAGGCTAACGCGGCGCTATCGAGCCGGGGTGATCCGCTGGAAGTCTCTATCCGCGCATCGGTCACTCCACCGTTTGATGCTACTCGGATCAGTAACCCGACAGTTCCTTGTTCACGGCGCTGCACCGACTGAGTTGGATAGTATCCACTGCAGGATTCCTCCAGGTTAACGCCACTTGCGACATGTGCCGCCGGTACAGGTGGCGGAACTGGTACTCGCTCGTACGACAGCAATTTCCTGCGTTCCGGCCGCGTCGACGAGCTCTCGACCTGATTGGCCGCGTTGGGTTCTATGATCGGAGCCGAGGCCATTGACGT
Source organism: uncultured Acidobacteriia bacterium (assembly GCA_903909435.1). Lineage (GTDB taxonomy): Bacteria > Acidobacteriota > Terriglobia > Bryobacterales > Bryobacteraceae > CAIVVT01. Next base: position 4,185 of record CAIVVT010000069.1, on the reverse strand, counting down.
GGTCGTGGTTGGTTGGACATCTTCTTCCGATCGGCATGCATCGACCACCCGGCGGATCCCGCTGTCGCCGCGTGGGACCGTAACTACTCTGTTGCCGAGCTCCGTGGCAACGTCGAGGGTCAGCGGTAGGACTGTACTTAGGAAATAGTCCGGCGAGTTTCTGCGCGTCGCCTGATGTCCTCCGTCAGGCGTTGCAAGCCCCGAGAACGTGTTGTCCAGCACATCGGCGGAGATCTCGTTCGAATAATTGATGACTTTGAAATAGAACCCCAACGACTCTGGATTGCGATCACCGCGCTTAATCCGGCCACGCGGGACATTGACTTGGAAAAGCCGGAGATCAACCGTGTCATAAAGGACCGCAATACCACGAAGCGCCCGTTTGGCATCCGGCGTCGCGTTGTACAGAGAGACGGTCACGCCGAGAGCCTTCCTCGCGACAACGCACTGGACCGTAACATCAATCGTTGAATCCTGATCTCGCTGAACAAACCTCTTCCTCGCGGCAACGATCTCGCCGTCGATCGGATGCTGCCTGGACGACGATATCCAATCATCAGGCGATCCGGCTGTTGACGCCGCAGCAACCTCAGGCTTGGGTCCCGAGCGGTGGGAGCACGCCCCCATGCCCCAAACGAGCAGCAAACATGCGAAACGAGCGAGATGACGGCGCGGTATTGCGGATGCCATGTATCGCTCTCCGTGCTTGTTGACCGGCAGGGTCCTATTTCGGCCGTTGAAGATCACGTGCACAGCTCCCAACCTAATTGATAACGTGTTGACGACATTTGAAGATGGTTGGAAGTCAGTATCCGCGAGTCACAAGATAGTCTTTCCCTTTTCCGAACCGCCCGAGCCCTGGCTCGACGCGCCCGCATAAGTGCTCCTTGGTTGATCCGCGGGACTTGCTCCCTTAACTTTCCGGCGACGAATATTTCTGAAACGGCCCGGCTGCCCCGCAAAGACGCCGCTTCCGATGTTTCATTATTTTGACGCCGACCGCCCGCCGAGCCTACAAACTGCGACGCTTTGAATCACGGCATAGCATACCGCCGAGACATGACGCCGCCGGTAGAAGGGTTCCGCTCGCGAACAGGCCAGAGAAGAAGCGCGTTGTTACTCGTCCGCCATTCTGCGAGCCGCGTCACGGCGTCGAGCGCAAGCACAACAATGAACACACAGAAAACAATTGGCGACGGCCAGATAAGCGCCGAGGCGAAGCGCGACATAGGGAAGGCCCACAATGACTCCTGCGCAGCAGGCACAGATATGGAACTGCCGACCCTCCAGCAAGGCTGATCGCGAGGGCAGCCTATGGTAGCCACAATAGTTGTGGAGCCAAACACCGGCTACAAAAAGGCGGCATAAAGAGCCATTCGTATAGTGTCACGTTCGCCAATTATCGCACGGAGTCTCCTGCGACAATCAGTACATACCGTTAGCGTGCTGCTGCGCCCGCGCCAATGTGACTACCTCCAGTCCCTGTTGACGCGGCTGCTGTGCATTGAGCGCGTAGACGGCGTCATTCGGTTCCACGCGCTACGCCACGAAGCTCGCCGAAAGCTCAGCCATGATCGTCCCGCCACCTGTCAGGAAACCTTAGAAGGAAGCACGCGTCAGAGCGGGCCCCGAAGGCAATCAAAGCGGCGAATAGGTCGCGCAGCGCTAAGCCGTCACTGCGTCACGGCGCCTGATATCGCATTGCTGCCCTTGGCAAAGAGCAGCAGTTCTTAAAAGCCGAGTCGCAGGACTCTGCCATCGCCCGTGCGAGCCCAAAGCTTCCTACTAGTACCGCAAGTACGGAATTCGCCTCTGGCGAACTACGCTGCCGTCACTGCAACACAAAGCCCGTTAGGCAGGTTGGACCTCGAGGCAAGTAAGCAGGAACTAAGCATCATCAGAGAAGCCCGGCGACCCGTAGAGACCTCTCAATCGCTTCCGGGGTCTCGCGTCTAAGGAGCCCACCGACAATTACTCCTCGGCGGAGGCGATTTACTCGGTCGTTGGTCGCTTGAATTGCCGCTTTGTAGTACACGCCGGAAAGGACACCTCCCTCCAGGCCGCTCGCATCTACGGTTACGTAAAAGTCAGATAGTGTACCGACCAGATCCGAGGGCTGAGGCAACGTCGTGTCCGCCTGGGCCAAGCCGTCGAGCTCCACAACCGCTGTAAACAGGTCCGCCTTCCTCCAGATACGACTTTTCCCCTCGAAGCCACATTCGGTTAGGAAATCGAAGCAGAAACTCAGACGATCCCGCACTTCACCTTCAAGAGGGAAATCGTCGTTAAATCGCTGGAGAAACTCGCCAAACGCCTCGTCACGATTGAAGTACCCGGCAAGAACGGTGCACACCAGCGTTAGAGCAAATCGCAAGTCGCCCATTCGCTTGAAGTCGCGAGCGTCGAACACGCCGTTCTCTAGGAAGAAGGGATGCTCAGCGAGCTGCTGGCAAAACTGTTTTAGCGCGCCACTATAAACAGCATTATTTACTTCTATATCTAGGAGCGAATACTTCGTTGCATTAATTCGTTGAAATACTTCAACAACTTGATCCTTACTGATATTTCCAAGATCTCGGACTGCAACGTCGTACTGAAGGAAGGCGCGTTTGCCTTCCTCATCCAAACCCCGATATGGGGGAACCGTAATTAGTCTCAGATTTTGGGAGCCATCAAAATACTCAAGCAGCGTATGCACGCGCTGGAGGCCGTCGACCAGCAACTGCGTTCCCTCACCAGATTCGAGATCAACCTCACCATCAGCGAGGTAGATTTCCGGGAACGGGAATCCCCGAAGAACTGTGTCTAGAAAGTGATCCTTATCTTTGTGCGTCCAAACAAGTCGGCGTTGAAACTCGGGTCTCGGAACGAGCTTCCGCTCCTTCACCATGCTTATGAGTTCGCGAATCTTCTTGTTTGTGGATGCGGTCTTCATACTTGCCCCAATTCAACGTTAATGCACTCTTCGGCAGAGCGGCCCTGGTAGCGCCTCAAATCTTCGAACGAATGGAACAGGCCGCCTCGCACTCGTCGCCGCTCAAAGCGCGAACTCGAAGAAAACCTACGAAAGCGGTTCCACCACTCAGCGCAGTACCTAACCCCATGTTTGGGAAAGTGGTCAGGCCTCAGCCAGCCGTACACCATGTAGTCACCAAGGTAACGGGAGTCCCAGGGCATCCACGGTTGTCCGTGGGCAAAGGCTGAAAGTTCGTGCCACAGAATTCTGAACATCGTCGGACTGACGATCGCGACGTCGATGTCCGAAAGCGGACCGAATGGTCTGTATCTGGGGAGAGTGACTCCGTCTTGCCGTTTTTCTCTGAGGGAGAATCCCAGTTTTGCTGATCCAACAATCCAAAGTTCAATCTCGCTAGTGTCAATGCCGAATGCACCTGCTAGATCACTGCGAATATATGCACGATCCGTCGCCCGCACGTGCAAGGCCTCGTTCGTCAACAGAATATCGTCAACAATGGAATCAGCTGATTCGGACTTGCAAAGCGCACGGAATTCGGCGACGGAGATCATGAGGGCTTACTTTTCCAACGGAAGGGTTTCAGACGTTTGTCGCCCGATATTTGAGAACATCTCCCGGGTTCGGATGCACTAGACCCCTGATTGCCCTATGGCAGTTCGTGGGCGTCGCTGTGGATCGATGTTGTAGTGCGCGAGTAGGATGGATCTTCAACTGAACGGCTCGCAGACCACCGCGGGTTCGAGACAAAACCGAGTTCCTCCAATGGTCGCCAGAGCGGCGGCGCTGATGTGGCGCACCATCCGTAATTCGCATAATAGTCATTATGCCATATAAGTACTTGATATATAAGCAAAAAAAAAATGTCTCTATCAGTATGCCGTCACAGGTGTTCCGGTGTCCATCGGTCGTAGAGTACCGGGAGCTGCGGAAGCCGGACTCTGAATTGACTGCGAGCGTGGACCCTTGGACGTTCTGACGCGGCGCGCTCGAGTTTCGGGGCAGGATCGTAGTAGACCGCCCCGCTTTGAAGGGCGCTGAGAAACTTCAAAAAGCTGGTTCCCTCGCCGAGCAGGACCGGACTCCCGTACGAATATTCCCGTGGTGGCCCCGGTCGCGAGTCGCATGGGACGTAGGCAGCTTTGGCGTGTTTGCGGCCCCAGTGTTCCAGAAGCTTTGCGAATGACCAGGACGCCGACACTGCACCCTTG
>CAIVVT010000068.1 GCA_903909435.1 uncultured Acidobacteriia bacterium | reverse complement strand
GTAAGCGTCTGGTCCTGGCCGTCTGGAATTAGGCGGGTTGAATTGACATCCTCGGGAGGGGCCGTTCAGGCGTGCCCCGGAGGGAGAGGATGGAGACTTCCAGAGGGACGGTTCCGGTCGTAAAACTTGCGTCGTTGCCGGAGGTAGAAGCAAAGCGCCGGCGGCGTTCGGTGCAGGAGCGGCGCCAGATTGTGGAAGAAACGCTGGTGCCTGGAGCTTCCGTGGCTCGCGTGGCACGGGCGCATGGCGTGAATGCGAATCAGGTGTTCTATTGGCGCACACTGTATCGCCGCGGGCGACTGGGTGGCAAGGCAGCGGGAGCCGCGCTGTTGCCGGTGACGATCTCCGAGCCGGCGGTGAGTGAAGCGCCCGCAGCGACGTCAAGCCCGGGTTGTACGATCAAGCACGAGAGCGGGCCGGATCCAGCGCGACGCACGATCACGCCAGGCACGATCCACATCCAGTTACCGAAGGCCCAGTTGCGCATTGAAGGCACTGCCGATACGCCCACGTTGCGTGCGGTCCTGGAGATGTTGCGCGGATGATCGCGCCGCCGGCGGGAGCGCACATCTGGATTGCGGCCGGTGTGACCGATCTGCGGCGCGGCTTCACGGGACTGAGCGCACTGGTGCAGACGGCGCTGGAGCAGGATCCCTTCGCGGGCCACGTGTTCGTGTTTCGTGGACGGCGCGGCGATCTGATCAAGTTGCTTTGGTTTGACGGCGACGGGCTATGTCTGTTTGCCAAGCGCTTAGAGCGGGGACGCTTCGTCTGGCCGAAGGCCGAAAACGGCTCGGTTTCACTGACTCGGGCGCAGTTGTCGATGCTGTTGGAGGGCATCGATTGGCGCCGTCCGGTGCGCACGGCAGCGCCGCAGATGGCGGTTTAGGAAAAGAACAAAAAGTGCAATATTTGTTTTTATTTTCATGGAGATGCAATGTTCATCTGCCATAGTTAATCCATGGTTGCCGCGCCCCTCACGCTGCCTGATCTGAACGCTCTGGATCAGTCTGCGTTGAAGGCGCTGATCCTCGCACAACAAGAGAATCTGGTCGCGCAGCACGAGCAACTGGTCTCGCGAGAAACCGAAATCGAGAATCTGAAACTGCTGATTCTGAAGCTGCGGCGGATGCAGTTTGGACGCAAGAGCGAGAAGCTCGACCATCAGATCGAGCAGCTCGAATTGCAGCTCGAGGATCTGGAATCGACACAGACCGAGAGCGCTCCTCCGCAGCCCGAAGCGCAGCCTGAAGCAGATTCAGCCCGGCCGCCCAAGAGAAAGCCCGCACGGCGCCCGCTCCCGGAGGACTTGCCGCGCGAAACGCAAACGCATGCACCCGAGCAGACCGCGTGTCCGGAATGCGGCGGCGCACTGCGCAAGCTCGGCGAAGATGTCTCTGAGCTTCTCGAGTTCGTGCCCGCGCAATTCAAAGTGATCCGGATCGTTCGGCCGAAGCTGAGCTGCAGTTGCTGCGCGCACATCGTGCAAGCTCCCGCACCGAGCCGGCCGGTCGAGCGCGGCCTGGCGGGGCCGGGCCTGCTGGCACATGTACTCGTTTCAAAGTATGCGGACCACCTCCCGCTGTACCGCCAGTCCGAGATCTATGAGCGCGTCGGAGTCGACCTCGATCGCTCCACGCTCGCCGACTGGGTGGGCGCGTCGAGCCGTTTGCTGTCGCCGTTAGTTAAGGCTCTGTGCCTCTACGTGCTGGCCGCGAGCAAGCTGCACGCCGACGATACACCGGTCCCGGTACTCGCTCCCGGAACGGGCAAAACCAAGACCGGGCGCTTGTGGACTTACGTCCGCGATGACCGGCCCTGCGGCGATTCGTCTCCGCCGGCGGTCTGGTTTGCTTACTCGCCGAATCGCCAGGGCGAGCATCCTCAACGCCATCTGAAAGACTTTCGCGGCACGCTGCAAGCCGACGCATTCGCCGGTTTCAACGCGCTCTATGAAGGCACCGAACCGCGCATCTACGAGGCGGCGTGCTGGGCGCATGTTCGGCGCAAGTTTTACGATCTGCAGCAGGCGCACGCTTCGCCGGTCGCGGCCGAAGCTCTGCGGCGCATCGGCGAACTGTACGCAATTGAGAGCGAGATCCGCGGACGCGCGCCGGATGAACGCAAGCAGGCTCGTCAATCTCGCACCCGGCCGCTACTCGATTCCATGCACGAGTGGCTGCAGTCTACGCTCGGCAAGCTGCCGAAGAAATCGCCTGTCACCGCGGCCATCGGCTACGCGCTCGGGCTTTGGCCCGCGCTGCTGCGCTTCTGCCACGACGGCCATCTGGAGATCGACAACAACGCCGCCGAACGTGCTCTGCGCGCGGTCGCTTTGGGTCGCAAGAACTACCTGTTTGCTGGATCCGACTCCGGCGGCGACCGCGCAGCCTCGATCTATAGCCTGATTGGAACGGCCAAGCTGAACGGCCTCGATCCAGAAGCCTACCTGCGCGACGTGCTCACACGCATCGCCGATCACCCGATCAACCGCATCGATGAACTGCTGCCTTGGAACACGGCTCTCTTCCAGTCAAGAGTGACCGATCCTACAGCCTGAACAGACACCCACCCGTACCGGCTATGTGTCCACATGTTCGTTATGTGGGCACATAGCGCGATGCGCAAAGCACACACATCAGATCCAGCGCAAAATCAACGTGGCCGGGACCAGACGCTTACCACGCGATGTGAACCTCTCACTATTGTCCGCTCGGAGACGCCACCGGGCACAAGATCCCAATGGTTAACACCGAGTTGCTACCAGCCAGGCAGCAATCCAAGTCCACATCATGTGATTGAATAATAAGGGGATGAGATAGTTTAGGCAACGGGGCGCCGCACGCCATGTTCAAGTGCGAGCCCTCGAATCACGTCCTGCCACATGACCCAGTCCCCAGAATCCCGCAACAAACGGCTAACGGGGTTGGACCCAACGCGGGCGACGGCATCTTCTGGCGAGACATCCCAAAAGTCCAGCCTCGACGGAATGGTATTCCCATCCGTAGAGCGCTCAATCGAAACCACTTGCCGAGCGATGGACTCGAAGATTTCCCCCGCCTTTCCTATTCGGAATTGAACCGAACCTCGCAGAAGAGAATACTCGGAACCCAACTGCGTGACCCGGCCGTCGGCAACATCAGCCAGAAATGCATAAAGCTTGCCAGTGTCCCGCAGGAGGTGCACGACGGCTGCTGAGAAGGGGCACGGCTCTCGCTGCAACGAGTTCCGCACCTTTTCGGCGATCCGGGCGGCGTTCGCCTCCTCAGGCCAGGCAAAAGGTGGGTCGGCGACACGTGCCGACGCTACTCCGAGCGCATCCAGCAACGGCATTTCGCTGATCTGCAACGCAGCCGCAACGAAAGGATCTTCCTCGGTCGCGGCACCTGGCACGCCGGGGTAAACCGCCGCCGAGTATTTCCCGATTCTGAATCGGTTGGATCCCTCTGAAACCTGACGCATTTCCAGGGCTTTGTACAGAGGCCAGCTTAGGACCACGCTCTGATAGCGATCCAAGACTGTGCGCAACTCGCTCCCCAGATCGTCATCTGCATTCAGAACTCTCTCCCCCAAGTGCAATTGCAGGTGCATCGGTGCGGAAACCGGTGCTCGAAAGTCCAGTTGTCCCAAGAGCTTTCTGCCGTACTCTTGATACCAGTCTTCAAATAGCGAGTCCACCTGCTTCCGGATCTTGGCATTGGAAATCTCATCAAATGCCGATTCAGCGGCCTGCCTCTGCTTCTCTATGTCAAGGCACAGGGGGACGCGCTGTCCAGACGCAACGACATCAAGTTCCACATGAGAGCCGGTGCATGCCCCAATCCACGGCTCAACCTCACGTCTCAACTGAGTGAGAACGCCCGCCAGATCCTGATACATCGCAGACGAGAGCCGTGCCAAAGCCGCGAAACCCTCGTTGCCCGACATCCGGTCGATTCGCTGCAAAACCGTTTCGAAATCAGCAGTGAGGCTCAAGAGAGCTCCCAGTACTGCAGGCAATCCCCATCGGCCTTGCGCACGCTCACTGGCAAGCACATAGTGACACCATCCCTCAACGTAAGAGTTGAAAACTCGCATGTCTCGATCGCGAAACGCAACCTGCTGGTGATACAGGCTGTCCAGGGGGACAAGTTGCTGAAGCCCAACCAGAGAACTGGATCCCTCTTGCCGGAGGATGCCCCGGGCAATCGGCAGCAGCGAGTTTTGTGGCCGTTCGATGCCAGATCCAGTCCAAAATGTCTCGACGAATCGATCTACCCAATCCTTGTCCAGTACTGGAGGCACCAGACGGCCATCCCGGACCTGAACGCTCAACCACTGGCCGTTGATGGCGAGTGCTAATGCCCGTTCTCGCACGAAGCGCCACAAGTCAATCATCGGTAAGGCCGTGCCATCTGACGCGGCTCGACAACAGACCACCTGCCCATCTTGAATCCGGCAAACCGGGAAGCGATCGGCGACTTCTCGATATGCCAAAAGATCCCAGATCAAGTCCGCGGCCTGAACGGAGGTCTGCTTTGGGAGGGTCTCGGACTCCAGGACTATGATTCTGTCGAAAAGCTTCGTCGCCGAGACAGGTGGACTGTGCCTGTCAGATTGGACGGAATCGCCGGCCATCAATACCATCCGCTCAAGTTCCTGCTGCAGCGCCACCACACAATCCTCACTTTCGCCAGGCAACCGGCTCAGAACGATGCTCACGCTCGAACGGTTTGCTGCGCAGATGTGGGCGATTTCCGCTACCAAGCCCGAACACTCAGGCTCTCCTGCAGCGCCGGCCACTATGATCATGCCGTCTTGGCCGCGGATTCTTTGCACGTTTGCCGCCAACGTTCGCTCGATCTCCTCTGGCTTCAAGAGAACAGCGAGCCGAGCTTTGCGCCGGTCGCCATCGATGGAAGACTGCGTGGAGATGGGGCTGGTCTTTGCGAGCCACTGCCGCCAGGGGATCCAGGCACGGGTAGGGGATGGTCCGTGCGCTCGCAACGATTCCAGGTACGGCCTGAGGTCCTGGTGGAGTTCGATTCGCTCGGATTTGTCCAGCACCATGCCGGCAACCCGGACTGGCGCCCGGTTGGAGCGGTGAATCACGTCGGCAGAGAGCAACCCGACCAGCCCTGGTTCAATGCTGCGGTCGCGCAAGCGATCCTTCAGGCGGGCAAGAATCCATTCGCCTGTCTCACCGAGGCCTACGACAATTGCAGGTTTGAGGTGGGCTCGATATATTCGCTCCTGTGGTTCAGGTGGAAGCTGCGGCAACGATGGTAGAGGAAGCCCCCTAACTTCGCTTACAGCAGAGACCATCGGTTCGGCTCCGTGGCGACAAAAGTATCGCGCGAATATCATGAAAAACAGGGGATTAAGAATCGGCCAGGCCCAGCCAAACCACGAGGGTAGAACCAGGACCCTGGGCCCGCTTGGGCCGGAGACCTCCTGGACCGTTCCTTCAGGCATTTGCCAAGTCGCTTTACTGTTCGGCGATGCTAGGCGATGCCACCCTGGGCACTCGGGGATCAACTGATATGTCAATCCTGCGGGTCTGCTGTCCATGATCGGAACGGACCAGAAGATCCGAGTGTTTCTCCCCGGCTGTAAACCCGCCGGATACAGGCCACCAATTGTCGCGAGCTGAAAGGGAGACGGTGCCTCCACGCCTTCGTCAATCAGTCCACAGAGCGCGGTGCGGCCGCTGACTGCGGCGGCCAGCAGCGTGAACAGCGCGTGCAGGTCTTCAGTCTTGGATACATGACAGTAGTGTTTCTCCGCACCAGCGATCGTAACCATTAGAGGTTCGTTGACCCCCGTTCCGAAGCCCACGGTAATAATCTCTGGTCGTGAGGTTTCAGCCCGCAGGAGATCGGCCGCCTTTTCCGCTGCTGCGGGATCACTGGCCCCGTCTGATAACAGGATCACCGTTTTCTTCACACCGGGACGTCCTGACTGGATCGCCTCACGGCAGGCATCCAAGGCATTGTGAATGGCGGTGCCTCCTCCAGACGAGATACCCGCGAGACTGAGGAGTGTTTTTCGGTGATCTCCGCCAATCGAAGACCGGACCTGCGCTTGATCATCAAACGCCACGATGCCGATGTGGAGTTGTTGAGGACAACGGCGAACGAAGTTGTCAGCGGCACGAATGGCTTCCTGCAGCGGACTACCCGGACCGGCGCCCATGCTGCTTGACCGGTCGATTGCCAGGACGACATCGTGGTTCTCAGGAAGGCCGGGAGCTGAGGGAGGCATAAGCTGAAGCATCACCTCCACATTGTGGCCTTCTGTAGTGAACCGGCGGCTTGAACTCCGGCGATAGTCGCGTCCGGTTGGTCGAGATCCGAGATAGAGGACCGCAACCCCTACCGTAACCCACAAGATCAGAAAAATCAGTATCCAAAACACTTAGTCCTACTCCTCGTAAACGTCGATGACAGCCAACACCAGAGTGTCCGGATCTGGAGTTCCACCGGACTGCAACCACCGATTCAAGTCCCGGAAATCGGCGCCGCCACCGCTCGCATCAGGAAACTCCGCTGGCGGGTTCTCAACGTACCACACATAGTTCGCGGCGGCCGCTGCGAGCATTGAATCGTCGCCAAACGTGAGAAACTGATCGCGGTCAGTGAAGCACCACTGCATCCGGTCAACCGCATCGCGGCGCGTGACGATGCGACGTGCCTTGTAGGCCCGGGAAAAGGACCGGAAAGCATCTGGATGGGCCAGCGCGATTCGTAGTTCGCTCGGGAGCAGTGGGACGGTTATGTTGTGCTTCTGTTCGAGCTTCCACCGAACCCGTTCGGCTTCCTGCTCAGCGGGCTCGATGAACGGCGGCTGATGTACCTCCAGCATGGTGGGATTCGCAATCTCAATGCGGCGGATGGCGGATGCATCGTCGCTCACGACATCCGTTCTTCGTCCATGATGAGCAGGCTGAGGTACGCTCTTTGAGAAGCGGGAAGCAGCCTCCGGCGCCGACAATACCACTTGCACGGGAGAGGTAGAGACATCGACCATCGCCTGGCCCAGCTTTGCCTGCTCCCGATCCGGGAGCTTTGCCAGTGCGTTGTTGATGCGCATCGCATCTGTGGCCCCCGCCAAACTACGGGCCATTCGCCCAAGGCTGCTAACAGCAGGCTCGGCAGCGGGAAAGTCAATGGTTTCCTCGATACATGATCGCAGGACTACGCGGGCGCTCCGTCCGCTCCCGCGCGCCACAAAGAAGAGACGCTCTCTAAGCGGCGAAATGGTATCGGCCGTTCCCAGCCAACTCTGGAGGCTCTCCATTGACCAAAGCTCAATCTCCTTTCCCAGCGCCGGCTGGTCAATGTAGACGCGGCCCGTGACCTGTCTCAAACGAGCACGGACTTGGGCCAGCGCAGCCCGTTGCCGAGACAGATCCTCACAGATTCCACAGAGGTCCGTTATCCAGTGCTCCAGCTCGTCTGAACTCGACTGAGCCATCTGCCGAACAGAGTCTACCGCCCCAACTGTGACGTTCTGGGCGCTCTCGGCGCGCAAGGCGACTTGAAGTGTGCCGAGACGCTCAATCAGGAGCCGGAGGGCGGCGATGGCAGTTCCAGGCATCCAATCCCGTTGCCATCCCATACCGTGAGCATCACGATGACCTTGGAGCTTCCGGTTCAGAGAGGCCAAAAACACGTCACCCAGCCATTCCGGATTGGTGCGCTCAGCTTCGAGCACGAACTGGTCGACCGCGCTACGATCCGCCGTCGCAACCAGCAGAAGTTGCAGAAGCGAGCCGGGTGGCTCACTGATTCCCCAGGCTGTCAATACGTCTTGAACGGCATCCTCGGCCGTGCTCTTGGGCCTGAAGCCCCCATCAGGATCCGGTTCGATGTCCAAAAGGACGTCTGGCCCCAAAAGCCGAAGCAGTAGGTCGAAATACACCTGCTCCTGGACCAACGTTGGAACCACATGGACGCCATTGACGTGTGTAGGGAAAGGTCTTCTCTCGCCCATGCCGCCCGCCGCTCCGAGCAGCGTCAGCCTGGCGCGCCGCTCCACGAGAATTGCAGTCAACTCGCCGCACTGCCCGGCAACCGACACAGCTTCACGCCCCGAGGCGCTGAATACCCAGTGGAACGGGCTCTCTGTGTCTCTTCCATCGAGCAAGTCGCGCCTCGGTGAGTAGACGACCCGTTGGGGGAATTCTCCACAACGGAGTGCGGATTCCAGTTCGAGAGCAACCGCTTCGCGGTTTTGTGACGGGTTTGAGGGATTCTCGCAGAGGACTCCGACCATGTCGGGGACCAAGCCCTGGTTCAGGGCCTGCTGCTTCCGGAAAAAACGCTGCACAATGCGACCAAAATCCAGGAATGAGCCGCTCCCGAAACCCCCGTCTGGCGAAGCGAAGATTACGACTTGACGAGTGCCATCCTCCGAAGGCAGGGTGAGAAGCTCGCCGCTCCACCGCGCGATTCTATCCACGAGATCGCCATCTGCTAGCCACCGAAACACGGCTAAGCGGGCAAGCGCACGGTCACCGCGAGCCCCCTGGGAGAGGTTAAGCTGCGCGCGTGTGGCGTGGTCGTAAGATTCAGCGTTGAACCATCCGAGATGCGGGGGCCGTTCATACGACTTCGGCAGGTAGTCTTCCACCTGTTGGATTGCGCTTGCGGCTACAACTGCCTCGATGGGGTAGTCTTCCCAGTCGTCGAAAACGGCTTCGCCGGGAGCTTCATGGGAATCGAAGTCGAACGTGACAAACAGGTAAGGCTGGTCGGGATGTGCCAGGTGTGCTTGTTTTAGTTCCGCGCGGGCGGCGCGGACCGCTGCTCGGCCGGCGCCTCCCAATCCAATAAAGAGGGTAGGAATAACGGGCTGTCTTTCCCCCGGAAGTGGGGGAATCGCGGGCAAGCGGGTGGGTAGCGGAGCCTGACGAAGCGATGGCGGAGGCACCCTGCTCTCTGGAGACTGCTTTTCGTGTCTCGGCCAGAAACAAACCAGGCCCCACAGCAGCGTCGGCAGGAGAAAAGGGATCAAAAAAAGCCAGGTGATCACAAACAGGAGGGGACGGCGCGACGCGCGGATTTCAGACATCACGCCCGAGTCCGATATGAACGTGAGTTTCGGAGGTTCGACTCCGACCCTCCAGAGGCCCATAGAAAGCGGCTTCAGCGGATGAGCGTAGGTAGCCGGGGACTTCGGCACATTCGCAATTTCTAGCTGAAGAGCGCCACCCGTGCCAAGATGCCACGCCGTTCCCTCCAGCGGTGCAGCGAAATGGCGCCCGTCCAGCCGATGCGAAAAGATGCCGCCCGTGCCAAGTGCTGGCATAACCGAACTCGCGACAAAGCGGAAGTTTCTGGCGAGATCGCGATAGTCCGCCGGATCAAAGACGCGAGCCGAGGAGCCAGTGACCTCCAGCATTAACGGCTCGGATTCGTGTCCAGGCAAACCTACCGAATAGATCTCGACTCCCTGCTTACGCAGCCGGGCCGCCTCTCCGACGATCTCGGACGCGCTCATCGGACCACTAGGGCAGGTTCCGCAGATCGTAAGTCCGCCGTCCGTGTAGAACACCACGACCCGGCGCGCCTCCGTCCGCGCTTTAGGCAACATTTCTCCCAGTCGAACGTAAGCCTCACGAGTATCGTTGTCACCAGTAAACGCATGAAGGTTCTGGAGACCCTTCTCAAGTTCCGCGGGATCGGACGTCCAGGGGGTAATGATCTCGGCCTTGGTGTCAAAACTGATGAGCCCGAACCGTATTAGGCCAGGTTTTCCCGCAGCCAGTTCCTTGGCCACGTTAGAGGCGGCCTCCGACATGGTGGGAAGCGAACTAGTCATCGAGCCTGACACATCGATCATAAGCACCATGTCGACAGGTTGCTCTTTGACCTTCTCGGATTTTTCCGTCTGCCCGCTGAAGGCGAGGAAGTAGGTGGCGTCCTGCCACGGAAGGACCACCTGTGGTCGAACGGCGGTGCGGAGAACTCCGAGCTGTGCCGAGGAATTGGCGAAATACGTGTATCCAGCGAAGCCCAGGACCACGACCGTGGGCGCCAGCAGTAGCCAAAGAAGTCCCGCTAAGAATCGTCGAATCATGAAGGGAATCTCAAGGTTGGTCGGCCAGTAAAAGACCGCACCAAGTCACTCCATCCGCTGATCGAGGCGCGGCCGGATCAACGGCGCCCCGTAGAACTCAAAGATCAGCTTCAGCCCGTTTCTCTCTCTGTCATATGAGGGCGCCGCCCGCCTTGGGAAGTTCTGGTCCAGGAATTGTTCGAGCTTGTCCTTCAGGAACTGGGCGACCACTTCATTCTTGCTCCGGCCCGAAATCTGCGCTGCAGCCACAGCACTCTTCTCGGCGTCTTCAAGCACAATGGGCGCCCTACCGCCCTTTCGGCCTTCTCGCTGCTGAAGCGCGAACACCACTGCCGCGCGCACGACGTCCGCCTCAGGTTCGTCTTTTCCATCCGTCAGCATGACGGCCTCATTGGCAGTGCGCTGCCACAACCAACTGTCATCCTTCTTCATAACCGCCCCGGTGGCGATACAGTGAACGAACGCTTGGATCATCGCAGGATCTTCCAACAGCCGAGCGATCCGTGGGGGAATGTGGTCCCGGTCTTGGATGTCCTTCTGGCGGAAGTGGCGTCGCTCGATGTGCCACGCTTCCAGTTCCGGACGGAACGGATGATATACCAAAGCTCGTCTGAGCTTCTCCTGTCTTTCGGGATCGCGTGTCGTTTCATCTTCGCGCTGCCAGGTGAGATAGTCTTCGAGGCAGTCGCGAAGGTTGGTGATATTCTCGACGTACGGCTTCCTGATGTTCAGCAACGTGATCGAATGGCGATCGGAATGGGGAACATGGGGCACGTTTATGTTCCCAAGTAGCCTATTTATCGAGGCCCGAATCGCTTCAGCCAGATTCCTCTTCTGCGCATCCACAGGCTCAACATAGACGAACAGGCAAGTATCCGGCGGCGCGTTGGCTGAGTTGATCAGCACGTGAGCTTTGTCGTTCAAAGATTGGCCGATCTGATCGGCCGTCACGCTCTGCGGTAGGTTCTGCAAATACAGCAGATAGTCGAAGACATCAAGACTCGCCATTCTGGCATCGATCGAGTGGCGGAAATGATCGTGGAGATCTTGATGAAGCTGGAAGATCTTGTCCTCGTCGTACCGGCGTGCGACGCCATCCAACGTAAGCACCAATTCGAGCCTTACTCTTCCTTTTGCGTCGACGGAGAGCGCCCATTGAGAGTTGGAGAGCGCTTCTTGAAACAGGCTCGTCCCGGCTGGTGAAACACAAATTTCGCGCAGCCTCTCGGTATAGCCCTGCATCGTGACATCGGGGTTCCGCGGATCTTGCTGGACGCTGATGAGTGCGTTTGGGTTTCTTGCAAGCCGATCCAACCGACCATTTAGCTTCGTAAGCTGTTTCCTGGTCTCGACGTAGCAGGAATGTTCCTCATCGCGGACGAGGCCTCTGAAGATTACTTGGATAGCGGATGTCCACTGGCGGAAACGGCCCTCCAACTGCTCCAGAAGCTTCTGTATATCCTGCAGCAAGCGCCGCTTCTGGTACTCGCGGATGTAATCTCCCTGAGCCTCACGGCAAGTGCTCTGCGTCTGGTCGATGGTGGGATTGCCCCAACTCAGAATACCGCCGGGCTTCCATTCCTTTAGTTCGTTGAGCGAAGCTACAGCTTCCTGCGCCAGAGCTTCCTCCTGCCCCTGGAGTGGTGCGGACATCTTGGTGACTGTGCGGTGGATTTTTTGCAGCGGCCCCTCGTCGCTCTGAACTTCCAGCATCTCCTGCAACAGTCGCGTCATGGTTGTGCCCTGCTCCCGTGACGCCATTTCCGAGCCGAACTGAGGATTCTGGATGATATATTGGATGACCATATCATCGACTTTTCTCTGGAGCAATTGAGAAACCCTGTCAAGGACCAGACGCCGACCCTTCTCAAAAGTGTATTCACCGGCTTCGGCTTTCTTGTAAAGGTTGGTGCGTTCTTCCAGTTCGCGCGAAAATCGGTCGCGTGACTGCGGCTCGCTCTCCTTGGTCTTCTTGGTCGCCTCTCTTTGTTCCTTAAGTGTGCGGATGGACCTGTCTTTGGGCAGTACCTTGTCGAGATCGTCCTCGATCCAAGAAACATACGGATTGACATACGTGAGCTTGGCGACTTGAAGCTCCGCCTCACTCAGTTGCATTCCAGCTACGGCTGCAGCAGCGAAGCCATACCATTCAGCCACGATTCTCTTCGGTGTGAGCCCTCTGGCAAATGCTGCCACCTCTTGGTCCGTCTTAGTCGACAAGCCGAGGATTTCGTTGAACAAAGGCAACAGGTTTTCGACCCTTGTTCGTCCGTCACGCTGCCGGTCGCTCACAGCACCATAAGCAACGTCGGCGACGATGGGACCTCGCAAGATAGGAACTGCTGCCGCCTCGGCGTAGGACTTTACCTCCTGCCAGGCAAACAGATCGGCGAGGGTCTCCACCGGTACGTACAATCTGGAGGCCCCGAAAGAGGACGCCGCCGCCAGAGAGTTGATGGAATTTTGAAGCAATGTTCGACCGGAAGAGCTGTCCAAATACGGATCGAGGGAGTTTGCCACCGAAGTGAAGAAACTCTCTCTGGCCGCATCGGTCCTGCACGGAGACCCTGCATAGAAGAGATAGTCGAAAAGCTTGCTGGCCACCCGAGCGTCCTGGCGTCCGAGAGAGTCATACACCACGCGCGATGAGACTCGTTCAGTATCGGCAATGTAGCGGTCGGATATTGGCATGTCGACTTCCTGAAATCGGTCAAGTTCGCGGAAGAGGCTGTAGGCCCTGCCCTTGCTGACGCCTTCCTTGTCCTCATAGACCTCGGGGAGAACAATGATCCCGGAGAGTGTTATGTTGATGTTCCGAGCCGCCAAGCGCGTCATGAAGGCAGCGTCCAGGATGCATCCAGCGCCGGTGCCACCCGCTGCGGAGCCCACAATCCAAATGTTCACGGCCGTTCCGCGTGCGATTGTCTGGAGCCGTTCGATCTCCTGCCGGATCTGGGCTACGATTCGTTCCGCGTTCTGGAACATAGCGAAACGTCCGATCTGCCGTTGTTGCGCGGCACCTTCGGCAATGTTCAGCGCGGCCTTGGAAATGTACTTGCTAAGCCAGCCCGCGTGCAGCCAATCCTTGAGATGGGGATATCTTTCCGGTCTGCCTGCTGACGAGAGATAGTCGAAAACGTGCTTCTGGAGATCGGGATCATGGTCCTTTAAGAAGAAATATTCGGTGTTCGGATCGAGCGAGATTCCAAGGGCGCTCTTGGCAAGCGTTTCCTCGGCCGCGCCTCCGAGGATCTTCACGGTTTCCCCGGGCTTCCAGTCGGCGATGGTGTCAAACAGGATGAAGCGAACGCTGTCAAGCTGTTCACCGTGTTTGAGCACGGTCATCTCTTTCAAGAATGTGAGGACCTGGGCGCCGGTCCCCCCGAAACCCATCACCAATGCCTGCATGGCCATAAACGTTTTCTCCTGACTATGGAATCTAATCTACTTCTCCACGAGCTTCGCGACAATGTTCGGCGACGGGAGGTTCTTCAGACGCTGGGGCTGGCCCGCCGCTAGACTGCCTGTTGAGGCGTTCTGGCCCGATTGCCAGCGGTACTCAACCCGCGCCTTGGGCTTGGACGGTGAGTTCAGTCTCTCGACGCGGAACCTCTCAGCGGACACTTGCTGACCGCCGACAGAAAAGGTCACTTGTCCATCACAGTTGAACGATCTTCGGCCAGCCACGGATATCGTGTGCATCGGGTTCATTCCACTAGGATCTGCGATTTCATCATAAATCTTGATCTTCGGCGCCCAATTCTTCGACATGTCCTGCTGGTTTATGATGCGGTTCGGTAGCGCGCGGGACAGGATAAACCATGCCAGGATCGCTAGTATCGCCAACGGAATTACGAGTGCAGTGAGCCAGCCCAGGCGCGCCAGCCGAATCTCGATGGGCCCAACCGTGAAAGGATCACCCGCAATGCGGCGGTCTTCCCACGCACGGGGCAACTGGATAGAGTTCAAGTAACTGTCACCAGTCATTCGCTCCGCAGACGCGATGACCCGCAGCGAGAGATGTCCCGGTCGGGTGACGCCCTCTAGGCTCATCCAATCAAGGCGGGTTGGGACGGAAGCAGTGAACGAACCGGAAGAGCCAAAAATGAGCGGGATCGGAGCGCTGACCGCCAATCCGGAACGGTCGATCAACTGCGCTGAGAGCCACGTTGCCGGTTCTCGCACTAGGTCATCCGGTTTGTCGACTAGCTTGCCTGCCGAATCGACCAAGACAAACTGAATATTCGCCTTTTCGGCCCACGGCCACACCCGAAAACTACTCGAGATGTCCGGCTTGGAAAGCTGCAAAAAGTAGGGTTTCCGATTGGTGACTTCGAGAACGTCGTTATATGAATGTGCGTCATGCGCAAAGACATCATAGGTGGAGCCGTCTTTCCTCCGAATGAGTCCCCGAATGTTCACACGATAGTTGGCGGGCGCCGGCGGAGTCCACCCCGCTTCGAATCTGCCCTCGCCTAGGTCCTTCATAAGGATCTCTTCGCGCTTGCCCGCGGGTGAACTGATAACCAGCGATGCCGCAATCGGGATCGCTGAAACCGCTCTGAGAGGATGACCAGCGGAATCTCTCGCTTGAAAAAGAATGCGGGCTTCGACGTTAGCATCCGCCGCACCTGCTGGTAAGACGCGCTCGAGCTGCGGTGAGAATTCCTCGACGTGAACTGTCTCCGATCTCCCCGGTTCCCGCTTGATGCGATAAGTGCCTGGCTTGGGATCATCCACAGAAAAATGACTAAAGGTCCCAGGGGACGAGGACGGTCCGCCTGCAGTGCGGGCTACGTCCCTGCCATCCGGATCAATAATCTGAATCTCTCCCCTTGGCGATCCGTAGGTAACATTGAACACAATCCGCCGCAAATACGGAGGGCAGTCGTATTCGTCGCCGCGTACAAGAAAACTCTTAACGCCAAGCCACTCATCGACGATATTCTGAAAGACGCTTGGAAGAGACGTGGATGCGGAATCAGCAAGACGTGCATGCCCAGGTCCGGTGATGCTTTCCCAAAAGGCACCTTCGCCCTCGTTCCAGTAGTTGTCGGCGTCGTTGAGAGCGGCGAGCCAGATCTCAACGCCCTGTTTTGCCAGAGCGGCAGCCTCACTGCGGACTCTGTCGTGCATAGTATCAGCCGGCACCCCAGGCAGGAGTGCTTTGCCATCAGTAATAATCAAGAGGATTCTCCGCCGCCCAGTGGTGGGTGCACCGGTCATACTTCCGAATTCCCGCAACGCGAGCTGCATAGCGGCCGGAGTATTCGTGTTGATCCAATCCTTAGAGCTGACACCCGTTTCGATGCGGGCCTTAATGCGGTCCGCCAAGTCCGTAGCCCTCGGATCGAATCGGATAACCTCAGTCGGGAGCGCGATCTTAGCTTCGTCGCCGAAGTCGATAACCGAAACACGATGTACAAATGCGGTTTCCTGCACATGCGCGAGTAGCCGCAAGAGTGTGTTCTTGGTCGCACCGATCCGGTGCCCCCAGCGATCGTTCTTTGAAGGGTGGAATCTTGGGTGCCCCCACATGCTGCCTGACTGATCAATAAGGACTACCAGATCGATGCCTGAGAATCTTTCAGGCGTCTGCCCCCGAAGAGGCAAGATCGCACCGACTACAGCTAGTATCGCGGCCCCAACGCCCCCCCAAGTTCCCATCATAGTTTTCCGCCTCTCACACATTCAGTAATCCAGGCGATCCCGCGAAGGTGGCTCACAATGTGTGGTTGAGGGACAATCCCCACGAAGCGCCCGAATAGGCGGTATACTCGCTGCGATGAGGGCGGATTCTTTGGATATTGCGCCAAATAGTCTCGGTGCTTCTCGGGGTGGAACACACCATCTCCACCAACGATTGGAGCATTGGCCTTGAGCCAGAAAATTGCATCTTGGAAGCGCCGCTCGTCAGCTTCAAGTTCACCGGCAAGTTCAGCCAGACCATTCAGGTCAGCGGGATGCGGAGACGTGCTGAGACACCCCGCCCTACCCGGAATCCTCTTCCAGTAGTCAGCTGAAACTGCTTTCCACATGTATATGCCAACCGCTCCGGCCTCCTCAAAGACCTGAATAATCTCGCGAATGCATTGCTGCAAATTCGAGAATACGCCGCGCGCGTCGAGGTCATCCTTGCATACGTCGGCGGCTTTGAACATCACGTTTTCCGAGTATTGGAGCTTCGTCAGAGGCTCCAATATTTCAAGTCTGCCTCTCAAGCCTACCGCAGCTGACACCCCGCTGAGACCTGCCACCAAAGCGAAGGCCGCCTTCCAGAGCGTCCGCATGTCGGGACTGCGAAGATCAGCGCTCTCAAGCTGTTCAATGTCCATCACAGCTTCGGACAAATTGTCTAGTGTCTTTAGTACCAGGCCGAACCGCGCAGACGTTGCCCACGGCTTGACATCATGTGCCAAGAGATCCAAGAAGTCATTAAGATCCCGAAATAGGGACACCCAGTGATTCATCGCCCGCAGATGTTCATCCAGCTCCTTCGCAGACCAAGCTTCCCTATTCTGTAAGTCATCCCAAATCGCTTCTGCTGTTCTTGTGCTCTCCCGAACCAACTCCTCAGCTGGATCTGCCGCCATCGCCATGATAGGTGGGCGAAGGCTGGCAAAAGCTTGATATGCCCACGATAGTGCTACTCGATTCTTTTGTGTCCGCCACAAACGAACCAAGTGTTCCAGCCGCTCCGTCTGCGCGTCCGGCGATGGCTGCGACCTCCAGAATGAGATGAGCTGCCATATTTCTGGACTGGTAGTCCTCTGACTGAGGGCGTCCTCGATTCCGAGCCAATTCCGCCATCCCTCGAGCTCCTGCCGGATCTGTACGGCTAACTGCGGATCCTCCAGGGCGCGGTCAGCCACGGAGCGCAACAGGGAAAGTGCCATCTGGTCAGACTGTTCCCAGGCATCGTGCAGAGACTGGAGTAGGACATCGTGGGATTCGGGCTTGCAGTAGTAACTGACAAATCCCCAATCCTCAAATAGCATTTGAGCAAGTCCGCCTAAGCCTTTGTCCTTCGCGCGTTCGAATTTCAGGCGAGTCAGCAAACGGCGGAACTCCCGATCCTGTTCTGGGAGTTTCTTGAGATAGATCTCAGCCAAATCGAACTGCTTTTGTCCGATATTTTGTTCGACTATGGAGACCGTCTCCGCTCGCACGAGTTCACTTTGAGCAGTTCGCCGAAGGCTCACCTCGGAACTCATGGCATCTACGAGGGCGGCTGGCCTAGCCGCCGGAAGTCTTGTCACGGCCGCTTTCCATGCCGCTTCCCATTGCGACGCCTCTTCGACCGATGAGAATCCGGTATGCCTTGCCAATTGAGCGAGTGTGCGGAGCGCCGGGCCCGCTTGGCGCAATTGCCGATAGAGGGTACTGATTTTCTGTTTCGGGCATAGGCGGAGAAATTCGTCGACGTTCCATTGGCCCAGAGCGAGGTCCAGTCGCTGCTGTACCGATTCAATAGCGTTTTGGCGAGCCTCGGCCTCATTCAGCAGCATACGGGGGATCGGCGGCGGAGGTAGATCCACTGCCTCGCCGCTCTCTAAAGCCTTCCATTTCGCAACCAACTCCAAGACGGAATCCCGCCTAGAGGCGAGCCGTTTGACGACGAAATCCGGCAGCCCACGTGCCAGTCGTTCCGCAATTGACTCGAGCTCCTTCGGAACGGCACACGCGACAATTTCCTCGCTGAGGCTTTGCTCTATAGACGCAAAGGATGGCTCAAACCACCGGGATTGGAATGAGAGCTGGGAGTCTAGCCGAGCGGGATCGCAGGCACCATAGCTTGTCCAGAGCGAGCAGATATCGTCCAGTGTTCTCGCAGTTTCGGCCTGGTATTTCAGGAAGTCGCTGGCCGCGTCAATCGAACGATTAACCTCCTGGCGAATCTTGTCCAGCCATGCAGAGGGAACGCTCCTGTCGGCGAGGTAGGTGTGAAGCGTGCTTCCTGATTCGATGACCATGCGAAACTTCGACCAGTTATCCGGAGGAGATTCCTGTAAGCCCCCGGCCAGTAATTGTACGAGGACCGTATGGAGTTTTGAAATTGCTTCCAATTCCTCCTTTACTGCTCTGACGCGATCGGCGAAGGAAGTGGGAGCATCAACCTCCAGCTGCTCAAAAAGTTTCCATGGTGTTCCGATGGGCCAACGGTTGTACGCGCGCCGGATTTCGTCATGGATGCTGTCGAAGTGAATCCCATACTTTGCCTCGCGAAAGCGCGCCGCCTCCCCCTTCAAATCCGTAGCGAGCTTCGGGAACACGAGGAAAGCCTCATTGAGCCGCTTGTCAAAGGCGTCCAGGTCGTGAACCTGAAGCTCATCCACAGCTCCGTTGGTCATTGCGTCGTAAATGAGCTTAGTCCTGTCCCGAATCCAACGCCGAAAGCGATCAGCAACGTCCGGCAGCAGTTTCGGAACGGCGGCTGTACAATCCCGGAGTCGAATAAGATAATCTGGAAGCCGAGCGTCCAATAGCCGCTGAAAGGTCAACCACTCATCACGCAATGCAGCTGTATCGGGGTCCTCTCTTTTCCGCGATCGAGGCGTGTCGTAGCGGTTCAGCAGATCTATCGCTTGTTGAGCTTCGCTGCCTTCCCGATCTTCCCCAATACGTTCCAAGATCTCGCGTCCTTTTTGGCGCTGCGCTGTTGTGCCATGCAAGAGCCTTTTTGCGGTCGCAAGGCCGAGAGGATTTGCGTACGTTGTGCAATCTTCGTGGGGGCCAGTCGTGGAGCGTCTTGCGTACTGACGAGTGAACGTATTCAGATGAATGCGTAACTGGGACTCGAGATCAGAGGTACCCCGGAAAGTCTGAACCAGTGCCGACTGTTTGAGCTTTTCCTGGAATTGCTGAACCTTTTGAAACTGAACCGCGTCAAAGGTGGCGAGGGATTCTGGAAGATCTTCCTTGAAATAGAACATCACGCGGGGCTGGCCGATCCGAACGTAACTCTGAATCGCCTGTTCGACTTCGTGCTCGGTCCCAGAGCCAGCCCCCGCTGGGATAGGAGTCCCGAACCGCAGCCACATGATGCCGACAAGAACATCGTATGGTCCGAGTTGTTCGTCGATGACTGCCTGCGGACTGGAGCCTAGCCCGGGTGCCAAGTCCTCCCATCGTAGAGCGGAAAAATACAACCGTTCTGTCTCACCCACCGTACGGTTCATCTCGTCAATCACACGCAATACCGCTTTCCGCTCCGGCTCACAATCACCGGGAGACGATATGAAAACGCGAATCTCTCTTCGGTACACCTCCGCCTCAGCCATCATAAAAGTGGGTACACATTAACTGCCTGACAACCAACTGCCTCGACCGATTTCATTGAATCTCAATCCTTGGTCCTGCAAGTATCGTGAAGCTACCCGGAGCCCGAACGTAATAGAAGCGCAGCGTGTAGATACCCGGAGGCGCGTCGAGCTTGGCGCCGGAGATCAGCGCTGGCCCGGCCACCACCATGCCCTTCTCTGTTGACCAGATGTCGAAGCGTTCCGCGGGCCGACCGTTTCCAGACGTTGACAAATCAACCAACGTTCCCTGTTTGGCGGCAGCGGGAAGGGGTTGGTCCAGCAGAGCTTGAATGTGCGCAAAATCCTGGGTGGCACGGACCTCTGCGCCGGCGGCGGAGACTCCAACACCCAAATATGTGAATTCTCTGCGCAGTATGTTCTCCCTGTGCCCCGGGCTACTCATCCAATCGCGCATAATCTTTTCGGCCAAACCAGATAGGTTCGAGGGATCATATCCTGTAAATTCCCAAATGTTCTCTCCTGTCGTGCCGATCAAACGACGGTCCTGCCGCGCAATCCGGTCAGAAGGACCCTCGCCCGAGGGGTTCACATGGTCAAAAAACACCCGCGTCAGCATATCATCGCTGTGGTTCTGAGCGATGGAGCGCAGAGTTTCCCCAAATTGGAGTGGACCAACGTGTTGCCTTTTTCGTTCCTCATTGACGATTTCCAAGATCCGTGCTTCGACAGTGCCGAGGTGGGATATCGCGCCGGTCGGCGGCGGCCGAACCTCGGTCGCACGCGACGGCAACCGCGCCCCTTCCGGCACGGAAGAGGACGGGAGCCCAGCAGACTCCGGAGAACGGATTACCGTTCGCCCATGCACATCAGGAGTTGTGGGATATCCGAGCTCGCCGACCTTGGGCCGCAGCCATAGAAACGCGGCGAGCAGCAGTGCGGAGATCAGAGCAAACGTTTTGGCAGAGTTCATCCGTCTTCCTCCGCTTAACCCCAGAGCGCTGGCGTCGCGATCACGACCTCGCATGAACCAGCCAATCGCTCGCCGGACTGTAGGCGGAACCTCTTCACATCGACAGCCAAGTCATAGTCGCCGTTGCGTGCTGCCTGCCGCACCCGGGTCCGCACTTCTTCGATCTGGCTCAGCTCGGTCATGTCTCCTTTGTGAGCCCCACTGGGTGGTTGCGCGAGAAGACGAATTGGCTCCACTCCCCACCCTGTCGCGCGCATCGCCAAGCGGATTGATGAGCAGGCCAGTGAAACCGCGTCCCGCAAGTCCGAAAACTCATCGTGATCAGCAAAGTAGGTTTGAAGCAGCAGCTCCGCGCGAAATAGAGACTGTAGCGAACCCTCACGTACGCCAAAAGCACGTCCGATGACGTCAGACCACAGATCTCTGTCCCCTTTCAAATTTGCCAGTAAGCCTCCAAGCGCCTCAGGTATCGAGGTTGTGTTCAAGGCTATGAAAATCCGCTCAGTCGCACCGTTCCTGCCAGTAAAGATCTCCTTTCGCGTCAGTGCAGCGGCTAGCGCAAGTCTCAGCTGCCGGTGGATTTCAGTGTCCGCATTGAGAATGTCAAGAACTTTGTGATCGCCGACGTCTCCCAGACCAATGTAACTGGACAATTTGGCCGTAAGCTCCTCTCCGGCTCTGAGCTTGGACGCAACCTCCTCTGCCATCCTTTCGATGGTGCCGTCAGGAACGCCCGCTCGCTTCAACGAAGCCCTTGCGGTACCGACCTTCTTGCAGAGGCTTTCGGTAGCTCGCTGGATATCCTCGGTCCCCTCATCGCCTTGCTCGTAGAGCAGCTCGAGAACGCGATGGCGGATCTTCCCGAATTCCTCTGACAGCCGCAGCCATTCGCTCTTCTCTTCCGCTATCGTGCGGTGCCACCCCTCGAACTCCAACTTAGCGGACGCTGGGTCGCACACAACAAACCCACACGCAGCTCGGACAGAATGGAAAAGCTCGACGCAAGCCTTCGCTAGCTGTTGCGGCTCGGCTCCGGTCTCCTGAATCAAGGGCTGGAAAACCTGTTCCAGGTCATCGTAGATGGCACTTGCGCTATACATGCTTCGCCACTTGGTCTTCAAAGTGTCAAAGCTCAGCACCTCATTGGGCTTGAGCTCGGGTCTTAAGATCTCCTCCAGGCACGCCAGAGGTTTGGAAGCCAGGTCGCGGATGCCAGCGTTCGAGCCGCCAAACACTTGTCGAAGCTCATCCCGCACCGCAACAAGATCGCCGATGATGTCCTCGACGGACTTCGCCACGGAACTGATGGGTGTCTGGTAGTGCTCTTGGAGAATCCGCCGAGCTTGTTGAATATCTTCGTGGCCGCCAGGGCAGGACTTAACATCTTCGTAAAACTTGAGCAACTTCGGCCTCAGTTCCTCAACGTCGACAAAGGGGGCGGTAGAGCCCAAAGACTCTCGAAGCTGGAGGTAGTTGCGATTGAGATTCTTGAATGCATATTCGACTTCAGCCCGAAGTGCTTTGTAGTCGACCTTCTCTTTCCGAAAAAACTCATAAACGCCCCTGAAATGATCGTGAAGGGAGCTTACGTTCTGTTGCAGACCGTTCAGTGAAAGCATAGGCGATTCTCGGGGATGCCGAACCGCTTGGGCCTTCTGTTCTGGAAGCATCTCAAGGATCTCGTGGAACCGTTGCTCGGCGGCAGTCCCCTCTAGCTTCGGGGCGTGCCGGTAAATGTAGGCAAAGAACTCGCGCTCTTTTTCTCCGAGAGTCCCGGCGGGTACCCGCTGGTCGTGCATTCGGCGGAGCATGAGCCAGGACCCGATCAAGATCAATCCAACTGCTACCGCAGCAAGCGCCAATGTCCAGATCAGAAGAGCGTGGATCCTGCTCACTTGACCTGCTACATCCGTCGGCGGCGCTATCGTTGGTGTCTGTGGGGTTCGCGAACCAGAAGCACGCTCCAATTTGGGTACCTCGGCCGATCCTGGCGCAACCACCGTCGGCCCCGGATGAATTCTATGGACCGAGGCAGCGAGCAGCCGGTACACGTAGTCAGCGACCTTGCTGTCAGTCGAGAATCTCCCGACGCTCCTCGAAATACCGAGGTCCACAGTTTCTATGCTGGGTGCCCAATCAACGTCCCCTTTGACTAAGGAGTCCTTCAATGCCGAGGCTGTCGGAAGGGGTGTTGCGATCACGTCGTGGATTATTCTTACGGCTCTATCGTCAAGCTGCACCCCGATCTTTGAAGTGCGCCACCATTTTTGAAGTGCGTCGCTCTCCGTCTTATAGGCTAAGGTCCCACGGTTGCCTGAGTCATCGCTTCGCTTGAGGTCACCATTAGCGAACGAGAAGAAGCAGAAGACAGTGGGAGGCACAGGATCAGTGGCGGCAGACTGCTCGACAATGAAACAAACGGCCCGCGTAGTACCACCGCCTGCCAGGTCGCCGGATATTGTTGCAAGCGATAGCTGCTGTTTAGCCTCTTGCGCCACCGCAGTCATGGGCGTCACCGACATACAACAAAGAATCCAAATCGGCACCCATCTGTTCGTCGCCGTTGCGCTGCATTGCCTGAGGTTTAAGTCACACATAGTTACTTCCCGCTCCGCCACCGCCCGCTCGCTCCTCGGGTTTCAACAGGAAATGACCGACTGGCCACGGTGGATTGGTAACGGTATTGGCAGAGCCGGATTCCGCAAACGCCGGCGTGCTCACGCCCTTGCTATTCGTAAGCAAAATCACCAGTTGGCCATCCCGGCGTGTCTTCGTCAGGAGGAGCTTTCCGTCGTGTTCCCACAGGGTATCTCTCTGATACACGTTGTCGGAGAGATTCATGTAGAAATGCTGGCGTAAAGAGCGAAAATCCTCCCGAGGATTAGGATTACGAAGGGCTACTTGAACAAGCTCAAAAGTCGGACTTGCCGACAGATCAACACCCTCCTGCCAACGCTCCTCAGGGATGAAGGTCGTTCGATTCGCCGTCAACACGCCCAGTTTGGCGGCAAATTGGTCCGTTTCAACGTGGTGGAACCTGCGGAGCAGGTCCTGCTTCGCGATGGCACCGGCGACCACGACCTTCTTCATATCCACTCCGTCCCGTAACCAATCCGGCTTTTCCGCGTTCGGAAACTTGGCGTACAATCGCTCCCGAATTCCGGGCCAGAGCGCACCGCGTCCTGAGACAATAAGCGTGTTGATGACTTCACCAGGCTTGAGTTTGGACGCGGCCAAGGTCTCGTCGACAACTGTTGCCGTGGCGAAGTCGAAAAACTCCTTCATCCGCTTGTCTCTCTGTATGTATTTCTCCGGAATCAGGAGATAAATTGTCTTTGATTCATCGACTCCTACCACCGGCTCGCTCGATTCAACCAATGGCGGCAGGTCTCCGCCTTTGGACGTAACCGTCACAACCCATTCTGGACTAATCGTCTCTCCGACCTTCACCCTGAAAGCGGCTTCGCCGTCCCATTCATGCTTGGCGCGCTTAATTGCGTGCCACAAGTTGTAGACCGCGGTTCGATGTAGACTCGCATTGGCCTGGGGCTTCGTCGCCACAACCGGATGCCCGTACTCCAAGCTACTGCTGTGAAGGACCTTTGGATCTTTCAGTAAGCGGTGAACCAACCGCGCTAGGACCTCGTCGATATACGTGCCCGCCACCGGGACCCCAAGACGCCCCAGCACCTCGGTCTTTGGATAGTACGGCACCTCGTTCCATTCGACGTTGACGACAGACAGATCCAGAGTGCCCGCGCCGAAGTCGTAGACCAGAACGCGCTCGTTTCCGCTCCTAGGCTCGTCTTTCATCCGCTGAGCACAATGATAATAGGCTACGGCATCGGATTCACTAATGAGCCGGATGTGTTTCTCCGCCTTGATAGGTGGCATCAGTGCGCGGCAGGCAATTCTGCGCAGGCGCTCCCGGTGACGATCGGTGAAGGTGTTCGGATGGCACACGACAACCTGGTTGGCGGTAAAGTCCTCGGCTCGACCAAGGTATGCCTCCACCAATGCCTTGAAGCCAGACTCTACGACCCTGTCCAATGGCAGCAGTTTGCTTTTCTTCTCCTCTCCATGCTCGCTGTAACGGATCTCATCCGGAAAGCGGATTGTGGAGGAAGACCTACCAAGCCAACTTTTGAGTGAGAAAATCACCCGCGTCGGGTCGCTGTCCAATTGATACCTGAAGGCCGGTAAACCGACAAACGCCGTCTGCCCAGGTTCTGGCAGCGAGTCGGGGCGATACCTGGGATATCCTTCGGGATAGCCCTGCCCAAGTGCCGGAATACCGCGCTTGTCATATTCTTCCGTTCGGGCCGGATCCAGACGTTTGTCGGCATCACAGATGACCCAACTTGGAAGAAAAGGTGTCCCCGCCTCCGCATTGAGTGGGTCTTCATAACCGTATCCTCTCCGATCTGAGCGGACCGGCAGGTCCTGCAGGGGAACCATTGCGAATTCGTCGGTTCCGGCAGTTCCCGCGCCTACGGCAATTGCCGACGTGCCGTAGTCGATGCAGATCCAGTTCAAACCTGGCAGTTGCTCAAGATCGAGCGGTATGACGAGCGTCGTCGTCCATGTCTCCTCGTCTCCATGATCGCCCTTGACGCGGACTTGAACCGCGACCTCGACGCGGCATCGGTCCGCAGTCACGTGCGCGCCATCAATGCCGGTGATCTGCGAGGGTTCCAATCGGAGATCGAGGATCATCGGATCTTCTCCTTCTCGTACGAAGAACATCGGATGGTCGGCATGAATATCAATTGGCCCCCGGGCATCGTACCAGCGGACAATGTCATCCAGGCTGGAACCGTCGGGTTGCTGTATGACCGGAGCACCGTCCAAGGTGGCGCGAGCATAAGCGTTCACGGCCACCGAGCCTCTCCCAGCTGAGCCCGTGTTCCCGACCCGGAGAGTGATGATGCTCGGCGGCTCCTGACGCTCGTGAAGCCCAACGGTGAAGGCCTCCTGGAACACTACTTTGTCGACCAGGACAATCGGCGCAGGCATTGAGGAACGGTGGGAACTCGCTAGGCGGACCTTGACCTGTCCTTTTGTCTCGAAAACCTCCCACTCGCTGCTCTGGTACTCGACACGCAAGTCGATGTCCGCGCGCGCAGGGTCACGATACAACCCAACTTCGTGGCGGCCTGGTTGCGAAGCCGAGTCGAAATCACCAACGAGCATGAACTGGTAGGTCTGGCTCACCGGATCTGGGTTCGGAATCTCGGCGCCGTCGCAAATAATCAGGACCGGCAATTCGACCTTCTGCTTGGCGACTAAGGCTATTCTAGAACTACCCAATCTTATTGGCTCACCGCCTAAGGCGAAGTTTTCTCGATACGCCCGCAGATGATAGTCCCCATTGAAAGGAAGTGCGAACCCGTGCTGTGCTTTACTCTGGACAACAAAACGCCCAACTTCGATCTGCTCGCCCTTGCGGAAATGGACCAAACGATTAGGTGCTGGCAGGAACTGGACAAGAGGACTGGCCGCGTGCTCGGGCTTCACTCGTAGCGTGAAATCGACCTGGCTCTCCAAAGCTCCAGGTTCAGCGGCGGCGGGCCTCTTCGGATCCCAGATAAGCTGGAGCTGGAGTGGCACAGAGCATACATAGTCAGTCTGGCCCTGTGCAGTCACCTGCGCGCTACAATCTTGAATCGTCTCTGCATCCAAGAAAATGTAAAAGAGCTTCCCATCGATGATCTCTTCCGATGATTCGAGTTCCAGGTGCTCCTCTGACTCCGGCTTGGAAAATCCAATCGGAGGACGGCCATTTCTTCGAATGTCGAGGGGAAGTGATCGAAGCCCGTCGCGGCGGAGCGTTGCCGTTGCGAAACGCGAAGGTTGGTTTCGGTTGCGAAGCAACTCGCCAAACCACGGCACCGGCTGATTGTTCGAAATGCGCAGCGTGCCTATCAGTTCGCGAGTCGAAGCCGAACCGTTGAAATCGATCGTGACCTCCGGCACCGGCGTCCAGGCGGCCACCGGTCTGAACGGGCGATCATAGGCGGTCCGAAAGAAGTAAAACACCAGGGCCGCGACCACCAGCATCGCCGTCAGAATGGCGCCTAGCGTTTTGAGTTTGGCCCGGAAACTCAAACGAAGTGCCGCTTCCTCGGGGCTGAGCCCGCCCGTTTCGCTCTCGTTGTCGCTTCTGCTCCACAAGGAGGTCAACCTTCCATCCGTAAGAACCGTGTTCGTGGGCCAGTCTCCAGCCACGATCGGTTTGGCTGGTCGGATTCGAATCTCGCGCTCCTTACTTTCCCAGCACAGATGATCGTACAGTTCCCCCCTGGTATTCACCTGGAAACCAGCCCGGAACAGTAAGACTCCCTGAGTAGCCGGACCGTCGCCCGCCGAGAACCGGATCGGACGCACACGGGCGTTGAAAAAGGGCACAACTATTCCCGTATCGCTCTTTCGGCAGTTTGGACTGGAGCAGTCGGCCAAGTCGACAGAGAATCCGGCCCGTCCCGGAAGATCCTTGCCGCCAATTCGCCAGGGCCGGCCCTTGTCACCCTCGAATCCCCATGAGACCGTTCTTGGAACAAACAAATCTGTGCGAGCGAAAGCGAGTTCGCCGGCTCCTCGGCCCCTAGGAACAGCATTCAGCTGGCTGCTGCCAAGCGCCACGTTTTGAATATCGATCTCAGGTTGATAGATGAGTGCGGACTCGACGGGCTCGCGCGGCCGAACTGAGTAAACCCAGTAGTGGAGCTTCTTGGCTGGGCCGCCCAAAAGAGGCTCGTCCGGCGCGTCAAAATAGAAAACGCGCATGATTGCACCGGTGAGCGCCTTGACTTCCGAAGCATGTTGAACCTGAGCGTTCGCGTACTCGGCCAGTTCCTTTTCCGGGGAGAGCCGGGAGTTCAACTCATCGTCAGTAACGACCGCAACATAAACGTGGGAGAATTGCCTATCCTGCGGGATCGCCTCAGGCAACTTCTGCACGTAGCGCAGAGCGAGAACCGGTGCGGTCATGATCGGAGAGAGGTGGCCGGTGAATCGGCACGGAAGTCCGAGCCAGCGGCGTAGAGCTTCGCCAAAGCTGGATTCGTCCTTGATCTCTCCTGTTGCGGCGGCTTGCCAATGGAACATGTGCTCCGGGCGGGCTGAATAGGCGGGATTCGGCTGACAACCGCTTGCGGCCGGCGCGGACTGGTGGATAGTGAAAAATAGGACCGTAAGAACATCGTTGGAAGGGTCGAACCTCGGAACGTCCGTAGACCCTGGGTTCCCCTTGCTCGAGTAGAGCCATCGCGGCAACGAGTCCTGAATTGCGGCCTCAAGCCTATTCCTACGTATGCTCTCGGAATCGTCGATCAGGAGGATGAAATGCGAGCCGTGTGGCGCTGTGGAGGCGGCACCCCGACCTGGCAGGCACGCGAGACACAAAAGGAGAAGGATTTGGCGGCGCATAGCCAATCGGACGCCCATAGGCACAAAATTCGCCTCCACTGCACGGACCAAACGGATTATAGCCCCTTTCTATCAGAAATGGTAACTTTAAGTACCGTCACGGGGCGCTACGCGCCGGCTCCTACGCATATTGAAGGACTGCGTTTAGCCAGCGGGCACCAACGGCGGACACGGCGGAATATGGTGGATCCAGAGCCCGCCCAGGAGGGGCCTCGGATAAGGGCCGGTTGTTGTACATTTATAGTTCCACATGAGGCTGACTTGGCTACACATCTCGGATTTTCACATTCGAGATGGCGACTCATACGACCGCCATGTCGTCTTGCGCGCGCTCGTGAAGTCTGTCAAAAACTTCCGCGAGAAGGGGCGCGTGCCAGACTTGGTCTTTGCGACCGGGGACATCGCTCATTCCGGCAAAGCGCCCCAGTACGAACTTGCGACCAGGTTCTTTGACGAATTGTTAGAAGCGGCAGGTCTCGATCGGCACCGCCTCTTTGTAATACCCGGGAACCACGATGTGGATCGCGACCTGGGCATTGGTCTCATAAGAACGCTTGAATCGCGCGAGCAGGCGGACACCTACTTCAAGCCCGGCATTCCAATATTGCACCTGACGCAGAAGCTTCATGCGTTTCTGCGGTGGCATAATCGCTATTTCGAAAGCATTCGAGCGCTGCCGGAGGACACGACATGCGCACCCGCTGAGATCGCGAACATCCGCGGCTTTAGGATCGGCATCCTGCCCATCAACAGCACCCTCTTCTGTCAGGATGACAGTGACCACGCCCGGTTGTGGGTGGGCCGCCGCTGCCTCGACGCGGCAATTCAGAGCCTTCAGGCACTTCATGCCGATGTCAACATCGCCCTGATGCATCATCCGGTCGATTGGCTCGCCAGCATCGAGCGCCCCAACATCAAGGCCAGTCTTCAGTCCAACTTCGATTTTATCTTACGTGGACATCTCCACGAGAACGATGTGGAATCCGTCGCATCTACGAGCGGAGGCGCTTTGTATTGCTCGGCCGGCGCGGCTTACCAAACGCGAAGGTGGCCTAACAGGGCGGTCTACGGCAGCATCGACAGCGCAAGTCTCACGATATTCCCGATCCGATATGAGGATCAACCGAGCGAAATTTGGACGGTGGATCCCAGCCTCTTTCCGCACGAACCTGAATACCAGAAGAGCTTCCCGATCCCGCGCCTACAGAGTAGACCGTCCGGGACTACAGATCGGCGCGTGCTTGATGCCGCCATACCTACGTGCATCCGCTTGGGGCAAGCAGCAGCGTTGTTGGCCCAAATTCGGCGTTCAGAGTCGGGGGGATTGCGCGCGATTCTCAGCGCGGAGACGGAGTGGGATGCCACCCCGGAAGACGTACGTTCCAAACCGGTCACAGTCGAGTTTCCGATTGGGTCAAGTGGCAAACGAGAACCCCTACGGGCCAATCTGAGGGTCGAGTGTCCAGATTTTGATCCGCCGCAACCAAGCAAGAACATGATCGTTCCTGTGGAGGGTGATAGCGAAGTCTGCACCTTCCTGCTCACGCCGAAACGAGTCGGACGTTTGTCGATCAATCTGGAGTTCATTTGGGAAGACTCCTTCCGCGGAGCGCGGACATTGCGGACCGAGTGCGCGGCGGAGTGCGGTGCTGCCGGCGGCCGCATGGGCATCGCCACGATGTCCCTGTTTTCCATCAGTTGGACCGGAGCGGCTGCGCTGATGCGGGGGGGCGACACTGCGGACGCAGTTCCTAAAGCTGCGGCACGCGTGCCCGAGGTTCCCTCTGCACCTCCTGACAGATCGGCGGATCCGAAGTCATCAACTGGTGCAGCGCTTACTTCCGGCAAATCGCCAGAGCCCGAATTCCCATCGGCGGTGATGTACGATGCGAGGCATGAGGGCGGTGTCAGAGCGTTTCTTTGCCATTGTCATGCCGATAAAGCCGCTGTTCGTGAGCTGTGGAGGCGTTTGCGGGATGAAGGCATTGACCCGTGGCTTGACGCAGAGGCCTTGCTACCCGGGCAGGACTGGAATTTGGAGATTCACAGAGCAGTGCGCACTAGCGATGTCGTGATCGTTTGCCTTTCACGAAAAGCTACCACGAAGGCCGGATACGTTCAGAAGGAAATTAAGTTCGCCTTAGACTTGGCAGATGAGCAACCGCAGGGTACGAGTTTTCTCATTCCCGTCAGATTGGAAGAGTGCGACGTCCCCGAGCGATTACAGGCGCTCCACAGGGTGGATCTCTTTGACCAAGACGGCTATCCTAAGCTCCTGCGGGCTCTGCAAGGCCACGCTAGACGAGTTGGGCCGACGCCCAGAGTCGCGCCATACGTGCCCAACGTCCCCCCGCCGTCTCCTGCCAGATCGGCGGATCATCCTTTCGACGCCAGCCACCAAGTTAAGTCGCGTATACCGATGCGGCAGCGACTGAGACTGAAGTGGGTAGCCATCGCGGCCATCGCCGTGCCTTTGGTGGCGATTGTAATCGCCCGCTGGCCTTCCCACAACATGCCAATTCTCGGGCCTCCGACTCCCCAGCGTGGCTACGTTTGGGTTCCTCCCGGTCAGTACCGGATGGGTTGTTCGACCGGTGACTCGCAGTGTTTTCACGACGAGATTCCTCAGCATCCCGTCAAGCTTTCGAGCGGATTCTTCTTAATGCGGACAGAGGTCACCAACGATAACTTCCGCGCCTACGCGCGAGCCACCGGGGCTCCCATACCGTATTTGGACGTCGGCGGAGAAGTTCCCGTGGCCACGGTTACCTGGGACGACGCCAAAGCGTATTGCGAATGGACGGGCGGGCGACTGCCCACGGAGGCAGAGTGGGAGTACGCGGCGCGGGCAGGCAGCGTGGAACCCTTCTACGGCCAACCGGACGCAATTGCGTGGTACCAAGGGAATACGAACTCTCCTCGCAACGTGGGTCAGAAGCAGCGAAATTCCTTAGGCCTACATGACATGCTGGGTAACGTCTCCGAATGGGTGAATGACCGATATGACGAAAAATACTATCAGTCATCCCCTCCCGCCGATCCGCTGGGACCTGGAAGCGGTGAGAGACGGGTCGTGCGTGGCGGATCCTATTTGGACGACTCTGGCTCGCTCAGGGTCTCCAGACGGGAGGCGAGGGCGCCAGATGCAAAGGGCGCTCAAGTCGGTTTTCGATGTGCTAAGGATGCACCGCAATCGGGCCGCTAGCACCTCCTACTCATAGCGGATAGCGTCCAGGTAGAACGTGAGTCCGTCCGGATTGTCCGTTGCCTTAGCAAGCCACGCAAATCCACCCAGGACGCTGACCGTTTTCTGCCCGGCCAAAGAGATCGTGTATTGTTTCCACTGCTTCGTCAGGGCAACGGACCCCATGCTCTTCTCAAAGCTGTCGCGGTACTGCTTGTCACTGACGCCGCCGGCTTTGAACTCGAGGATCTCGCCTCCTTTTGCTCCCACCGCCCAAAACGTTATCTTGGAAGCACCTTGGATCCGGTTGCCGGGCTTGTCTCCCCAGTTATTTGCAGGGCTAAGCCAGTAGACGCCGGCCCAGCCCTTTGCGCCAGGCTGATACGCGACCTTGATACACAGGCCGTCCGTGTCTCCGGGGCGCGGCATCTCGCCGGTCACGTTTCTCATTTGTACGGGCTTCCCAGCCTCACCGTCACCCATGTAGCCCGAGGCGACGTATGCTTCCGACACGTCGAAGGGTGCGGTCAGGGTCCGGTTAACTTGTGGAGTTTGTGCGCAACCCATGCACGTCAGCATGAGCAATTGAGCGACAACTTTGAGGTGCGACATCTGTTTCTCCTTGCCAAGATTATGCACCAGTTCGCGATCCGGCGCATCCTCGACTGCGTATTCCGACGATGGCGATCACCATTCCGAGATCGCGCCGATCACCATTCCGAGCCAAATCCGATCACTTCGGGGAAGAAGTGAGTTTCGTCGTCGTCGTCGTTTTCTTGCCTGTTTTCTTCGGGTTGCCGACCTCGGCATTTCGCAATACGGGCTCCTCTGCCGATCGCGGAACGGTGATCGGTGATTTCTCGGAATCGTGATCGGAAGTTCTCGGAATCCGCACTCGACAACGCCAAATTCAGCAGAGGATAGCTTGTAAGCCATTGATTCTACGTTCTCCCCAATCTATCTCCGACAGGCTCATAGAAAGGGCTCACAAAGCGGTGACCGGGCCTCGAATCAGCAACTTGACAGTGGACCTGGATGCAGACGACCAACGATCTGTTGGCCGATTCTGGGATTTGCGGGTTACGCCAACTCTCTGACTCGGACCCCAGGGCAATCCCTGTACCGACGGCAGAGGTGCCGAACAGCTCTGGAGACCTTAGTTGGAGTGCGGCATCTCCGAAACTCCCTTTCCGGTTAACACCACGGAGAAAACCTCTCCGCCGACACTCTCCATTCGCCGGTTCGTACCTGCATTGCGCTCGGGGAGCCATCACTAAGTCCTTTATTTTAAAACACTTACAAAAACATACTAGCGCGAATACCGCCAGAATTGCGCCCGTTTCACGCCTGCACGCCTCCGCAGACTTTCCCC
>CAIVVT010000067.1 GCA_903909435.1 uncultured Acidobacteriia bacterium | reverse complement strand
CGCTTTTCAGCTTGAAGTTCGCCACCAGTTGAATCGGCGCAGTCACTGTGAACGTGGTCGTGGACGAGTTCACCGGGGAACTGCTGCTGAAACCGGTGAACGCGTAGCCGGGCGCGGGGGTGGCGGTCAGCGTCGCGCTGGTCCCGGCGGTATACCAACCCGTCCCGCTGACGGTTCCACCGGCCGCAGCGTTGGCGCTCGCCGTTACGGCGAACTGCTTGGCCACGACGACCTTGTAATTCACCGGCGCAATTCCGGCTTGAATCGAGCGGCTGTTCGAAGTCACGCCGTCGCTCCACTGGGTGAACACGAACTGCGCGCCCGGATCAGCCGCTTGAGGCGAGTTCATGCCGAGCGTGTGGCCGGTCCCCGGGGTCCAGGTGAAGGTAGCAGGCGCCGGGAGGGTTGCTCCGTCCACGGTGACACTCAGCGGTCCGCTGGAACTGGAGATGGTGGTCGGAGGATCGGGCACGAAATGCGCGACGACCAGCAGCGGTTTCGACATCAGCAGCTTCTGGCCAGTG
This sequence comes from uncultured Acidobacteriia bacterium, assembly GCA_903909435.1. Lineage (GTDB taxonomy): Bacteria > Acidobacteriota > Terriglobia > Bryobacterales > Bryobacteraceae > CAIVVT01. Next base: position 31,507 of record CAIVVT010000067.1, on the reverse strand, counting down.
GAGTTGCCGCTCAGGTCGCCCGCGAAATCTCTTAAATAGAAGTTCGCGGCTGGAGTGGCGGTCACCGTCACTTCGCGGCCCGCGAGATAGAAGGCTCCACTGTGCGTTCCCGTTGCGGCAATGGTTCCGCCGTTGGATGGCTCGGCCGTGAGGGTGAGCCGGTAGTACAGATCGAAGTTGGCCACCCACGTCGCCGCCTGCTTCACAGTGATCGCGTGCTTGGCCGCACCGCCGTCGTTCCAGTTATGGAAAAGGTACTCGCGGTTGCCCTGGCCGATCGTCTCCGCATCGATGGCGTGGATCGAGCCGTAGGACCAGGTGAAGGTCGCGGGTGCGGCGTAGGTCGTCCCGTCTACGACGACGGTCAGGCTGGCGGGCCGCGTATCGACGACCACATTGAACTGCTGCGGAGCCACGTAGAGGACGACTGTGATCGTCTCCTGCCGCGTGACGCCGGTGTCGGGATCGATTTCGCGGAAATCGACATCCTGGACGTACCTTCCGGGCGCCAGGGTCAGCGCATTATCCGATGTGCGGAAGAGTCGCCCGTCCAGGCCAACCGTGATGGTCTTGGCCGCTGGATCAAGTTGCGGCGCGGCATTCAGGAAGGAAGTCGAGGCGGGATGCAGCGCGAAGAACAGGGGACCGCCCTTGCCGCCGGTGTAGTGGAACAGCAGCGTGGCGCCGTCGGAGTTTTTGTCTCCCTGCGTCAGATGGAACGTACCGGTGGTGCGGTCGAGTTGGGCATTGTCGCTCTTCTGGTAGTTGATCCAAACACCGCGTCCCCAATTCGGCGGGGAGAAGATCTGGGTGCTCAGACGTTGCGCCTCGAATCCACTCTGGGGAGCCCAGAACTTCGCGCCGCGTTCGGAGGCGCAGATGGCGTTGCCCTGATCCCAGGTACCGGTGGCGGCCGTGATCACCCAGTCGTACAAGCTGGCGTTGACGCCCGTCGGCGCATAGGCACAGGCGAAGGGGTGCTGTTCGTTGGGGGAAGCGGACAACCAGTTGGTACCGATTGCCAAGGCCGGCCCGCGGGTCCCCGTCTCGTCGCTGACCCAGCTCCAGATGGCGGATTCGCGCCGGGTGTCGGGGTCCGGGAATGAATAGCCTCTGGGCGCCGACGATCCGGCCAGCAGAAAATCGACATTGATCAGGCCGAAGCCGCAGGCAGTCGCCGAACTCACGTCACTCGGCCCCATCAGTCCGGAGCCAGGCGTCCCGCTGAACGCGTTGCTGTCGCTGCGGTCTTCGCCGATGTACGACCACTGGTAGAACGAGCGCTGACGGACGTCCTGGCTCTTCTGGTTCTGGCACAGGCTGAACTGCGGCGTCGCATCGGTGTAGCCGTCGTCCAGCACGTAGTCCGACCATTTGAACGTGTCGTTCGTCCCGTTGTCGTCCATGATGATCACCCGCTTGCCCATGGACCGCATCTGGCGCAGCGTGGGCCATCCACCCTTGGAGATGGGGTCCCAGGTATCCCGGTTGGAATTGCCCGGCGTAGCGGGGAGCAGCAGGATATCGCGGCCAAACTCCGCGTTGATCGATTGCTCGATCCGCCACCAGTCCGCGCTTGACGTGCGGTTGAAGCGAATGACCAGAACCTCTCCGGGGTTGTGGTCCAGCCAGAACTTGATCTCGGCCAGCGCATAGGGAAAGAGCCTGCCGTAGCTGGTCCAGCGGCAGGAGTTATCGTCGCTCTGGCTGCTGTGGCAAAGGCGGAACTCCCGGTCGCCGTTCGAGGAATACACGCGCGGGTCCAGCCGGATCACGCGCGCTCCGGCATTCAGCTGGTCGCTGATGCTGAATTCCTGGTCGGCGTTAATGGGGTCGAAGCTCCCATCGACGTAGTTCGAAAACGAATTGTGGGTGCCGAAAATGCTCACCAGATTCACCGGCAAGTCGGCCGACATGCCGTGCATCTGGTCATACATCGTGGACTTGAGCCACGCGCTGGTCTCGTTGGGACCGAGCCGGTAGCGCTGCCTCCCGACGCAGGTGCCGTTCACGTTCGCCAGGCCGCGTTCGCATTCCGTACCGTCGTACGTTTCGCCCGGAACTGTGCTGGCGAAGTTGTACTGGACGTGATATTCCGGGTCACTCGATTGGCAGGCCCGCTGACCCTCGGCGCCGCAGTTGACGTGGATGATGTCGTCGGCCGGCAGCTGTGCCGCCGCCGCGATGAAAAGGATGGCCACGGCCAGGAAGCTGAACGGCGTCCGTGAGGGACGGCCAGTCTGGAAAGCGTGCTGTTGCGACGTAGTTCTTTCGTTCATTTCGAAAACGCTCCTCTGCTCAAAGTTCAAACACACCACGCACGCAGCGCCTGACGGCAGGCTGCGTCCCCTTGTGCGATTTGCCGGGTTATGCCGTTCCTGGTGCGAACCCGCTGTCCGCTCCCGGTGTGACAAGGACGAATGTACGCGGGATTCGCTGCGTTTAGAAGCTACACATTTCCGTAGGGTTAGTTGCTGGAGTGGTTGCGGCAGGGAGTGGCGCCTGTCAGCGGACTTGCCCGCTCTCTGTCGTTCGCGGCTCGGTGCGGTGGGTGTGCGGGGTTAGTGGCCGGGAGCGCCGGAGCTAGGCGAGCCGGTGGTGAATGGCCTTGGCGACGGCTTCAGATTTCGAGTGAACCTGGAGTTTTTCGTAAATGTTCCGAACGTGGAACCCGATCGCATGCACCGTGAGGCCCAGTTCGTAGGCGGCCGTCTTGTAGCTGTGGCCTTCGACCAGCAGTTTGAGCAGCTTCGATTCCTGCGGGGTCAGGCGGTACTCCGACTTCTGCGGGGGCGCGGTGCCGCGGAAGACACTCAGCACCCGGCGGGCGACCTCGGGGGTCATCGGCGCGCCACCTGCGGCTACCTCTTTGATGGACTCCAGCAGGCGCGCCGGTGGGGTACGCTTCAACAGATACCCGCACGCGCCGGCGCAGAGCGCCGAGAAGATGCGCTCGTCGTCGTCGTAAGACGTTAATACCAGGAACTTTAACTCCGGGTTGCGCTCCCCGAGCTGACGGATTACGTCGAGGCCCGAGATGCCCGGCAGTCCGATATCCACCAGCACCACGTCGGGAGGCTCCGCGCCGATTCCCGCCAGAGCGTCTTCGCCGCTGCCAAAGCTATGCGTCACCTGGAACTCCGGCGTGCCGCCGATCAGCATGCCGAGGCCTTCGCGAATCTCGCGTTGATCTTCAATGATTGCGACGCGTATCATTCATCACCAACCCGTAGAATAGTCTTACGACCAGAGGGAAAGCATCCTGACAGTTTATGTAGGGTTAGGCTTGGGCGAACCCGGATTCGCTCCCGGGGGCGTGGCGTCCCGATGCCGGATTGTGACCTGAAGACCTATGCACTTGCGTCCGATCGCATGTCTGGCGTTGCTCCTGGGTGCGGGCGCGGAGTGCGGCGCGGCGCGTCTCCCGGTCCGGCGCTACACCACCAACGACGGCCTCGCGCGCAATAGCGTCCACCAGGTTCTCAAGGACCGCGACGGCTTTCTGTGGTTCGCCACGGGCGAAGGCATCTCTCGTTTCGACGGCTACACGTTCACCAATTACCGCGTGATCGACGGGCTCCCGGACCGCGATGTGCGGTCTTTGCTCCAGCTGCGCGACGGCAGTTTTCTGGTGGCGACCGGCAACGGCGTGGCGCGATTCGACCCTGGCGCGCCCACGCCGGCCACGCGGTTCGCCAGTCTGCCGCTCCCGCCCGGCACCAAGACCCGGTCCGCGAACGCTCTTGCCGAAGCCGGGGGCACCGGCTGGATCGGAACCGACGGCGGTTTGTTCGCGGTCCGCCAGGGCGGCGGCGTTTACGGCCATGCCGTGGCGCTGCGGCTGTTGCCAGGCCCCGCCGAGCCGGCCGTGAGGAGGCTCGCCACGGACAAATCCGGGAACCTGTGGGTCGCCAGTTCGGCGGGCCTCCACCTGATCCACCCGTCCGGTAGAATCCAGCTCTTCACCGCCCGCGACGGCATTCCGGGCGGGGATATCCATTCAATAGAGATAGCCCCGCCCGATGTTTGGATCGGCACCGGCTCGGGAGTGGTGCGGACCCGATACCTGCAGTCCTCCGGCAAACTCCAGATCCTGGAGCGCTTCGATTCCGGCTCGGGGCTGCCGGCGGGGACCGTCTCCGCCATCTTGCACGCCTCGGACGGCTCCGTTTGGGCCGGGGCGGGAGCGGCTGTCGCGCGACTGGCCCTGGGAGCGAAGTCGTTTCGCGCGTTCAGTGAAGGCGAGGGCTTTCCCCGGGGCGACGTGCAGGGTCTGGCGGAGGACTCGGAGGGCGACGTTTGGGTCACCTACGACGGGGCCGGCGCACTGCGCGTCCGCTCGCACGGGTTTACCTCGTACAGCCAGGCGGACGGACTGCCCGCCGGCCAGGTGGCCGCGCTCACGCTCGATCGTTCCGGCAAGCTGCTCGTCTCGATTGCGCTCCGTCCGGGACTGGCCTTTTGCCGCTTCGAATCGGACCGGTTCGCCTGCCCGAGCCCCGGGCTGCCGCCCGGATACATTCCAAGGGATTGGCTCCCCTGGCACCAGGTGGTGCTGGAGGACCGACGGGGGGACTGGTGGTCCATTTCGCAGCGCGGCCTGCTACGATTCCGGCCGGCGCAGAGCAGCCGGGGCCAACCCCGCATCCTTGCGAGTTATCAGAAAGCGCAGGGCGCCCCCGCCGACGATGTCAGCCACATCTTCGAGGACAGCCGGGGCAACGTCTGGTTCAGCACGCTGCCAATCGTCGGCTATCCACCGCCGGGACGCGAGACCGGGCTGGCCCGGTGGGACCGCCAGTCGAACAAGGTGCGCAGCTTTTCCGAGGCCGACGGGCTCCCGCCGCTGCACTCGTTCTCGCTACTCTACATCGCCGAAGACCGCGCCGGGCAGATCTGGGCCGGCCTGCACCGCACCGGCGTGGCCCGGTTCCGCAACGGCCGCTTTGAGGTATTCACCGCGAAGGACGGCGTGCCCAGCGGCGGCATCCGCTATATCTACGAGGACCGACAGGGGCGGCTCTGGCTCGGCTCCGGCCGGGGCGGCCTGGGACGGATCGAGAATCCGCAGGCCGAGCGGCCAACCATCACCCGGATTTCGACGGCCGACGGCCTTTCGAGCGACGAGATCCAGGCCATCACCGAGGACAACTTCGGGCGGATCTACGCCTGCACCGGGTTCGGCGTGGACCGGCTGGACCCCGCGACCGGCGCGATCAAGCACTTTTCAAAGGCGGACGGGCTGGACGAGGGCGAGCTTCAGGACGCGGTCCGGGACCCGTCCGGCGACCTCTGGTTTGGCACCTACAGCGGCATCGCCCGGCTCCATCCGGTGGCCGATCCGCCCGCTCGCGATGTCCCCGTCAGGATTGCGACGGTCCGCATCAACGGGCGCCTGCAGCCGACCTCTTACACCTCGCAGGTGGTCAACACGGCCGAGGTTCCGCCGGGTTCCAACTCGCTCGAAGTCGGCTATCTGGCGCTGGCCATTTCCAGTTCGGAAAACGTGCTGTACCAATACCGGCTGGACGGGGCCGACCAGGAATGGAGCGCGCCCACCGCGCTGCGCTCGGTGCTGTACCGGGACCTGCGCCCGGGCCGCTACTCCTTCGCCGTGCGCTGCCTGGGCGCGGGCATCAACTCCAGCCAGGTGGCGCTGGTCCGGTTCGTGGTCCAGCCGGAGCTGTGGCAGCGCTGGTGGTTCATCTGCCTGGTTCTCGCGGCAATTGCGGCCGTGCTGTTTGGGGCCTACCGCTACCGGCGGGCGCAGTCGCTGGAACTCGAGCGGATGCGGACCCGGCTGGCGCGCGACCTACACGACGACATCGGCTCGGGCTTGTCGAAGATCGCCATTCTCAGCGAGGTCGCGCGGCGGGCCAGTCCCGACGGCCCATCCTGGCAGGACGTGATGCAGCGCATCGCCGACACCTCGCGGGAAGTGCTGGATTCGGTGGGGGAACTGGTGCGCTCGACCCGGCAACAGGACGAGCATATCGAAGACCTGGTGCGCCGGATGCGGTCCTTCGCGACGCAGCTATTCGAGGCCCAGGACGTCGAGTTCACGCTGTCGGCCGCCGGACTCCCGCTGCAAAGCAAGCTCAACCCGGAGGTGATCCGGCAGCTCTACCTGATCTTCAAGGAGACGGTGAACAACGCCGCGAAGCACTCCAAATGCACCTGCGTTCGCGCCCGGCTGGAACTTGTGGGCGGCGCGCTGACGCTCGAAGTCGCGGACGACGGGATCGGATTTGACGGCAGTGCGAAGCCGGGCCACCACGGTGTCGAGAGCCTGAAGGCGCGGGCCGCGGCACTGGGCGGGGTCATCGACTGGCGTCACGAGAGGGGGACCACGGTGCATCTGGAAGTGCCGTTTTCAAAGAGCTGAGTGGGCCGATTCCGAGGCCGGGGTGGCCTCACTCGTTCCCGCTACGACAGTCGCAAAACACCCACACCACTGAATTGAAGCTCGGGACCAAAACCGTCAGAATTGACGGTCTTGAAAACTACCCCACGTAGAATCAATGGCTTGGAAGCAAGAACGGTCAAGCATTGACGGTTTGGCTTTTGGTGCGATTGGCAAGTTACCGGCAACGCGGTTTACCAGTAGTTATCGGAAGAGCGATACAATCCAGCCGTGCTGCATCGGCCGAACTACTTCCTCTTCATCTGGATTTTGTTCAGCGTCCCTAGCCTACTCCTGAGTGAACAGGTCGTAGACGAGGCGGCTACGACTTGCGAAAAGGTGTCTTTGGCACGCCCCGGCATGGGCGTCTCCTACAAAGGTACTGTTCGGAATTCCGACTATCGTTTCTCGGCCACAGTCCCAGACGGTTTGGAAGGATGGGGCGCAGGTGGGAACGCGCCATTTCACGGCTTCGCTTTCTACCCGAGATATGCTTCCGACGCAACCATCTGCGTGGTGTTCTCAATCCAGATGCATGTGGATCTTCCTGAGGATCGGGCGGCCTCAGCCCAACGAAGTGCGGCCATGAGACATGTGAGGGTGGGGAATCGCACAGGCCTGAAGGCCTCAACCAGCGGAAGTGTCAAAGGGACAAGCTACGAAAATGAAACCGTATCCCTAGAGTTGCCCCGCCGTGGTTATCACAATGATGTCGTGATCACTCTGGTTACACCGACATCGGAACGAGAACAGGCAGAGAGTGTTTTCGCAAGGTTTCTCGCCTCGTTCCACTTCTGGTGATGCAGCCTGAATCCACGATTAGACGTCGAAGGAGTCGTCACGCCAGTTCATCGCGCCTACTTGCTCGCAGGCATGTCTCTCAGTGCCATGAAAGTCGCGCTTCCCGCCCTTTGGCCCGGCTCCTGGCAGTCGAAGCCACACACGCCGACTTCGCATTCGGCGGCCGGGCGCACCCCGTAGCCGTCTCGCGGCGCGAGGGATCACTAAGCCGAACTTGACCCGCCTCAGTTTGCCGCCGTAAGCTAAGAATTCTTGGTATGGGACGCAAGAGCCAGAAGAACGATTCGCTGCCCGGTTCACTGGACATGTTGATCCTGCGCACGCTCTCGCAGCGCGACCTGCACGGGTACGGCATCGTCCAGTTCATTCAACAATCGTCCGGCAACGAGTTGCTCGTCGAGGAGGGCTCGCTGTACCCCGCGCTCCAGCGGCTGGAGCTGAACGGCTGGATCGAGGGTGTCTGGGGCGTGACCTCGAACAACCGGCGGGCGAGGATCTACAAGCTCACTGCGGCTGGCCGCAAACAGCTGGCGGTGGAAACCCGAAAGTACGCGAAACTCACGCTGGCGATCGCCCGCGTGATGGCAGCGGAGTGACGGTCATGTTGATCCGGCGGCTGAGGTATTGGATGGACAGCGCCAGGCGCAGCGAGTCGCTGCGCGAGGAAATGGAACTGCACCTTGCGGAGACGGCTGCCGAACTCGAAGCAGACGGCATGACGGCGGAGCGTGCCCGGGCTGAAGCGCGGCGGCGATTCGGCAACGCCGGCCTGAAGCAGGAAGAATCCCGGGAGATCTGGATCACGCGGTTTTGGTCGGAACTGGGCCAGGATGGCCGCTATGGCTGCCGCAGCCTGACCGCCAACAAGGCATTCAGCGCCCTGGCGGTTTTGTCGCTGGCGCTCGGCATCGGCGCAAACACTGCGATCTACAGCTTGATGGAGTCGATTCTGCTGCGCTCGCTGCCGGTGGCCGACCCCGAGTCGCTGGTGGTGCTGAACTGGCGTAGCCCGCCGCCCCAGAACGCCAACAAGGAATGGGTCCACGTGGTGCACGGGCTGCAGGGCCTGGGGTGGCCGGGCGATAAAGGCGCAATGGTCAGCGGGATGTTCCCCTACGGCGCGTTCGAAACTCTGCGCCAGGAGAACCCCGTCTTCTCGACGCTTTTCGGATACTTTAACGGCCTCAACCGCACCTTGGCCGTCCGCGGGCAGGCCACCAGCGCCAGCACGGAGTACGTCACCGGCGGGTATTTTCGCGGCCTGGCCGTGCCGCCTGCCGCGGGACGGCTGATCGACTCCGCAGACGACCGTCCGGGCGCGGCCGCGGTCGCCGTGATCAGTTTTGCAACCAGTCAGCAGCGCTTTGGGACGCCGTCGAGTGCGATCGGACAGACGATTCTGGTCGATAACGTGCCCTTCACTGTAATCGGCGTAGCGCCGCCCGAGTTCTTCGGAGTCGATCCCGCGGAGGCGCCGGATCTCTACCTTCCGTTGCACGCGAATCTGCTCGTGGACGGGGCCAGGGCGGCGCGCATGTATCCCGACGGGAACTTCTACTGGATCGAAATGATGGGCCGTCTGCGTCCCGGCGTCAGCATGGCCCAGGCGCAGATCGCGCTGGCTCCGCGTTTCCACGATTGGGTGGCCGCCACCGCGACGACCGGCGGCGAGCGCGCCAAACTGCCCGCTCTGATGCTGAATCCCGGCGCTGCCGGTCTGGGCAGTTTGCGCCGCCAGTATGCCAAACCGCTCTACGTGCTGCTGGCGATGGTGGGGTTGATCCTGGTGATCGCGTGCGCGAACATCGCCAATCTGCTGCTGGCACGGGCCGCCGCGCGACGCCGCGAAATGGCTGTCCGGCTCAGCCTGGGAGCGGGACGGTTCCGCGTGGTGCGGCAATTGCTGACCGAGAGCGTGATGCTCGCCTCGCTGGGCGGAGCATTAGGCGTCGTGTTTGCGGTCTGGGGCGCGCGCTGGCTGACGCTGCTGTTCGCCAACGGGCGGGAGAACTTCACGCTGCACGCGGAATTGAACTGGAACGTGCTGGGGGTGACGGCGGCGCTCTCCGTGGTTTGCGGCCTGTTATTCGGACTCGTGCCGGCGATTCAGTCGACCCGTCCCGACGTCATGCCCGCGCTCAAGAATGGCCGCGAAGGCGGACCGCGCCGCCGCACGCAGCAGGTTCTGGTGGTCGCCCAGATCGCTCTCTCCTTCTTCATCCTGGTCGCCGCCGGTCTGTTCGTGCAGACGCTGAACAAGCTGCACTCCGTCCCACTGGGATACGCCCGCGAGAACATCCTGCTGTTCTCGCTGAATGCGCACCAGGCCGGCCATCGCGACCCGGAAATCGCCAACTTTTATGCGGATCTGCGCAGGCGCTTCGAATCGATCCCCGGGGTGCGCAGCGCGACGCTCTCGCAATCCTCGATTATCCACGCTGGCCGCACCGGGCAAGCCGTCAGGGGGCCGCTGAAGATCGGCGTGGTGACCATCGAAGACGCCCACGTCATGGCCGCCGGACCGCGTTTTCTCACGACCATGCAGATTCCGATCCTGGCCGGGCGTGAGATTGACGAGCGCGACCAAGCGGGTTCCATGCCGGTCGCCGTGATCAGCCAGGACTTGGCGCGAACCTACTTCGGGAACGAGAATCCGGTGGGCCGGCGCATCACGCTGCCGGACGAGAAGCGCGATCTCGAGATCGCCGGTGTGTCGGCTAATCTGCGCTACGGCGGCCTGAAGAACGAAGAGGAGAGTGCAAGGACCGTCTTCGTCGCGGTCAGCCAGTTTCCAACGGACCGGGTGACCTACGCGCTGCACACCGTGGGTGATCCGCTGCGCTATTTCAAGAGCGTGCATGAGATTGTGCGGGCGGCGGATTCGCGCATACCCGTCACCAACGTGGTCACCCAGGCGGCGGAAATCGATCGGACGATCAGCCGGGAACTCACGTTCGCGAAACTGTGCACGGGCTTCGCGATTCTCGCTCTGCTGACCGCGTGCGTGGGACTCTACGGGACGATGTCCTACAGCGTCTCGCGGCAGGTCGGCGAGATCGGCATCCGTATGGCGCTGGGCGCGCAGCGCGGCGCCGTCGTATGGATGGTTCTGCGCCGCGTGCTCATCCTGGCGGCGGTAGGACTCGCGATCAGCGTGCCGCTCGCGTTGATCGCGTCCCGGCTGGTCAAATCGTTTCTGTTCGAGACCCAGCCCAACGATCCGGGAACCCTGGCGCTGGCCGGCGCCATCCTGCTGAGCGCCGCGCTGCTGGCGGGCTATGCGCCGGCCAGGCGAGCTTCAAGAATCGATCCGCTGACGGCCCTGCGGCACGAGTGAGCGCTGGTGGTTCGTACCGCAACGCAGGAGGAAAACGTTCCGCGCCCGCGCAGATGGATCATGGCATTCGCGCGCGATAGAGGCCGGGCGACGTTGGGATCGACGAGGCCGCTGCGAAGTTCGCATCCTTCCCGCTAATTGTCAGACGCCCTGGGATACAATCGTGGAGATTCGGCGGCTGAATCAGAGCGTCAAAGAGAAGCAGAAGTGGAGCAGCGATGTTGAGTTCCGTGTTGTTCGTGGTGGGCCTTTTCGCCGGCATGCTGGCGTTGCTCGAATTCGGCCGGAAGTGCGGATTACGGGACTACGCGAAAGACTCCGAGCACAGCGGCAAAGGGCTTGGCCCGTTGGTTGGCGCCCTGTTCGGCCTGATGGGATTGCTGGTGGCGTTCACGTTTTCGGGAGCGGGTGCGCGGTTCGATGCGCGGCGGCACCTGATCGTGGAGGAGACCAACGCGATTGGGACCGCCTACCTCAGGCTCAGCCTGCTGCCGGCCGAGTCGCAACCCACACTGCGCGCCAGCTTCCGGCAGTATCTCGATTCGCGGGTCGATTTCTATCGCAATCTGGCCGACAATCCCGAGACGGCCCAGACCGCAAGGGAGCGGTCGGAGAGGCTCCAGGAGCAGATTTGGAACCAGGCGGTCGAGGCCACCCGGCTGGTGGGCGCTGAAGCGAACGCGAACGCAGTCACCTCGCTGGTCATTCAGTCCATCAACCAGATGATCGACTTGACAACCACCCGGATGGTGGCGCTCCAGATCCACCCGCCTACGCCCGTGTACTTGTTGCTGGCGGTGCTCGTGCTGGCCTGCTCCATGCTGGCCGGCTACGAAACAGCCGCCCGTAAGACCCGCAGTTGGATCCACGTTCTGGGATTTGCGGTGATCGTATCCGGGAGTATCCTGCTGATCCTCGATTACGAGTATCCCCGTTTCGGTTTCATCCGGGTGGATGCCACAGACCAGGTACTGGTGGACCTGCGCCATACCATGCGCTGAGACTGGGCGCGACGCCCGCCAACGCCACGGCGCTGCGAGAATTGCCCGACGGTGGAATTGACGCCGTGAGCGGGCAAGCAGAATGCGAACGCGCGGTTGCCTGCCGGCGCGCCTGAGAATGTAGTGGGCCGATTGGCAATCGGCCGCAGGTCAACAACCTACCTCACAACGGCGACTTCCGCCTGGCGCGGCCACTTTGCGCGGCAATCGCACCGGCCCCTATTTCTATGCCGCACACTGTCTCAAACGGGCCCGCCGGTGTTGTGCCCCAGCCTGCGAATACAATTGGAGCAACAGCGTTAGGAGAGCTCGCGAAATGAGACTGAAAAGACGTGAATTCATCCGGGCGTCGGTGTCTTCCGGGAGCGCGCTCGCGCTCGGCGCCGGTGTTGCGGAATCCGCCAGCGGCAGGGGAGCGCTTGCGGTCGAAGCGCTGGTTGACGCGCAGCCGATGGAAGCGGACCGGCTTCCCGACCTCGCTCCCGCGCGCTGGATCTGGTATCCCTCGGGGCGCTGCCTGCAGAACACCTTCGTGCTCTTCCGGAACACCGTCCAGCTACCCTCGCCCTGCGTACGCGCGCGGGGCTGGATCTCGGCCGACAGCCGCTACCTGCTGGAAGTAAACGGCCAGCGGATCCAATGGGGCCCGGCCCCGTGCGACCCGCGCTGGGTGGAGGCCGACCCGGTGGACCTCGGGGCCGCCCTGGTCGCGGGGCCCAACGTGATCGGCGCGCAGGTTCTGTTTTACGGCCAGGGTGACGGCACTTCGCCGCTGGGCAAACCCGGGTTCCTGTTCTGGCTGGAGATCGAGTGCGCCGACGGGTCGAAGCGGACGGTGGTTTCCGATGCAACCTGGCAGGCTCTGCTGGCCCGCGCCTGGAAGCCCGGGCAATACAAACGCTGGTACTTGCGAGCGCTGCAAGAGGTCTTCGACGCGCGGCTCTACCCGTATGGCTGGACGACGCCCGCCTATGCGACGAACGGGGATTGGCTTCCGGCGATGCAGCTCGATTGCCCGGCAGGCAAGCCGCCGCTGTGCTCCACTTACCACGACTACCAGCTCGACACGTCGGGCCAGCCGCAGAACTGCGCGCTGCGCCCGCGCCGGATCCCGATGCTCAGAGAGACGCTGGAACCGGCCAAGCTGGCCGAGTCGATGTGGATCGAGTGGAAGCGGCCTGCCGAGGAATACTTTGATTGCCGTCCGCCCAACGCGTTCGAGGCCGTGCGCCGGAGTTCGGCTCAGGAGCTTGCCGCGGGCCAGTGGCGGGTGGAACTGGACGGGACGCGCGCGGCGGCGTTGACCTTCGAACTGGGCGAGCAGATGGTGGGCTGGCCGCGTTTCACGATCGACGCCCCGGCCGGTACGACGGTCGAGTTGATGGTGCAGGAGGGCCATACGATGGGCGGTCCGGCCCTGCTCAACACGCACTTCGACAGCTGGACGCGCTTCGTCTGCCGCGAGGGCGTCAACCGTTTCGAGACCTTCGACTACGAATGCTGCCGCTGGATTCAACTGCACATCCGAGGCGCCAGCGGGCCAGTGACGGTGAGTGGAGCCGGGATGCGCCGGCGCGTCTTCCCGTGGCCGCAGACGCCGCACATCCGGGTCCAGGAACCGGCGCTGCAGCGGCTGTTTGACTCGGGCATCAACACGCTCAACAACTCGGCGCTGGAGACGCTGATGGACGGAGCGGGCCGCGAGCGCCAGCAATACAGCGGCGACGGCGGCCACCAGATGCAGGCCGTTCATCTCACGCTGGGCGAGTCGCGCCTGCCCGCGCGCTATCTCGCCACGTTCAGTCAGGGCATCACCAAGGACGGCTTCTTCCTGGATTGCTGGCCGGCCTACGACCGGCTGGTGCGGCTGATGGAGCGGCAATTGGACCTGACGCAGTGGGGGCCGCTGCTCGATCACGGCGTGGGCTTTAATTTCGACTGCTATTACCACTATCTCTACAGCGGTAAGCTCGACGACCTGCGCGAGCCCTTCCCGCGCCTGCTGCGCTTTGCCCACTACCTGAGTGACCTGATCGGCGCCGACGGATTGCTGCCGGTGGAGAACCTGGGCATTCCGGCGGTGTGGATCGACCACATTGCGTACGAGCGTCAGCGCCACAAGCAGTGCGCCTTCAACCTCTACGCCGCCGCCATGCTGCGGCACGCCCTCGCACCCATCTGCCGCGCGTTTGGGGACAGTGCCAGCGAGGACTTCGCCACAAAACTTGGCACGTCGCTTGAGGCGGCCGCGTTGCGGCGTTTCTGGAGTCCCTCCCGCGAGACGTTCGTCAACAACCTGCCGTGGATGGAAGAAGAGCGCAAGCTGCGCATGTGCGACCGCTCGCTGGCCACGGCGATCCTGTTCGACCAATGCCCGGGCGGCCGCGCCGCGAACGTCTTGCGCGCGCTCGTGGATTGCCCTCCCGAGATGGGCTTCTCCTATCCGGCCAACGCCGGCTGGCGGCTTTGGGCGCTGGCCCGCGGCGGGCGCGCCGATGTGGTGATCAAGGACTTCCGCGAGCGCTGGGCTCCCATGGACTCGGTGCGGCTGAACAATACCTTGCAGGAGGATTGGGTGGCACGGCCCGATTCCAGTTCGGAATGGAGCCACTGCCCCGTCGCGCCGCTGTTCGTGACGCACATGAGTCTCGCGGGCATACGGCCGCTCGCGCCCGGCTTCCGGCGGTGCGAAATCCGTCCCCAGCCGGTGGACCTGCAACTGCTGGAAGTGACCACGCACACCCCGCTGGGGCCGCTAGGCTTCGAGTCACGGGGTGGCCCCGGCGCGCGGACGATCAGCATCGGACTGCCTGACGGCTGCGCGGGCGAACTCGTGGTGCGGCGGGAGGAGTCGTTAAAGCTGGACCGGATCGACGCACCGGCACCGGCCGGGCACCTGCGCTACCGCCTGCCTGCCGGGAAGACCAGTCTCGAATTGAAGGCGACTTAATCCAGCCTCGGCGCGTTCGCCGAAGCCGGTGGTCAATGCGATCCGTGGACGCGCTCCCGCACCTGCCGCACGTCGCGCAGGACGTTCTCCAGGCACCGTCCGATGAGCTGCAATTCCCGGGGACGGCGGCATTGGCTGATCAGGCTCGGGAGTTGCTGGGACAGCCGTTCCAGGTCGCTGCCATACCCTGCGAGTGCTCTGGGCGGCAGCCGGGTCAGGTAGATCGGTTCGCCGGCAGTCTCGCCCTTCAGCGGCTCAAAGTCGAATTCGCCGCTGGAAATGTCGCCCACCCGGGTCATATACGCGCGTTCGACGGCGAGCAGCCAGCGTACCAGGTCCGCCTCCGCACCACCGTTCGTGGGCGCCCAGAGCCGGTCGACGACTTGTGTCAGCGTCCGCTCGCAGGATTGCGTTGGATTGTTCAGGAGCAAGCCTACGAAGCGCGTCATGAGGTTGTACTGGGGATTCCCCAGCGGCCCCATGAAGAACTCGAACGCCCTGCCGCCGTCCTCGCTCAGCGACCGTATGCTCGTCGCGGTCATCTCTGCGTGCGGCAGAAACCAGCGGTCGCGCGGCCAGCGCTGCGGCGGAACAATGACCGCGCCGCCCAGCGATCCGAGCGCACACGGCAATGCGGCGGTCAACGCCCGGCGATGGTCGCGTCCCTGGCGTGCCGATTGGTCGGTCACATCCGTTAGAAAGTCGAGATGGCGAGCCAGCGGCTGCAGGGAATCCGGTCCGCCGCCCAGATCGACGCCCCAGGCGCTCAGGCCCAGAATCTGCTTTGGATGCTGGCGTTTGATGTATTCGGCCGTCTCGTCGATCACGCGCGAATGGTATTCGGTGTCGGACAGGCGCCGGCATTGCGTGCAATAGCAACGACCCAGATCGCCGGATTGGAAGCCGAATCCCTGCGTGCCGACCTCCTTCACGCAGAGGTCCACGATGTCCCGCATCCACTGGCGCGCCGACTCGCTGTGGTAGCACATAGCCACGCCGTTGTCGGGCTGGAATGAGCCCCAGGCCATGCGGCCTTCGTTACGCGCCGTCGTTGGATCGTGCCTGATAATCTCCTCGAAGCCCCAACTATAGACGCCCAGGCCGTAGAGGACTTTGATGCCCAACTTGTCCGCTGTGTTCAGGATGCGGTCGATCAAATGGCGTCGCCGGGGTTCCAGCGAGTCCTTCAGCTGAACCGCCCAGGCGTGGCTGGCATACAGCCCCCACAGCGTGATTCCGTTGTAGCCGCACTCGTGCGCCGTCTTCAGGAAGGCGCTGTACTCGAGCACCGTTTGCTCGTCGACGTCGGTAATCGGCCAGCGCTTCCCCGCCAGCGGACGGCTGGAATTATCGTTGATCCAGCCCAGCAGCAAGCGGTAGTCGAAAACGCCGCTTGAGCCGTTCGCTCCGCGCGCCAACCCGGCGCCGGCGGAGGCTAGCCCGGCCGTCTTCAGCAACTCTCTGCGGCTCATGCCGCGGTTCGTCGAACTTGCTGGAGCGCGCTCCGGCTCTGTGGCTGTCATCGCGCGTTTACTCTACCACTGCGCGTCCGCAGCCGGTTCGTGCAGCCTGGCTGAAACCGTACAAAAATGTTTGTATTCCGCCCGCCCTCATCTATACTGTGAGGGCTCCAGACGGCGATGGGCACGCCGGTCACGCCGTCGGGACAGCGGCTGCAGGAAGCGGGAAACGCTCCATGCAGCTGATTCGATGGGCCGTCGTTCGCGTTGATGAACCGCCATGAGCACCCTCGCGCAAACGCTTTTCAACGATCTGGCGGCCGGTCTGTGGAGCGTCCTGGAACGCTACCGGGCCCAGGCCGCGGGTGTCCTGGCGGCGCTCGGTCCGGAACCCGGCTTCGGCGGAACGGTGCTCGACGGCCGACTGCTCGGCAAACTCCGCGCGGACGCGGTGGCTCCCGGCGATCCCGCGGTCGCGGCGCTGGTCAAAGGCCTGCTGGCGCTGCTGCCGGACCCCGGCGCGGCCGGTGTTTCCGTGGCGCTGCACGGCTTCGATCCGGGAGCCGGCCAGCCGCGCGGACTCGCGCTTGTCTTCGTAACCCCGCCGCCCGCGGCGACCGTCGTGGCGGCACTCACCGGAGCGGGTCCAACCGGTCTGGCCTTCGAAATCGCCGCCGTCGGCGCGGGTGCATTCGGTCCAGCCACGCTCAATCTGCTGGGGAACTGGTCGCTCCAGGCGGGCGGCAATGTCGGCGGCGGGGGGCGTCTGCAGTTCCCGCGCGGTGGCCCGGCCCAGGTGCTGGACGGCCTGCCGGCCATCTCCTTGAACCTGACACTCCAGCGCAACGCCGCCGGAGGCCCCGTCGTGCTCGGCCCGGCCGACGGTCCGCACGTTTCGGTTGGATTGCTCTCCGCCGGCCTGGGCAGCGGCGTGGACGCGGGCGGCGCGCCTAAGCTCAGCTACACGCTGGGCCTCCCCGACGCGCACCTCTCGCTCGCCTCCGGCGTGCTCTCCATCCTGCTGGGCGACGCCCTGGACGTCCCCGTGGACCTCGAACTCGCGGCCGATCCCGAACTGGGCCTGTCCTTCAAGGGCGGCGGGGTGCGCGCGACGGTGCCAGCCAACGTGGATCTGCCGGGCATCAACATCCGGGCGCTCGAGATTGCCGTGAGCGACTCGGGCGGGGGGCTCGAATTCGATTTCGGCCTGGGGCTGACCGGTGGGCTGCCGGGCATCCCGATCACGCTGACCGTCGACGGGCTGGGCGCGGCTTTCCCGCTGGCGACCGGCGGCGCAAGCCTGGGAATCGATCCGGGCGCCGTCCGTCCGCTGCCGCCCAACGGCATCGGGCTGGACCTGAATCTGCCCATCGTTTCCGGCGGCGGCTTCCTGGAAACCACGGGGCCGGGCGGGTATGGCGGCGTACTCGACTTCAACCTGATCGAGCTCAGCGTGGCTGCCTTTGGACTGCTGCAGTTACCCGTGAACGGCCAGCCATTCTCCTTCGTCGCCATCATGTCGGTGGAGTTTCCGCTGCCGGGCATTCAACTCGGCTTCGGGTTCTCGCTCAACGCCGTAGGCGGCATCGTCGCCATCAACCGCCGGCTGGATGTCCCATCCCTGTATGACGCGATCATCGACGGGTCGGCGGGCTACCTGTTGTTCCCGGTGGACCCCGCTTCGCACGGCCCCGCGATTGTGGCCACACTCGGCCGCATTTTCCCCGCCGCCGATGGCCATGTCGTAGTCGGGCCCGTGCTCCAGATCGGCTGGGGTGGCCGCATTCTCACCATGACCCTAGCCGTGGTGATCGACCTGCCGAACCCGGTCCAACTGGTCATCCTCGGGCGGTTAAAAGTGGCCTTGCCGGATCCCGCGGCGCCGCTGATCCTGCTCCAGGCCACGCTGTCGGGAGCGTTTGTGTTCTCTCCGGTACCGTCGGTTTCGCTGCAGGCGAGCCTGGACGGTTCGTACATCGCCGGCATTGCGCTGCATGGCGATGCGTTCTTCCTGCTGCGCAGCGGCGACGACGCCGAGTTCGTTCTCTCCGTTGGCGGCTTCCATCCGCGCTACACGCCGCCCAAGGGCGTGCCGGCGCACATGACTCGTATCCAGGCCGATATCACGCCGCCCGGCTTCCCGGGCATGCGCGCGGAAACCTACTTCGCCGTCACCTCGAACACGGTCCAATTCGGCGTTCACGTCGAACTGTGCGACGAGATCGCCGGCTGCGGCGTGGACGGCTGGTTCTACCTGGACGCGCTGTTCCGCTGGGACCCGGTCTTCTCGTTCTCGGCCCGCTTCGGCGCAGGCGTCGCCGTGCAGGTGCTGGGCGAAACGCTGATGGGCATCAACTTCGACCTGACGCTCGAAGGCCCCTCGCCCTGGCACGTGCACGGGACGGGGTCGGTGGACCTGTTCCTGTTCAGCGCCACGCTCGATTTCGACGTTTCCTGGGGCGACCAGCCTCCGGCGCTGCCGCCTCCACCAGACCTCGGCCCGGTGTTCGCTGCCGCGCTGACGCAGCCCGCCGCCTGGGTCGGGGCACCCTCGACCGACGATCAGCCCATGGTGACGCTCTCGGCCGACGCCAGGAAATCGCTCGATAGCGGACACAGCGTGCACCCGCTGGGGCGCGTGACCGTGCGCGAGCGCGCGGTGCCGCTCGACATCCAGATCTCGCGCTACCAGAACCGCCCGATCACGCCCCAGAAATGGACGATTTCGGGCGCCGGGCTCGCCCCTGGCATTCCCGCGGCGGTGGGCAACCCGACCCAGGACACCTTCCCTCCAGGCGAGTTCCTGACGCTCTCGGAGGACCAGAAGCTCACGCGCCCGGCATTCGAGAAGTTCAACTCCGGCGTGGTGCTCTCCCCGGTGGACGTGGAGCACCCCGATTTGCGAACCGTTGACACCAGCTTCGAGGTGCGACTGATCCCGGACATCTCGATCCTGGTCCCGCTGAACCTGGTGCTTGTGGCTTCCGCCGCGGAGGCGCTGCTGGCCGTTACCGACGTGCACGCCATCAATAGCCTGTGGAATCCGCCCAACCTGCAGACCGTGAGCGTGTTACAGGCGCAGCCCGTCGCGCTGGCCACGACCCTCGCCATGAAACAG
Organism: uncultured Acidobacteriia bacterium; assembly: GCA_903909435.1. Classification (GTDB taxonomy): domain Bacteria; phylum Acidobacteriota; class Terriglobia; order Bryobacterales; family Bryobacteraceae; genus CAIVVT01. The sequence goes on along the minus strand of CAIVVT010000067.1, from coordinate 12,437 downwards.
CAGGCAGTGGCCGGCGCACCGCAGGGCTACACCGCCACGCTGCAGGCCGCGCAGGCGCAGTTCGGCAGCATCGGCCCGGCAGCGGCCGTGCAACTGGTCGAGCAGTGGGAGGTGGTTGCATGAGCACGCGCCTGTTCACGTCCTGGGTGCGCCGCGGCGCTGCCGCCGGCATCGTCGAGCCGGACCCGGCCACCGGCGCTTACCCCGGTCCCGCGACGTTTCAGCCGTCCCTGATCCTGGCCCGCGACGGAGTGGCGCTGCCGCCCATCGCCGGTCCGGCCTTGACGCTGATGGGTCCCGGCGCCGTGGCTGGCTTGAATCCCCGCGCCATCTTGCGCACCGACCCCGCCGCCAACGCGACCGGAGTCGAGGACAACTACCTGGCGCAGATCGAGTTGGCGCGGCCCGACCTGCCGTGGATGTTCACGCCGGCCAAGCCCAACGCGGCTGGGCGGCTCAGCCCCTGGATGGTGCTGATCGTGGTCGAGGCGTCCATCGAACTGCAGGCCGGCACGCCGCTGCCGCGCATCAGCGTCTCCGACCTGGAACTGCCCGACTTGAGTGAGGCCTGGGCCTGGGCGCACGTGCAGGTGACGGTGGACGATCCGGCCACTGCGCCGGCTGCTTTGAACGCGGCCTATGGCGACGCCGCCGTCTCGCGGCTTTTGTGCCCGCGCCGTTTGCGGCCCGGCACCGCCTATCTCGCCTGCTTGACACCAGCCACACGCGCAGGCGCGCAAGCCGGGCTGGGCCTGCCGCTCGACCCCGGTCCCGCTATCGCGCCCGCCTGGACGGCCGGTGCGGGACAGACCGTGGTACTGCCGGTCTACCATTCGTGGCGCTTCTCAACGGGCGACGACGGCGATTTCAAGTCGCTGGTCCAGCGCCTCCACGGCGTACGGCCCACCGACGTGGCGGGCTTCGGCACGCGGACCATCGACGTCTCCAATCCCTGGCAGAGCCCTCCGCAGCCCGGCGCGGGTATGACCATCGAACTCGACGGCGCGCTGGGCATCGGGGTGGACCGGCCCGGCACTCTGACCGCCGCCGCCCGCGCCGCCTTCGAGCAGCGGCTGACCCGGCTGGTCAACTTCCCCGCCGATCACCTGCCGGCGAACTCGGCTGGCGATCCGTCTTTGTCGGCCGTCGCGCCGCCGATTTACGCCGGCCGGCACGCCGCAGCGGCGCGAGTTCCCGCCGCCGGCTGGCTGCGCACTTTGAACCTCGATCCGCGCCGCCGCATCGCCGCGGCCTTCGGCACCCGGTACGTTCAAGAGCACCAGGAATTCCTGATGGCGCGGGCCTGGGACCAGTTGGGAGCCGTCCAGGAGGCGAACCGTCTGCGCGCGCTGGCCGAACTGGCCTGCGAGGTCGCCGACCGCTTGCACCAGCGGCACATCCAGAACCTCGGCCCGTCGGAAGTCCTGTCGATCGCGGCACCGGCCCGCACGCGCGTCCTGGCCGGCAGCGCCGGAACGCTGCACGCAAGCGCCGCCGCCACGCCGCTGCCTCCCGGCGCCCTGACCGTCTCGTTCAACCGCTTTGCCCGTCCGCTGGGACCGCTGGGACGCCGCAATTTCAACCGCGCGGCGGCCACCGTCGTAGAGCGGACGGTCAGCGGGCAGCTTGCCATCGCCACGCCGCCCGTCAGGCTGGACGGCATCAAGACGCTGGCGTCTCCGCCGGTGGCCGCGCAGCTCCCGGCCGATGCCACGGGACGTCTGGTGTTTCGCAGCTGGCAGTCGGTTGCAGCCACGGACCAGAGCGTGCCCGCCCCGCCCGCGAACCTGAACGACATCCGCCTGGCGCTCAACTCGGCCGTCACATCGGTGAAGGGCCTCGGGCTGGACAGCGGCCCGCCCACCCGCATCAACTTCGGTCCACCGCCCGTGGCCTCGCCCGCCGCGACGCTGGCGCAGCAACTCGCGGCGGCGCTGGTCCCGTCCGTGCACATCCTCAAGCGGCTGGCGGGCAGGGTTCAAGTGCCGGGTTCGCTGGGCGGCGCGGCGACCACGCGGCCGGTTATGGCCTGCCCGCAATTCACGGCCCCGCTGGCCCTGGCGTTTCTGAAAGAGCATCAGGATTACCTGCTGCCGGGGCTGGGCAAGTTCCCCGACGACCGCGTGACGTTGCTGCAAGGCAATCCGGCGTTTGTCGAGTCCTTCCTGGCGGGCGCCAACCACGAGATGAACCGCGAGCTGCTGTGGCGCGAGTACCCGACCGACCAGCGCGGCACGCCGTTTCGTTACTTCTGGCCGCGGCCAGACCGCAGCCCCGACATCCTGCCGATCACCAGTTGGCCGCTGGCGAATGCACTCGGCTCGAACGGCGGCAACACGGGGTTGGATTTTGAGAACATGGCCGTGCTGCTGGTGCGCGGCGAACTGCTGCACCGCTACCCGCGCACACTGGCCTACGCCGTGCCGGGCAGCATCAACGGCTTCACCCTGACGCTCGACCCGAACGCCGTGTGGGTCGGCCCGCAGTTCGCACTCAAACTGGACGCCCGCACCACCGCCTTCGCGTTCCCGCTCAATTCGGCGATCTTGCGCAGCGATATTCCAAACGGAAAGGCAGGCTATTACTTCGTGTTCTCCGAGCCCGTCACCGGACCGCGCTTCAACTTCGACGCTGCCCCGTCCGGGCCGCCGCAGGTCTGGAACGACCTGGCCTGGGACAACGTTCCGCAGATTCGCGGATTCGCCGTGGCCGGCGTGGGCGTCCCGCAGCCGGCGCAGGAGAACGGTCCCACTGCGGCGCACTGGGGCAAGGACTCGGCGGACATGGCGCGCATCGCGTTCGCCCGCCCGTTCCGCGTGGGCTACCACGCCGACGAACTGCTGGCGGCACGGTAACTGAATATGGCTGACATCCTCGTACTGCGATCAACCATGCGCGCCCTGGAGGCACAGCTTGCGGTTGCGCAAGCCAGGCTCGACGAGCTCGAACTGGAGCTCGAAAACGCTCCGGGCGAACTGCCGCCCCCCGCCATCGCACGCTTGCGGGCGCAGGTGGTCGCCCAGATCAAGATTGTCGAAAGGGTTCAGGCTCAAACCACAGCCGCGGAGGCCGCCTATCAAGCCGCCGTGCTGGCCGATCCGATGCACACCGCGGATCCCAAGCTGCCGCTGGTGCTGCTGCCCGTCCGCATCGAAACCACGTATTTTCCGGTTGCCCCCGGCCTTGGCGCCGGGGTTGAGTTGGTCGTGCGGGTCTACCCGGACGACATCCATGTCGATACGCACGAGCCGGAGCTGACCGCGGCCGAACTGGAAGCGGGCACCGTTTACTGGAATGCAGTCTGGGGCGCGGGGCCCAACCCCGCCCGGCTGGACGCCGCGTGGACCGCGCTGAAAGCCCGGATCAAACCGCTGCGCGCCGCCTGGGTGGTGGAGGCGCTGACCCCGTCCGTGCCGCGGCCAGAGGTTGAGACTCCGGAGGGCGACCCGCAGCCGGCACCGCCTTTGCCCATGGTCCCCACCCGCGCCGGCAACTTCACCCGCGCTGCGCGCACCACGCTGCTGCCCGAGCACTGGCACATCATCGGTTTCCGCGATGGCCAGGAACTATTCAATGTCGATGGCTCGCCGATCCCCGACTCGCTCGACGTGAGCTTTGGCCCGCCCGGCGTCGGCGCCGCCGCCTCCGATCTGCCGTTCTCCGCAGGCAGCCGCTGGCTGGTGGATCTCGATGCTGCCGTAGCGGTTGGGATGGCCGTTCGCATCCCGCTCGCCGGTCCCGACTTCAGCGTGGATCAGCTGTTCGTGCTGGGTGTGAGTTCTTCCATTCCTCCCGCCGAAGGCGCGCGCCGCCTGCAGTCCGCGCTGCTGGCCCATCAGTACACCAATGGGCTCGGGTTCCTGCCTCCGGGCACGCCCACCAACAACACCACCGCCTCGCGTTCGGCCTGGCAGTCGGCGCCGGAACCGCCGACGCCGGGTGAGGTGGAGCAGGCTCGAGCGGCGTATGTGGCTGCAAGCAAACAGAATGCGGCCATGGCCAGCCGAGCGCTGGGCATCGACGGGACGGAAGTGCTGTGCGTCGCGCCCCACGGGCTGGACGACCAACAGTCCGTGATCCCAATTGTTCAGCGGAATCTGTGGCCGGCGCTGGGCGGACGCGCCCTGTCCATGCTCTACACCACTTGGGACGTGCCGCCGGGCAAGCCGCCTTCGGGAGGCGGTTGGCATCTGCACACGGACCTGGTCACCGCCGGTGCGCTGCAGGATCACATGGCGGGTTGGGTGCGCAGCCGCGGCACGCTGCCCGTGCTGCGGATCGGGCAACAGCCTTATGGTTTGCTGCCCGCGCTGTCGCTGGACGGCTGGGTGGTCCCGGCCGGAGACCCCACCGCCAGCTTCATCCAGTGGCTGCGAGCGTTTCGCCAGTACTGGCTGGCCGGAGTTGGGGCCGCACCGCACGTGGTGGCCGGCTCCGACCCCGATCCCAAGAAAAGTCCCGACAAGACCGTCGTCGACGTGCTGGGCCGGCTTCCGGTGTCCTCCGACGTGCTGGTGCGCTTTGACGGCGATCCCTTCAGCTCGGCGGTTGCGGACAAGCCGTTTCCGGTGGCTCCCATCCCCGGGTTGCCCATGAACAGCGAGTTGTTTTACGCGGCTCCGGCAGAGCTTTCCAAGGTGTTGGGCGTAAAGCCCGTAACTGACGCCGGCGGAGATCAAACGGTTCTGCGGATGTTCCAGAGCCTGATGAATGACGGCCTGGCCGTGCTGGAACAGCCGGCCGCAACGCAGCCCGCCGCCCAACAGGCCTACCGCGACAAGTATAAGAGCCTGATGGGAGTGAAGACCTTTCCCGGAGCGCCGCCGCCCGATCTTTTCGTCAGCTTAGTCCAGGATGGGTTCACCGATCCGCTGAGCGTGAGCGGCGTGAATTCGTTGAATTCGATGGCGGCTTTCATCGTGTGCGCGGCGCTGTTCGTCAATCCAGCCAACCCGGATCTGATCAAGCAAGTGCAGCAGAACCTGCCGCTAGCCCAGCAGTACGCGGCCCAATTCGACGAGCTGTGCGAGGTTCATCCCGAGTTGTACGACAGCATGCTGCACGAAATCCTGGACGTGTTTTCCCACCGCCTGGACGCCTGGATCACTTCGCTGGCGGCACGCCGGCTGGACCAGTTGCGGGCCGCCGCGCCGACCGGCGTCGTCATCGGGGCGTTTGGCTGGGTGGAGAATCTGGTGCGGACGGACCGCGTTCCGGTCCTCGTGCCGCCCGCCGGGTTCAATCCCGCCTACTCCGGCCCGCACCAGAAGTTCATCCATGCGCCGTCGCTGCACCACGCGGCCACCGCCGCCGTGCTGCGGGCCGGCTACGATTCGCACGCACACCCCGACGCGCTGGCGGTGAATCTGGTGTCCAGCCGCGTGCGCACGGCGGATTGGCTGGCGGCCGGAGTTGCCAACGGGCAGACGGTGGGAGCGCTGCTGGGCTACCGCTTCGAGCGCGGACTGCACGACGCCGGCCTGGACGGTCTGATTGCGGGACTGCGCGTGGAGTTCCCCGCTCCGCTGCCTGTGGGACCCGATGGAGACGCGAATGGAACCGCCGCCAAGGAAGCAATCGCGGCGCGCAACGTGGTGGACGGGCTGGCGCTGTACCGCCAGCGGGATGCGGTGCGGGCGCTCTTCGCGGCCTTACCCCAGGTGGGCGTGCTGCTCGACGATCTGGTGAATTCCTTCGACGCTCTGGGCGATCTGCTGCTGGCGGAAAGCGTGCACCACCTGGTGGGCGGCAGTCCGCTGCGCGCGGGCCTGGCCGCGGATACGATCGGGCGCGGCGAGCCCGTGCCGGACCGCTTTGAAGTGGTGCGCACCCCGCGCAGCGGACGCCCGCTGAGCTGGAACGTGGGCGCGCTGCTGCCCGCCGCGTGGCGCTCTCCCGCAGCGGGGTGGGTGACGAACAGGCCCCGGGCGAGAGTTGAACCGCATCTGGATGCGTGGGCCGCGAACATGCTCGGCCCGCCCGCGCTGTGGCGGATTGGGGTCAACGTCACTCCGCCGGGCGCGGCCGCCTCTGTAGTCGTGATCGGGTTGGACTCGCTGGGGCTGTGCGCACTCGACGTGGCGGTCGAGGCAGCCGGCGCGCCCGCGCAGCTTGAATACCGCATCGTCGAAGCGGTGTCGGCCCGTCAACCGGCCGGCAGCGTTGTCGCGGTCTCCACCGTCCCCGCCGCCGACGGCACGCCGGGCTTCGCCGAGCTATTGAGTCTCGCCGCCCGCATCCGGGCCACGCTCGGCAAGGCCTCTCCGCTCGCCCCGCAGCATGTACAGGGGCCCGACAGCTCGCCGGTGACGGGGCTGAATAGCGCCGAGTTGGACGGCCGGATCGCGGCGCTGGAGGCGTCGTTCTCGAACGCCGTCGACGTGCTGGCGCGGGCGGCGAAAGCGCTCGACGAAGCCGCGGGAGCGGCTGCGATTCTCGCGGCGGTAACCGCGCTGCGCTCCGCACTGATCGGGGTGGCGGATCAAGGAATCGCGGGAGCCTGGCCGGTCTCGCCCGCCGACTCCACGCCTGCGGTGGTGGCGTCCCTGGGCGGACAAGCCGGGGCGGTGCTGGCGACGGTTGGCCCGCTTGCGGCAATCGCCCGGCCGGCCGCACCCGGGGCGGGGTCCAAGGCTGCGGACGTCAGCGCCTGGCTGGCTGTGGCTACCGACTACGTCAAAGGGATCACTGGTTCGAACGTGCCGATGGTCCCCACGTTCCTGCTGCCAGCGAATTCGGCCTACGCCGGTTCGTTCGCGCCCGCGGCGGCGCCGGTGGGAGCGGACAAGGCCGCGATGATGGCGTGGCTGCGGCGAACGGCCCGGGTCCGCCCGAATCTGGCGGCGCTGCACGACACGCTGCTCGCCTCGGAAGCCTTATCGGGAACGGCGGCCAGCCTGGCCACGGCTCAATTGCCGGTGGAGGCTGCGCCGCCCTGGGTGGGCATCCCGTTTCCGGGCAAAGCCCCGCCGAAAGCGCGGGTGGCAGCCGTTGTTTCCACGCCCGCGCCCATCGATCCCACCGCCGAATTCTGCGGTTTCGTGTGCGACAACTGGACGGAGCAGCTGCCCGGCTTGACGTCGGTGGCCACCGCGGCGCGCGGCTACGAGTCATCCGAGGTAACCGGCATGAGTTTCAGCCTGGACACGCCCGACGCGTCCGCGCCCCAATGCCTGCTGCTCGCGATTGCGCCCGATCCGGGGCGTGGCTGGTCGCTCGACGTGCTGTTGGACACGGTGCGGGAGACGCTCGACCTGGCGAAGATCCGGACGGTGGACATCGGGGATCTGCCGCGCATGGGCCGTGTGCTGCCGGCGCTTCACAGCATGTCGAACGTGGACGACATGGTGGCCGGCGCGGGGGTGACGCCATGAGTTGGAGACTGGAGCCGTCGCCGCGTTCGAGCGGCATCGAGGAAGGGCTGGCGGCGAGAATCCACGACCCGCTGTGGCTGCTGGCGCGGCAGTGGCAGGTGGGCGAATTCCACGCCAAGGACGCGGGCACGCCGGCGGTGGTGACCGTGGCCGGCGAGTCCACCGCGGTGAACGGGTGGCGCGGCGCGAAGCAAGCGGCGTGGTCGCAATTCGATCCGGCGCTCAATCCGCTGGACGCGCTGGTGGAGCCCGAGGACGAGGCCGCGCCCGACCTGCGCGAGCGCGTCGAGGCGGGGGCGCATTTTCTGCGCCTGCTGAGGGGCGCGGGGCTGGATCGATACTGTCCGCGATTCGCAGCAGCGCACCCGTTCCCGGAAGCGCTGCTGGCGGGGCCGGCCTTCACCGCCGATCCGATGATGGCCGCGGTCGCACGGCGCACGCCGGATGGCTTGACGCTGCACGACGCAGCGGTCGCGCTTGCCGCTGGCCAGCCTGCCGGTGTAGTCGTCGCTCCAGGCGACGTCGATGCCATCGCTGCTGTTGCCGCCAACTGGCTGGCGTGGTACGCCGAGGAGATCCACACTGCGCCGGGCTCCGGCAGCGCCGTGACGTGGCAGGAACACCGCCTGGAATACGGCTTCTCGCTGTCGAGCAAAGCGGCGGGCGGAACCGTGCTGACCGCCAAACAGTACCTTGGCGACGGCCTGGACTGGTTTGATTTCGACATCGATCCAAGCGCCGCCGCCGGACCCGACGCGGCGTCCATCCCGATCAACATCCGCGCGGTTCCAACCCCGGTGCGCTATGGCGGGATGCCGCTGCCGCGGTTCTGGTCGATGGAGGATTCGCGCTACGATTTCGGATCGACCGATGCTGCCTCGAACGACATCGGACGGCTGCTGCTGGTCGAGTTCGCGACAGTCTACGGCAACGACTGGTTCGTGCTTCCGATCAAGCTGCCGGTGGGATCGCTGACGATCCTCGACAACGTCGTGGTCACCGATGTGTTCGGACGGAATCTGGTGCTGGCGCGGGCGGGTGACGGCGAGCCGCAGTGGAACCTGTTCTCGCTCGACACGCTCGGCGTCGCGCATAAGGCGCAGGACGCGTTGTTCCTGCCGCCGACGGCCGGCTACACGACGGACAGCGCTCCGGTGGAGAGCTTGCTGTTCCTGCGCGACGAAATGGCCGACCTGGCCTGGGCGGTGGAGTCGCGGGTCGAAGACGACCTGGAGCGCAGCATCGACCGGCGGTCGAACTGGGTTGCACCGGGCAAACTCCCGCCCGGAACGCCCGAATTACCCGCTTACCGCGTGGAGACGGTGGTGCCGGATTACTGGATTCCGCTGGCGCCGGAGCAGCTGGCGGGCCAGCAATCGATTCGATTGCGGCTGGTGCCGATGGAGGCGGACGCGGGTGGAATGCCGCAGGCGGTTGAGCCGCTCGGGCGGCTGCTGCAGGCCAACGACTCAGGCGGGCGATTGTGGTTGTTCGAGGAAGAGGTTCCGCGCGAAGGCGTGCAACTTGACCGCATCTACCGCTACGCACGGTGGCAGGACGGGCGCACGGCGATGTGGACTGCGCGCCGCCGCCGGGCGGGCCGTGGGGAGGGTTCGAGCGGACTCGCTTTCGACATTCTGGACCCGTAGCCGCCGGGGATGAACAGCCGACTGGACGTGACGGCAGGTTGGCCTCAACATTCAGCCGGGACCCAGCGATCATCCGGCAGAAGCCGTGTCGCTTGGGATTGAGATCCGAAAGCGTGTATCCTGCCCACCATGGCCTCGATTCGTCCGCTTGCCGCACTGGGACTAGTTCTGTTCGCGCCTTTGGCTGCGCCTGCCCAAGAGAAATCCGATCTCGATTTCCTGGGCAGCCTGGACGAGTTCCACGGCATTCGAAAGATGCTGCCGGAGCGGCTTTCTCAGGAAGTGAACGACCACCTGAGGCGGCGGACCGAAGCGGTGGCCGGGATATCCACGCTGGACGGGATTGCCGCGCGGCGAAAACTGGTGCGAGACACGATTTTCGAGTCGATTGGCGGGCTGCCCGAACGCACGCCGCTCAACGCGCGCGTTACGGGGGTGCTCGACCAGGGCGACTACAGGATTGAAAAAGTCGTCTTCGAGAGCCAGCCGCACTTCTTCGTTACGGCGAATCTCTATCTGCCGAAACAAGGCGAGCCGCCCTACCCCGCCATCCTATTCCCGTTGGGGCACGAGCTCGGCGGCAAGTCGCATGCCGCCTGGCAACAGGTCGCCGGATCGCTGGCCCGGAGGGGATACGTTGTACTGGCGTGGGATCCGGTCGGGCAGGAGGAGCGCAAGCAGTTCTACGATCCGGACTGGAACGATTCGAAGTTCTTCGCCTCGACGGTGGAGCACACTGAACTCGGCGCGCAGTGCATGCTGGTGGGCGACGCGCTGGCCCGTTACACCATCTGGGATGGGATGCGCGCCCTGGATTATCTGCTGTCGCGCCCGGAAGTGGACGCCAAGCGGGTCGGCGCCACGGGCAACTCCGGCGGGGGCACGCTCACCACCTACCTGTCGGCGCTGGACGACCGCATCCAAGTTGCTGCGCCATCCTGCTACATCAACTCGTGGCGGGTGCTGCTTGACGCGCTCGGGCCGCAGGACGCCGAGCAAGTGTTCCCTGGCTGGCTCCAGCACGAGCTGGACTTTCCCGACTTCATCTACAGCTTCGCGCCGAAGCCGTTCCTGGTGCTGTCGGCGATTCGCGACTTCTTTCCGATTGGAGGAGTCCGCGAAGCGTTCGACGAGGCGCAGCGCGTCTACGGGTCGCTGGGCAGCGCGGACAAGCTGCAGAAAGTGGAAGTCGACGACGGGCACGGCTACTCGAAGCCGCGCCGCGAGGCGGCGTACCGCTGGTTCGGGCGCTGGCTGAAGCCGGAGGGCGACGACGGCGCGGAACGTGACGTGCCGATTGCGACCTCCGAACAACTGTGGGCGACGGCGACAGGTCAGGTTTCCACGTCGCTGCACGGCGAAGATGTGTTCTCACTGAATCTCAAACGCTACGAAGCTGTGAAGGCGAGCCGCCCGGCGCTCGCGCTGGAGAAGGTGAAGCAGATCGCTGCGTTCCGTCCCAGCTCCGGCGGCCTGAACATGAAGACCTATGGGACCCTGCAACGCAACGGATATCGCATTGAGAAACTGACTTACGAGAGCGAGCCTGGCATCCTGATTCCAGCCGTTTTGTATGTGCCGGAGACGCACGGCGGGAAGGCGCCTGCGATTCTGATCGTCGATGGCGACGGCAAACGCGCTTCAGGCGAGGCTGCGGAACTACTGGTCCACAAGGGCAATGTCGTGTTGGCCGTGGACGCACGCGGCCTGGGGGAAACGCGTCCGGCGCTTGAAGAGCACGACTATTTCTTCCGCTATTTTGCCGACCACGACAGTGCGGAGACTGCGATCCTGTTGGGCAAGACGCTGGTGGGTATGCGCGCGGCGGATATCACCCGAGGGGTCGATCTGCTGGCGGCTCGCAGCGAAGTCGATGTCTCGAACATCAGCGGATTCGGGCGACGGTCGGCCGCGGTCGCCATGCTGCACGCCGCAGCTCTCGATCAGCGAATCAAGCGGCTGGTGCTGGAGGAAATGCTGGTGAGCTACGACGCTGTTGTCAGGCATCGAATTCACCGCCAGATGTTCGAGCAGATCGTGCCGTCGGCATTGAAGTTCTACGACCTGCCGGATCTGGCCGCTGCCTTCGCGCCGCGTCCGGTCTGGCTGATCAACACGGTGAACCCGCTGGGCCAGACGCTGGCCGCACCGGACGTTCGCGCGGTATATGGGCAAGCACACGTTCACGTCACCCGAGGCGAGGGATTCGACCAGCCGGTCAGCCGTGTGCTCGACCAGATTTTCAGATAGACGGACGTTCCAACCCGTCCGGAGTGTCTCCACAAGCAACACACTCCGACTATGCTGAACACTGGACATTATCGAGACGATTAGTAGGAGTGCGACCCTCCTGACGGACTACCCAAAATCGTGCCCGGCGTGGAAGTGCCGACGCGTTGATTCGCCCTATCGGGAAGGGTGGAATACTGACCAGGGGGAGAGTGTAAGCTCTCCATCTCAGGCTGAGCCAAAGCAGAGACTCTTGGATGGAAGGGGACTGAGCTGATGAATCCAATCCGGCCCGTCGCGCTGGTTCTGCTCGCCGCCGCTGCCGTTTCGGCTGGTGGTAAGCAGGACGCCCGCAACACCTATACTCCCAACACAGACACTCATTTCGTCTTGCCCGCCTACGGGACGCTGGCGGAATGGCAGGCGCGAAAGGTAGCGCTGCGCCAGCAGATCCTGTCGGCTGCGGGACTACTGCCGATCCCGCCCAAGACCGACATGCATCCGCGGGTGTTTGGGCGTCTCGACCGTGAGGGCTATTCCATAGAGAAGGTCTACCTGGAGACGATGCCCGGCTACTACATGGGCGGCAACCTCTACAGACCCCGCGGGGCGGGCGGCAAACATCCGGCGGTCCTGATTGCGCAGGGCCATTGGGACTACGGGCGAGTGGAGAACCAGCAACTGAACTCGCCTCCGACAGAGGGTATCAATCTGGCGCGGCAAGGTTACGTCGCGTTCGCCTACGACATGGCAGGATACAACGACAACATCCAGACCCCGCACATCTTCGGAGGCCCGAAAGAACAACTGTGGAGTTTCGGCCCGCTGGGCCTGCAGACCTGGAATTCGATTCGCGCTCTGGACTTCGTCCTTTCACTAGCCGATGTGGATGGCGCGCGGGTGGGGATTACGGGGGCGTCGGGCGGCGGCACCCAGACTTTCCTGCTGACGGCCATCGACGATCGCATCAGCTTCGCCGCGCCGGTCAACATGGTCTCCGCCATAATGCAAGGCGGATGCCCGTGCGAGAATGCGCCGGGCCTGCGCCTAGCGGGAGTTTACTGCGAGCTGGCGTAGCGCGCCCTTTCCTCATCGCATAAGTCCTTTCAGGTTCGTGGGTTGGATGGTTGTGCTGCCATTTGTTTTTGTATTACCCTGTATAGAAGATTTCTATCGACGATCGCAT
>CAIVVT010000066.1 GCA_903909435.1 uncultured Acidobacteriia bacterium | reverse complement strand
TCTCGCCCGATGGCTCGATGATGAACCTGACCGAGACCAGCACCGATCCGGTCACCGACGAGCCCACGGAGTTTCTGGAGCCGGGCGTCATCAAGCGGCTGAAGGTCGGGGAAGATGTCCGCTTCGGCGCTCCCGCAAACTCGGGTGGTTACAAGGACTACCGCTCGACGCAGTTGGGCGCGATCTCGGCCGGCCTGACCATTCCTTATGAGTTGCTGACCGGCGATATGTCGGTGGTCAATTACTCGTCGTTTCGGGGCGGTATGCTGGGTTTCCGCAACACGATTGAAGCCTACCGCTGGCTGTGTCTGGTGCCGCAGCTGATCTTGCCGATGTACAAGCGTTTCATCCAGGTCGCCTACATCGCCGGGGTGATTCCGGAACTGAACTATGGCGTGCGCTTCACCGCGCCGAAGTTCGAATCGGTCGATCCGCTGAAGGATGCGATGGCCGACAAGGTTGCCGTCCGGATTGGTGGGCTCACGTGGCCGGAGATGGTGGCGAGCCATGGGCAGGATCCGGACAGCCAGTTGAACGAAATCATCGCCTGGAACAAGAAGTTCGACGATGCGGACGTGATTCTCGACGGCGATCCGCGGCGCACCAACGACAAGGGCGCCCTCAACGTCGCTGTTGCGCCGGCGCAGCCGCAGGTGCCCCCGCAAGGCAAGTCGCCGCAAGCCAAGCCCCCGCGCAAGAAGGAATGAGGATGGAAGAAAACACGCTGGTAAGCAATGGGACCGGGTCGGTTCCGCACGCGCCGCAGGTGGAAACCTTCGCCGCCTCCATTGCGGCCTCGCTCGCGCCCAATACCTGGAACGACGCGGATTCCACCATCGACTGTGTCTTCTACAGCGGCGCAACGGTCCCGCGCGTCGACTGGTACAGCGGCGATCCTTACGATCTGGTGCTCAGCCTGGACGCTGCTGCGGTGCGCCTGGACCGTCTCAATAACGGCGCGCCGGTGTGCGACAACCACGATTCGTTCGGCTCGGTGCGGGACCAGTTGGGCGTGGTGCAGCGGGCCTGGGTCGAACAGGGCACGGCGCGTGCCACGCTGCAGTTCAGCCCGCGCGAGGATCTGGCCGCACTGCGTACCGACGTCAAGGCGGGCATCATCCGGAATGTCTCGATGGGCGTGTGGATCTATACGAAGAATGAGACCACGCCCAAAGGTCAGGACCGGAAGCAGTTCACCGCCATCGACTGGGAACCCTACGAGATCTCGCTCACGCCGGTGCCGGCCGATCCGGGCGCCGTGTTGATGAGTGCGAAAGAAGTTGCCGCGAACCCGGCCCGAGCCGAAGCCGTGGCACGGGCAACGAGCCCACAGGAGATAGTAACAATGGAAGACCACAACCTCCAGGCGGGCGCAGGTGCCCGCACAACCGAAGAACTAGCCGCAACTGCCGTCGCCATTCCGGCCGCGGCGGCCGTGGCACCGGCCCCGGTCCTCGTCGCGCCGCTTCCGGTTCATCCGGACACGCTGCGCGCTGAAGGCGCGGCCGCGGAACGCTTCCGCGCTGCGGAAATCCGCAAGGTTGCAGCCACCGGGCGCATGAGTGACCAGTTCACCGCCGGGCTCATCGACGGCAACGTGACTTTGGCGGATGCGCGCACGCGCATCTTCGAAGAGATGGCCGCGCGGGACGCCGCTCAACCGCCCACCCACGCTCACAACCCGAGCGTCACCCGCGACAGCGGGGACGTGATGCGGCAGAACATGGCGGCGGCGCTGTTGCACCGCTTTCAGCCCCAAGAGAATCCGCTCGTGGATGGCGCGGGTCGCGAGTACATGGGACTCAATCTCGTGGAACTCGCGCGTGTCTGTCTGGCGGCCAAGGGAGATACCCGGACCGGCCGCACGCGCGACGAAGTCGCTCTTGCCGCGCTGAGCACTTCGGATTTCCCGAACATCCTGGCCAACGTCGCCAACAAGACCTTGCGCCAGGGTTACCAGGCTGCGCCGCGAACTTTCGCCGCCTTCTGCCGCCAGGTTTCGGCGAAGGATTTCAAGCCGATCAATCGCATGCAGTTGAGCGATCTGCCCGCGCTGCAGCCGCTGAACGAGCAGGGCGAGTATCACCGCACTGCGCCGACCGACAGCAAGCAGACCTATTCGCTCGCCACCTTCGGCGAAGTCGTGGCGATTACGCGCAAGACGATCATCAACGATGATCTCGACGCCTTCAGCCGCATCCCGTTCATGCTGGGCGTCGCGGGCGCCACGCTCGAATCGAACACCGTCTGGAACGTCATCCTGAACAACCAGGTGATGGGTGAGGACAACGCCGCACTGTTCGTGGCCGGCCACAAGAACCTCAACACCGGCGCCGGTTCTGCGCTCGCGGTCACCGGTCTCGCCGCCGCCCGCGCGGCCATGCGCAAGCAGGTCGGACCGAAGGGGACCATCCTCAATCTGACGGCGTCCTACCTGATCCTGCCCACCGCGCTCGAAACGGCCGGGCTGCAACTGCTTTCCCCTCTGAACCTGATCGGCACCACCACGCCGGGCGCGATCATCCCCGAGTGGATCCGTTCGCTCAC
>CAIVVT010000065.1 GCA_903909435.1 uncultured Acidobacteriia bacterium | reverse complement strand
GTGAGCGAACGGATCCACTCGGGGATGATCGCGCCCGGCGTGGTGGTGCCGATCAGGTTCAGAGGGGAAAGCAGTTGCAGCCCGGCCGTTTCGAGCGCGGTGGGCAGGATCAGGTAGGACGCCGTCAGATTGAGGATGGTCGGCTTGGCTTGCCGGGGCTTTCACCTGTCACCAAGACAGTAGATGAACCGGAGAACAGAGGAAGGGATAACACACATGAACATGGCATTGGTGAAGGAATTCATCGCGCTGGAAAACAAGAAGAAGAGTCTCACCGCTGAGTTGGATGTGACAAAGCAGTCCATGACTGGGCTGGGTGAGTCGATCAAAGACCAGCTTGTCGCGGAGGGCATCAACTCAGTCGAGGCAGACGGGCGCCAGGTGCGCATCGTGCCGGAAGTTTACGCCGGCCCGATCGAGGGCAACAAGGAAAGCGTGATAGACGCGCTGCGGTCGTCGGAGGAAACAGTCGGGCTCGTGACGACGGGCTACGACGCGCGGTCGCTGGTTGCTTACGTCCGCAGCGTCGCCGGCGATGTGGAGGCAGCCTGCAAACTCGATCCGGCGCGCGTTTACAACCCAGACGCGGTACGCGCGGCACTACCGCCTGAACTGCGCGATGCGATCAAAGTTTCGTTCGTTTACGGCTTGAAGATCAGGAAGGCTTAGGAGGTTCACCCATGGTGCCAAACACCAACAGATCCGAGAACGAGGAGCCCGTTGTGGCTCTCGCGACCACTAAAGGCGATGAAGCGTTCAACGAAGCAGTCGACGCCAACATCGGAGAAGGGGGTATCACTGTCGATGATTTTCCGCGGCTGAAGCTGCCAGCCAAGGGGGACACCAACTGGATGATCTCCGGTGCGGCCGGCCCGC
Source organism: uncultured Acidobacteriia bacterium (assembly GCA_903909435.1). GTDB lineage: Bacteria > Acidobacteriota > Terriglobia > Bryobacterales > Bryobacteraceae > CAIVVT01. The sequence goes on along the minus strand of CAIVVT010000065.1, from coordinate 10,480 downwards.
TGCTCGTGCCATCCATTGATGGTGTGATCCTGTACCAGCGATCCACGCGCGCCTATTGGGAACTCGAGCCCGACGCGCCTGGCGGCGGCAAGAAGCCGCCCAATTGCACGTCGACCAACGGAGCGGTTGGCATAGGCAATCCTGGCGGTGTGTGTATTGGCGATGATCGTAAGAATCCCAAATGCCCATTCGCTCGATACGGAAGTGCAAAAGGCGGCACGGCGCCAGGTCAGGCCTGCAAGGAAGTCACGCAGCTGATCTTCCTGCGCGATGGCAACATGCTGCCGGAGATCATCGGACTCCCTCCGACGAGCGTCAAGCCGACCAGGCAATACCTGGTCATGTTGACCGGCCAGAAGAAGCCGTACTTCACGGTGGGGACCAAGATCGCGATCGTCGAAAAGAAGAGTGCTGGCAACATGCCATACTCCGTCGCCGTCCTAACGCGGTCCCGATTGCTTGAGGGCAGCGAACTAACGAACGCACGCGATCTGCACGCGTTTGTCACACCCCAGATCAAGGGCATGGCGGCTGACACCGACACTGCAGCCGAGGCGTCTGGAGCGGGAGAGTAATGACCTTCCAGGACGTCCTCCTGCAAATCAACACCGGCGCCGCGGGCATCACGCCGTTGACCGGGTCAGCCGCCGGACTGGGCGGCGGCAAGTGACTAATGCCATCGCTGCGACGGGAGTCCTCGTGTTTCTGCTTGTCGCAGCGCAGACCATTACGCACCGTGACTTGCTGCTTTTGTTCATCAAGTCACTGATCCACCTGCACGCCATCAGCACTTGCAGCTACAACGCCGTGCGAAGGGGTTATCTCTTCTATCGCGGGAACTATGGTTTCGCGGTCGAAGACGTGCGGCGCTCACTGGGGATACGCCTCTAGCCCACCCCAGTATTACACGTGGCGGGGCGTTCCATTCCTCCTTGCAAACCGCCACGCGCGTTTTGAGAACTATTCCAATCGAGGTGTTTTCATTGAGCAGAACAACCGGCTATTCGATGGTCCTGGAGTCGCGCATCGTAGACAACGTCAAGCAGCGTCTTCGGGAGATTCCACAGTGCGTCGTTCGCAAGCGGCACGGCACTGCTTACATCACGCGCGGCGACGCCGATCTCTACGGATCGCTCCGAGGCCGGCACTTTGAGATTGAAGTCAAACGTCCAGGCAAGCAGCCAACACCGCTTCAATTCGCACGCCTGGAGGAATGGCGCGCATCGGGCGCCATCGCCGGTTGGGCGACGAACGTGGCGGGAGCACTGGCGGTCCTGGAGTGCGCGGAGTGAGCGCGCCAATCTACTCGCGCAGAGCTTTGGTCGAGGCACGCGTGGTCGAGCGGGAGCAGGCCGGCGCGGCCCCCGAGGAAAAGACCATCTTTGATCTTGTGCCACTGGACGCTCCTATGCCCGAGGCGCTGATCCTGGGCTACTGGGCGGACTGGCTGGGTGAGTTCGTGTCGCGCGACAGGTACCTCGCCAGCATGCCCATTGACCGGGTGCGGGGACCCGCAGTCCCTCCCCTGCCATGGCTGGTCGTTGGCAGACCATGCTCAGCCAGAACGCCGCCATCCGGGGGTGGGGCTTCGACCGCCTGGGTGATGTATCCAGGGTCCTCCGCATCCCGGGAACGCAAAACCACAAGGATCCGGCCAAGCCGAAGAACGTGGTCGTCACGCAGTGGCGCCCGGAGATACGATACGAACCCGCTGACATCGAAGAGATCCTGGACAGCTTCGCCATTCCGGACGCCGACGCCGCCAGGAAGGCCTCACTGGAGTGGGCCGCACGGTTCAACGACATCCCGCTCAAGATCGATTCGCAGGTCACATACCCGTCAGAGATGATCGAGCAGTTCTGTGAGCTCGATATGCGCTTCAAAAACACCTGGTTGCGCTGCCGGCACGATCTCAAGGACCAGAGCCAGAGCGGGTACGACATGGCCATCGCCATGTTCTGCGTCGAGGCCGGCATGCAGGAGCAGGACATCGTGGACATGATCTCCACGCACCGCCGCATCCACAATCAGAAGCCTCGATTGAACCCGGACTATTACCAGCGGACCATCGCCAAGGCGTTCGATCACTGCGCCGTCGTCGTTCCACTGCCGGAACTGCCAGGCGTGCCCAGCACGCCCGACCCGCCGTCGGACGCGGACGGAGTTGCCGCCGTGCCGGCGCAGGGTGGGCCCCAGGCGTGCGCGGTCGCGCCGCCCGCGGCAACGCCACCACGGCCGGACCCGTTGCGCGTGAAGGCGATCTTGTGGCAGGCACTGTCGGAGCTCTTCGGCATCAGGATCGTCCGAATCAGCAAGATCAGCGGCGAAGACCCGATCTATGTGCTCGACCTTGAAAACGCCACAGTCAAACTCTCCCACGTCCGCATGATCCGGCAGCAGGCACTCCTGTCGGATGCCATCGCGGCGCAAACCGAGAAGATCATCAACCCCATCAAGTCCAAGGAATGGCGCGCGGTTTCGCAGAAGATTCTGGACTCTATCATCGTCAAGGAAGGCGGCGAGGAGACCAGCATGAAGGGCTCGACCCGCCTTTACCTGGACTGCTACCTGTCGGAGACAAACTCTATCCCTCCGATTGAGAAGCTGGAGCGCGCTGAACGCCGCAAGCCCGCGCTGCTCGACACGCATCCCGGTCAGATTTCGATTTGCGCCAGCGACTTTCTGGCCTACCTGGGCAAGATGCACAGCCAGAAGCTGACTGCGATTGCGGTCACGGCCATGCTCTCTTCGATTGGCTCAACCATCACCACGGTTCGAGGCAAGGGGCGCGAGCAGAGCAGGTGGGTGCTGCCGGTGGACGACTTCTCGCCCGCGCAGTACAAACTTCACATCGCGGAAGACGGCAAAGAGGAACTCGCATGATCACTTGTGAGAGATGCAAGTCGACGCTGCGCGGTGGCGGCGACGTGCAGCTATGGACCCAGTGGATGTCCTCGCTGGGCGTCCTGAAGCGAGGGGCCAAGAAGCGGATCGCGGAGATGGAAGAGCACGCGGTCGCCTCGGTGGCGGATCTCGACAAGCTGTTCGAGCCTGCGGCGCTCGAATCCCTGCTCGACACCTTCGAAGGGAATTACAACGGGCTCCTCCAGTGGTGGCAGGAGCGCGTGGCCAGCGCGCACCGCGAACGTCTCAACTTCCCGTTGAAGATCGCGATCGCGCGCGGCCCGCAAGCGTTGCAGAGCGAACCGCAGGTGGTCGTTGGGACGATCCACTCCGTCAAAGGCGGCGAGGCGGACGTAGTGTTCCTGGTGCCAGATCTCAGCAATGCGGGCTATGCTGCCTACGCCAATGCCGGTCCCACGCGAGATTCAGTCATCAGGCTTTGTTACGTGGGGCTCACGAGAGCACGCGACACAGTTTACATCTGCTCGCCCGAAAGCGGCAGGACCATCCGGATTTGAAAGAGGAGAGTATGAGGCTATCTTTCCGTGACATAGAAACAACAGGCCCGGACCAGGCGATGCACGGCGTCGTTCCGATCGCCAGTGCCGTGGATGTGATCGAGCAGTTGGAGGCGCGCATCCAACGTCTCTGGGATTTGGCCCGGCACCAGCGCGCGGAACTCTTCGACGCGGGCCTGATCACCAAGGGCGAGTATCTTGCGCTGCTCGAAGACCACGCAGCGGTCGCGCGGCTTGAGACGTACGATTCCCTGCGCCGGGATCGCGATCTAGCGAGGGATGCCCTGGCCCAACTGGAGGGCCGCTGCGCCGCCATCCGGACGGAGGCGAACCGGCTGAACAGCGCAGTCAAAGACGCCTGGGAACAGATCGCAACTTATGTTTATCCTGTTTGTCCCGCTTACTTTAAACTGCATCACACTATTCCTGGAACATCTGCGGCGGACGAAGGTAATGTAGGGCCGCCATGAGTGTTTTCCTGATCAACAAAACGTACCACTACAACTTCCAACTGAATGGGCGCAGGTACAAGGCTTCCACAAAGAAGGGTTCGCGCCAGGCGGCTGAAGCGGTTGAACGCACGATGCGCCTGCGCCTCGAAAACGGCTGGGACGACGTCAACAAGAAGGAGGCGCGCGAAGCAGCACGGCGTACGGTCGCGGAGGCGGCTGCCGAGTTCCTGGTCGAGTACAAAGCGAAGCATCGGGCACCGACCTTCGCGGTCTACGCACTGGGCCACGTCACGCGCCTGGTCGGAACGAAGATGATCTCCGAGATCACTATCTCCGGGATCAAAAGATACCAAACCGACCGGCTGGGCGAAAGCGCGGCACCCAAGACCATTAACGACGAGGTTCAGTTGTTGGTCCGGCTATGCGGCGACCAAGGCGAACTGATGAGGCAAAAGATGAAGCGTCAGAAGAGTCTGAAACTGAAGTTGCCACAGTCGTGCGGCAAGGCTTTCACGGCGGAAGAGAAAACGCGCATGATCGAGCAGGCACGCTCGCACATGACCAGGAGCCCCAACATCTTCCCAGCCCTGGCGGTCGCATTGAACGCCGGATTGCGCGACAAAGAGTCGCGCGAACTCCGATGGGAGCAGATCGATCTGGTCGACAAGAAAACCCTGGTCGTGGGCAAGAGCAAAACAGACGCGGGCGCTGGCCGGATCATCCCACTCAACGGTGCGTTGCTCGACGCGCTCACCGCGCACGCAGCTTGGTACAGAAGACGATTTAAGGAGATCCGGCCGGAATGGTACGTGTTTGCTTTTGGCCAGCCCAGGCCCAGTGACCCGACGCGCCACGCGACAACTTTCAAGACGGTCTGGAGAACGATTCGCGCGGACGCGAAAGTGGTCGGACGATGGCACGACAACCGGCACACGCTCGTCACTGAACTGGCCGAGACTGGCGCGGGCGACGAGGTGATCATGGGCATCGCGGGCCACGTCAGCCGCCAGATGCTGAGTCGCTACAGCCACGTCCGCAACGAGGCCAAGCGGAAGGCGCTCGAAGAGATCTACACTCGCCAGAACGCGGCCGAGGCGGTCGCACGCGGCAAGCGCGAGACGCTGGCGCAGTTGGACGCCGCCACTTCAGCCAACGTTGGGCCATCACTGGCAGTCCAGTAGCGCGGTGGGATTCGCCGGTTTCGAGATCACGGTCTTTAGCCACGAGGGGTGAATGCAAATCGATTTTGCCCAGGAACGGATAGCCACCGGCTCATCCATCAGTCCCCGCCACCAAGCCCCGACCTAGATTTCAGACACAGAAGACAATCATCGGAAGCTCTCACGCCCGTTTGGTCCCCTTCGGCCGCTTTCCTTTGGACTTCTTGGTTTTCGGAGATTTGTTGTCTTGAGTAGCGGAGCTTGCACGCTCCCCATTGTTTTTAAGCAGGTATTTGATCGCATCGTCAATCGCCGACGGGAGTCTTCCCCCATGTAGTGGCCGGTAGTGTCGCTCAATGGCCTTACACAAAGTTGAGGCCACCGAATAGCAACTACCCTCGGCTGTGGTGCCCACCGCATAAATGCGATAGTCTCCTTCGGCCAGCCAATAGTCGTCGTCCATCCAGATTCTGCCATTTACGGGCTGAGTGCGAATGACCGTACAGAGGTCATCCTCCAGGCTCCCCTCGCCAGTCACAAAGGTCTCGTCGTCCGAGAAGAACACGACCTGGCCGGTACAGGGTGGGCACCCTAGAAGACCCAAGTGGAATTCATGATGCCCGTCTTTTCTCAGAACCGGCTTCTTCGACTCGAATTCTGCAACCAGCGTCGGCACCATGTGCATGGTCTCCGTGCCAACATCTACGCCCGGATTATTTAAGATCTTGGCACCCGCCTTCTTTCCAGACAGCGCCTTGACCATTGCTTCGCACGCCTCGAATGCAACGCCGACCGCATGTCCTGCCAACAGCCTCTCGTAGAAAGCAACTGCGCCGGCGCGAGCAGTCCTATTAGATATCGGCGCGGTGCTTCCTATCGCGATCGGAACCCTCCCTGAATCGACAAGCGCACGCGCTATCTCATACGAATCGCAAGCGTTTAGGTAAACGATTCGCGGAGAACGCTCTGGAGGTAAGAATGAAAGCAGCATCTCTGCGGTTAGCGCCACTGGATTCCCGGCCTCATCTGACAAGTACAGCGACGCGCTATCTCCATGCGCCGCGATGTGCAGGATGTCGGGACTGCGGAAGCGAAGTTGATTCGGAAGATCCTCCACTTTGAGTGCAGGCAGAAACTCGAAGAAGCTGGCTTCACCAAGCGCCGTCGTGAAAGGTCTCTGCAGTTCAGTGATCTCCCGCGGAAGGTTCAGATCAACCTCACCCGGCGGATTCGATGCCACATAAAGAACTCTCATGGTTTTGCTCCTACAAAGCAGGTTGAGCTGGGGGCGCAGGCGTCTCTCCGAGCTTCTCACCCCAGAACTTGCAAACTTCGTCCGCAGCTGGATCGACTATGAGTCTAATGACAAGTGCAGCGACGACGGCGGCGATGGGGATAGACACTCCGAACGACGTAACCAAGACCGTCGTTATCAAGGCTGTAGCACCAGTATCTTTCCCCACGATGGCCGCCATGACGCGCCCTCGCAACTCCTCATCTTCCTTTCCTGGCTTGCACAAAAACTCGTGGAGGATCTCGCTCCAGCGCCGGAAGATTCGTTCACCAAGTGCGACGGATTCGCTATCACGACGGAGGTCATCCTTGTCGAGGCTTACATCGAATGTGCCGCTATGCTGGGCACCGCGGCCGCGTAACTGGTCGTCATCGTGGACAGTTTGCACCGCGCTTTTCCGCTGTCCGCTGGCTTCACGTCTTACGTTTGCGGCAAGCGCGGCATAGAGATCCTGGTCGGTTTCCTGAGTTAGGTGACGGAGCACCTTACTCGAGGACATGGCCGATTTTTCAGCCGAACGGAATAGGTCATCCTTCGCCATCGTATCGACACTCCCTTCTGGTCGGTGAACTTAGCTCCTTCGGACTGGGAAATTGTACACCACTTAGTGAAGATTCCGCGAGTTTTATTCACTGATCTCTCACCCATAACTTGCCCCCGGCAAGTCACTGATTGTTCAATTCGGCAGCACCGTTGGCACTGCTCTGCCGAAGCAAGCGTGAGCGCGAAGCTCGCGAAGAGATAAACACTCGCCAGGCGACGGCGGAAGCCGCGACACGGAAGTGGCAAGATGCCTCGGCGCAAACGCGAATGGACGCCGACACCTCTCGAATCCGATCTATTTCGCCGGGGGCGGCGGCGCGTTGCCAGCCTGCTTCGATCCGCCCTTCGTGGCTCCCGGCTTGGCGTCTCCGGGTTTGGTGGCCGCTGGCTTTGCATCGCCGGGCTTCGCGTCACCGGGCGCAGCGTCCGGCGCTGTCACATCGACGGTGAGAGATGTCAGATCGACCTGTTTCGTGGGAACCTCTTTGAGCGTATAGCTCAAGTGATACTTGCCGGCCTTCAAACCGGTTGAGGCAAACTCCACGGCGAGCGCCGCTGCGTCCTTCGCGGCCTTGGCGGGCTTGCCTTTCACCGCGTCGCCTGTATCCGGCACTAGTAGGACATCTAGAATCGCGTCCAGGTGTTGGCCTTTGACGGTGAATGTCGCAGTATCTTTGTCAAAGGCGATCTTCTTGTCGCTGTCAGCGACGGAAATCAGCGGCTGGATGGCGAGGCGCAGGACTGCTCCGGAGTCGGTATCCGTCCCGGTCTTATCCTCAAGGAAGACACCATAAACACCCTGCCCGCCGGCCAAGTCGGCCGGATCGAACGTCAGTTCGGCCGATGTTCCATCCGCGCTGGCGTGGAGCTTTCCGGCGATCTTCCCCGAGTCGTTCTTGAGAAGAACGCTGGATGCGGTGTCGAGGTTGGTGCCGGTGGCTTTGCAACTGACAACGCCGTCCTTGGAAAGCACTGAGATATCGACCGCGCCAGAGGGCAGTTTGGCGCATTCGGGGCCCATGAGGCGAGCCTGCAAGTCCTTCGTGAGCTCCTTGATATGAACCCCGCCAATCACAACAAAAGTGCGCTCAGCAAGGACGCGCAGCGCCGCAGCTTTCCATCGCTTGTATGGAAGCTCCGTGGGAGGACCGGTGGTTGGTGTTGAGGAATCGATGTTCCAGAGCCCAAAAGTGGGATCGACGCCCCCGCAATGCCCTTGGACTCTCTCGACCGCTGGGTATCCGCACCACGCAAAGGGGAGCTGTTCGACTGGCCTCTCGGAGATGAACGTGACCAGCGGGACCGAACCTTGAATCGGCACGATGACTTTGCTGCTGGAAGACGAGGAGAAGACCAGATCGTTGATGTGATTCAACTGATCTACAGTATGGTCGGGGAACAGACTGGAGTAGCCAGGAATGAAAGCGCCTTGAAAGACGGCGATAGCGGTGGCGGCGTTGCCGGAAGTGGCGATGGCGGCCGAGCCAAAGATGGCGCCTGCCATCTCAAGTGAGTGCAGCACCAAGTTACGGCGGTCTTCGGACTGGCCGCGCTGAGCGACGTTGCGCACGAGGAGTTTGTCGCGGCCGGCCTGGAAGCGGCTGAAGGCATCCTCCCGGACGCCCGTGTCCACGGCGACTTGAACGTCGTGAACCAGGAACTCGTTCTCGGGGTTGAGGTTTCTGACAGTGACCTGAATCGCGATGAAGGTATTGGCAACGCGGCGGCCGAAGATGTCGCTGGTTTCCTTCCACGTAAGGAGCGCCATCGAGCAACTCACATCATCGGGAGCCTGAAACTGCCCCCGCGTGGCCGCTTGGTTCACCGCTGAGTCCACGGCCTTGAAGGCAGATTCTAGTGCCTCGAGCGTCGCCTTGTCGAAATCTGCGCCCCCGCCTCCTGCTGCTATTCCGGCGCTGGAGTCGATTTTGCTGTTCCATGCGTTATGGGCGGCAGCCAGAATCATTCCGATCGCAGTTGAACTTTGCATGCCGATCAAAGATTCCGGACTTACTTGCATTTGGTACTGGCCCAGGACTTCTTTTTGAATGGCGGCAATCTTCTCAGGACTAAGTGTCACGTATCTCGTATTGCTCGGGCCGTGAGTCAGCGTGCCTAGGTAGGCCCAGTAGTCGGACACTGCTTTACTCAAGGCGTTCCCACCGACTTGGACCAATTCGTAGGCTCGACGACGCTCAATCTCTCCTGCCTTGCTGGGCAGCACGCGCATATCCCGTTGTTGATCCGGGCTGAAAATGCACGGCACGTAATCGTTCAACGGACCTGCCCTGCGAGGCGCAGGTGTAGACGTAGTTGGCGCAGATGGCGCGGGCGGGACTGGCTTAGTCTGAGCTAGTGCCCTCAGGCCGGTTAGCGATAGCACACCGAGCAATAAGCGGGGAAGAGTAATCCGCAGTCTGCCTACATGCATAGCGAAACGCTCCATCTGACGCCGCATCAATTTGCTAATCCCAGTTAATCCGCGGGCGTTTTGGTGAAGGTAGCACATCTACGTTGCAGTTGGTAGAAAAAAGAACGGAATTCTGTTGTCTCAGGTCCCCGATAGTTCGATATTTCATTCGGGGTCCAAGCCGCAGAGCGCAGCCGGCTCGCGTGTCAGCGGTGGCAGTCGCTTGGCGGACGGTTGAAGCTAATGGGTTGCCATGGCCCCGTCTTGCGACACGTTCATATTTCTCTGGCAGGTGAGGCGTACACGGCTAATCGGTATCAATGCCTGGAGTTAGGACTAGGTTCCAGATGACCGGTGCTACCGTCGCCGAACAGGGCTTGATACCGATCCCAATCCTCCGCCGTCGGCTCGCCAAAAAGCTCGATGTGTTTCAAGTAATTGGGCTGGAAAAGATCGGATAGCCACTGGGGAGCATTCTTCGGATCTTGGTTGTTCTTGTTTAAGCGTTCGAGCAGGGCGAGCAGGATCAAGGCAGGCTCTCGGGGCAGTGCCCCAGGTGCCGCTTCGTTCGCGACTTCTGCGCGAACAGGCACTTGAGCTTGCGGTCCGCGGAAACGAATGGCTTTGTAACGCAATTCGTTCACAAAACGCTTGATCTCACGCGGCGTCCGGATCTCGTTCTCATACACTACCTGCCAGTTGCGAAGCGCATCGCGGAAGTCCTTCGAATCTAGAATGATGCGTTGGTGGCGAATGGTGAGCCCACGTGCCGTTAACCCGGCGCCCGCGAGCAGAAGAGGCAGCATCCACCAAAGCCAAGGAAGTACGTCGTGTGTCTGGCCTGCACGGAAGATACCCGTCTCTGTTGATTTTTGGTTTCTCACTTCGCGTGGGCCAGACGTAGAATTGGTACTTGGGCTTGATGTAGGCGTCTTGGTCGGCTTCTGGTCAGTGGCTTTTTCGCGGGCCGCATAAGTGCGCTTTTCACCGACAACCTTTCCATTCGCGTTGCGCTCCACCACTAAGCTCGCGAGTTGCTCTTTGCTGAGAGCGTTCGGGAGTGTGTAAGTCTCTTCAGGCAGAACTCGGCTCCTCAGTGGGACAGGGGGGATCTTGTTTACGTCCCAGAGTAAGACGGTTGCGAGGATTGTCATGGCGACGGCCAGGTAGGGAATTGCCTGCCTGAGGATAGACGGACG
>CAIVVT010000064.1 GCA_903909435.1 uncultured Acidobacteriia bacterium | reverse complement strand
TTCGGCGATCGCCGCGTCGTCGTGCGCGGCCGACACGAATCCAGCCTCAAACTGCGAGGGCGGCAGGTAAACACCCCGGTCCAGAAGGTGGTGGAAGAATGCTTTGAACCGCGCCGTATCGGCGGACTTGGCGCTGTCCCAGTCGGTTACGGGATGGTCGATGAAGAAGAATGTGAACATCGATCCGACGCGGTTGACGGTGACGCCCGCGGGTGCTGCCGCGCAGACGGTTGCCGCGGCGCGTTCCAGTTGCGCGTAGACCTCGGGGTGGGCCTTGAGATGGCGCAGCATGGCAAGCCCCGCGCTGACCGCCACAGGGTTGCCGCTCAGCGTGCCCGCCTGGTACACCTTGCCGACGGGCGCCACGCAGCGCATCACGTCGGCGCGCCCGCCGTAGGACGCGATCGGGAGTCCGCCGCCAATCACCTTGCCGAAGGTCGATAGGTCAGGTCGAATGCCATACAGACTCTGTGCGCCGCCGAAGGCCACGCGGAAGCCGGTCATGACTTCGTCGAAGATGAACAGCGCACCGTAGCGGTCGCACAGCGTCCGGATGGCTTCCAGGAATCCCGGCGCCGGAGGCACGCACCCCATGTTGCCGACGACCGGTTCAACGATGACGGCCGCGATCCTGTCGCCTTGTTCGCGGAAGGCAACCTCAAGCGCTCCGACGGAGTTGTAGGGAAGCGCGATGGTGGTGCGGGCGAATCCGTCGGGCACTCCGGCGGTGTCGGCGATTCCAAGCGTCGCCATGCCGCTGCCCGCTTTGACCAGCAGTGAATCGACGTGGCCGTGGTAGCAACCCTCGAACTTGACCGTCAGTTCCCTGCCCGTGAAACCGCGAGCCACGCGCAGCGCGCTCATTGTGGCTTCGGTGCCGGAGTTAACCAGACGCAGCATCTCCATGGACGGAACAGCCGACTGGATCTCTTCAGCGAGTTCGATTTCGCGCTCGGTGGGCGCGCCAAAACTAGTACCGATTTCCAGAGTCGCGCGGATCGCTTCCAGCACGGGTGGGAAACGATGTCCCAGGATAAGCGGTCCCCAGGAGCCAACGTAGTCGATGTAGGAGTTGCCATCGACATCGTAGAGGCGGCAACCGTCGCCGCGCTGGATGAAAGGCGGGGTACCACCCACCCCTTTGAAGGCGCGGACAGGGGAGTTCACTCCGCCCGGGATGATCCGCTCCGCGCGCGCAAGCAACTCGGCGCTACGTTCCAACGACATTTGTAAAGCTCCTTAGCGAAGGGTGGAAGTGCAAGTCCGGCCGTCCGTCTGGGGCGCACGCTTTAGCGTGCAGCATCGACACTCATGTCGATGTGAGTCCGAATCCGGATGCCGACAAGAGTGCCGGAACTGCACGCTAAGGCGCGGGACACAAAGGCGACCCAATTGTGGCTAACGCCCGGACACGAAACTCACTCAACTTCTTCAACCAGCCGGCGGCGCAGTACCACGCTCTGCATGATTTCCAGGGCAGCCCGCCGCGCCCGCGCCACCAGGCAGGCCTTCAAGTCGCAATAGCTTTGCGTGCCGGCAAACAGGTTCTGCATCACTTCGGAGACCGCCGGGCTGTGGCGGATAAACTGAATCATCCGCGCGGTCATGCCCGAAAAGAGAAACGGGCGCAAGTACAATTTCGGCGCCAGACGCGAGCCCGCCTCCAGTTCGTCCATGATCTCGCGACGCAGGATCTCCCGGTAGGCGACGTGCTTACTAGCAAGCGGAATAGATCCGTCGAGCAGGGTATCGGCGGCCATTTCGCCGGAGCGCATGGCGTAGTAAATGCCTTCCCCCGTCACCGGATCGACGAGCCCGGCGGTATCCCCCGCAGCCATCCAGCCCTTTCCGCTGACGCGGTTATTAGCCCACGATCCGGTTTCAAGCGCCGGAATCATGTGCGCGTAGAATTGAGCGTTCGCGTAGGGCAGCCCGCGCAACTCCATCCACCGTTCCAGCCGCTGGCGCATCGATTGCGCTGATTCACCCTTGCCGCCGATCCCGACCGAAGCCCGGCCGCAGCGCGGGAAGATCCAGCTGTACCCCTCGAAACGCGGGAAGAACTGCAGATCGATATGCGATTGCGGAGTATCGACGTGGTAGCCGAGCGCGGTCATCGTATCGCCGGGCGTGAACGCGCTCCCGAACTCTTTTAGGGGATTTCGTGCACCCATCGCGACAACGACATAATCGGCATCGATGGAACCGGATCGCGTGCGCACCGTCCAGCCCCCGCCGACTCGTTGCAAACCCTGTACGCGCTCTTTCAGCAACCGGGCGCCCATGCGGGCGGCGCGGTCCAGCAGCAGCGCGTTCAGCTCTTTGCGCGAGTAAATGACCAGGGGGCGGGTGAGACGCACCATGGCTCGTCCCGCCCGCGGGTCATCCAACCCGGTGTGGGTCACCAGCCGCTTCGGCACGGAGTTGTCGAGCAAAAAAGGATAGCGATCGTAGGCCTTCCAGGTGACGCCGCCGCCGCAGGGCTTCTCCCAGGCGAGTTTTTCGTCCAGGAGGACCGTCTCGATACCACCGGAGGCGAGTTTCGCCGCCGCCATGGCTCCAGCCGGCCCGCCGCCCAATACGGCGACAGTTTTCACTTCTTAGGCTCCGGCGCTTTGGTGACGGGCGGATGGCCGGGCGGCATTGCGCCGCTGGTGGAGGGCATAGGCATCGCACCGGACGGCATCGGCATGGAGCCGGCGGCGGCCCCAGGCGGAGTGGACGCCGCGTGACCGCTGCTGTCCGCCTTTTTCTTGACCACCCAGGTGCTGCCCTGGACTTCCAGGGTGTAGCGCATGCTCATGCCGCTGGAGGCGTCGCCGCCCTTAGGCTTGAACACCACCACGGCGTCGGCTTCTTTGTCGCGGAACGACACCTGAGTGACTTCAATGTCCATCGAGGTGAGCGACAGGTTCTTGTTCTGCGACAGGTACGCCAGAACCCCCTGGCGCACGGCATCGTTATTCTTGATGTTCTTCTGGCACCCTGCCAGACCGAGAAGGGAGAGCAACGCGAATGCAATAAGGGATCTTTTCACAATCCTGATTATAACCATGTGGAGAGGGGTGATTTCTCAAAAGCGGCATGCGATCCCGCCTTGCCCGCAACCCTCGCGGATACGAATTCGTGCGGTTTGAGCCGCTCCATCCTACTGAAAACCCGTCATGCATCGGTAACTTGATATATTGAGACCAAAAGACCCCTCATGATAAAGAGATTCCTGCCCGTTTTGCTGCTCGCGACGCTCTCTGCTTTCGCGCAAAAGAGTGGACCCGACCTGAAGTCGATTCTCGACACAACCTGCAAGCCTTGCGACGATTTCAACCGCTTCGTCAACCAGAAGTGGATTGACTCGAACCCCATTCCTGGCGCCTACGGCCGCTGGGGCACCTTCACCAAGCTCGCCCAGGATAACCGCGAGCGCTTGAAGACCATCGTCGACGAGGTGGTCGCGAATCACGACGCCGGCAAACTGGCCAAGGACTCCAACGACGAAAAACTGGCCCTGCTCTACACCTCCTGCATGGATACCGGATCGATCGAGAAGCAGGGCTACGATCCTCTGAAGCCTGAATTGGCCAGGATTGCTGCTATCGGTAGCCGGCCCGCGTTGCAGGCCGAAATCCTCAAACTGGCCCGCCGGGCCACCGCCGCGGGCGTGTTCCTGACGGTGTATCAGGACGCCAAGAACGCTTCGGAGTACATCGCGCAGGTCGGAGCTGCAGGACTGAGTCTGCCCGAACGGGATTTCTATTTCCGCACCGACGACAAAGGCAAACAGATCCGCGATGAGTTCCAGAAATACGTCGCCACGATCTTCCAATTGACAGGCGAAAGCGCGGAGAATGCGACGGCCGCCGGCAAGACCATCCTGGAATTCGAAACGCGTCTGGCCGAGCCGATGCTGACCAACGTGGAGCGGCGCGACCCCTATAAGAGCTATCACAAGATAGATCTGGCAGGAGTTGAAAAGGAAGTCCCGGGGTTCGACTGGGGCGGTCTGTTCGACACGATGAAGATTCCGCGCGCTACCCCGGTGAACCTGTCCCAGCCGAAGTACTTCGCAACATTCGCGAAAGCACTTGCCGAGCAGCCGCTGGATACGTGGAAAACATACTTGAAGTGGCGCGTTCTGGGTGCTCGCGCGAGCCTGCTTTCCAAGCCATTCGAGGAAGCCGAGTTCAACTTCAGCGAGAAAGTGCTGCGCGGTGTCAAGGAGCCCCTGCCACGCTGGGAACGCTGCACGGAACTGGTCGACCGCTCGCTGGGCGATGCCCTCGGGCAGGCCTTCGTCCGCCGCTTTTTCCCGCCGGTGGCCAAGCAGCGCATGGACGAGCTGGTGGCAAACATGCGTGCAACTCTGGGCGAGGAACTCGCGAACGCCAACTGGCTGTCCCCTGAAACCAAGAAGCAGGCACTGGGCAAACTCGAGAAGATCAATCCCAAGGTCGGATATCCGACCAAGTGGAAGGAATACGCCGCCATCCCGATGGCTCCTGGCCATGTATTGGAGAACGCAGAAGCGGCCAGCATCTGGCGTGTGAACCAGCAGATTGCCAAGCTCGGGAAGCCGGTGGACCGCACCGAGTGGGGCATGACGCCTCCGACAGTGAACGCCTATTACAGCCCGTCGATGAACGAGATCGTGTTCCCCGCCGGCATCCTGCAACCGCCCTTCTTCGACGCCACCGCCGACGACGCGGTGAACTATGGGGCCATCGCCGTCGTGATCGGGCATGAGATCGGGCACGGCTTCGACGACCAGGGTGCGAAGTTCGACGCTCAGGGCAATCTGCGCAACTGGTGGACCGATGCCGACAATACGGAATTCCAGAAGCGCACGGCCTGTATCGTGGATCAATTCAATAGCTTCGATGCGCTGCCAGGACAGCGGCACCTCGGCAAACTGGTCACCGGCGAGGCGCTTGGCGATTTAGGCGGCATCGCGCTGGCTTACAAGGCGTACCATCGCTCGCTGAAGGGCGCGGAGGGGCCGGTGATCGATGGGCTGACCGCCGACCAGCGCTTCTTCATCGCCTTCGCACGGGTCTGGGCAACCAACGCCCGTCCGGAGGACGACAGCCTGCGTTTGAAGACCGATCCGCACCCGCTGCCGAAGTATCGCGTGATCGAAACGCTCAAGAACGTGCCGGAGTTCGCCAGCGCTTTCAACTGCAAGGAAGGCGATCCGATGGTGCGGCCCGCCGCCGTGCGCTGCAAGCTCTGGTAGTAGGACAGACCATCGCCATGCGTGGTCGGTCGTCGCACTCGAACGCCGTCTGGCCGAGAGTGCGTGCTGGGTGACGGACGACAAGAGCGATCGTCTGTCCCACCGCTGACTCAAGTCGGATGTAGGAACCACTGCGCGGGGCTTCAGCCCCGCCGGGATTCGAGCACGGAGTCTATCGTCGTCAAATCGACCAGACCGGCGCATCCATAGAGCACGGGCAGGAACTCGGCGCTGGAATAACGCCTGCGCAAATCGGCCACCTTCAACGTTCCGGCACGATAGGCGGGCAGGTACATTCGCCCCAACAGAGGGTGGCGCCCCCACGCGCCGGAGAGCTTGTCCGCCCGCTCCGGCGAGACCAGGAATTGATCGCGCAGTACGCGAGCCACCTCCGGCTGCGGCATGCCCTCGCCCCAGGTCAAGTAGGATGCCTGGTTCTTGGCGTCGTCTTGCAGCAGCGCGAGCAGTACGCCAATCTGTTCGTCCTGATCCGCCAAATCGGCGACTTCCGTGACGCCGTGCGCCATCAGGATCGCGTTGTTGGCGATGCCTTCGAACAGCGCCGCCGCGCGCGTATTCATCGTCAGCACGGAGGCCTCGAATCCCACCTCGCCACGCCAATAGAGATTCTGCAAGTAGGCGAAAGTCGTGACGTGCCCCGGCACAACCTCGTGGCTCACGAGTTGCAGGAATTCCGGCACGGAGATGGCAAGCGAGGCGTTGATTTCGTAAGTGGCTTCGTAGTCAGGAGAACCGTCCGCGCGCCGCGAGCGCCCCAGGTAGTTCATGGACCCGGAGAACCAGGCGTCCCGTATCGGCAGAAACTCGATGTTCGCGCGGGGCACGGAATGCAACTCCGGCGGCAGGTGCGGCACGACGTGCCTCGCGCTCAGCGCGTCGAAATAAGAGATCGCCATCGATCCCAGCATCTTCACAGCGGCCATGGGAACCATCAGCGCCCTGCGCCAGCCGTCCACGGCCGCGAGAAGCTCTTCCGTATTGCGCGATGGAAATCCGACGCGGGCCAGCAATTCCGCCACTCGCGCGCGCTTCTCAGCGGGATCGGAGGGCTCCGGAATCCGGCCGGTTGAGCCCACCACGCAGCGCTCGTAGGGCACCGGAACGCCGAGGTCCAGAAGCTCCATGGCGAGGTCCCACATCACCTCGAAACAGAGCGCCAGTCCAGACAGGTAAGCGCCGCGTGCGCCGCCAATTGCCTCGGCCTCCGCAGCCAGACGCCGGATGGAAGGCAGAATCTCGATGGCGGCCAGATACTCCTGAATCGCCTGGCGGTCGAGCAATTTGGCGGAGACGCCTCCTGAGGCGCGCACGCGTGCCGCAAGCGGGTGCGTATACGACTCGGGCAACGGCACATCGGAGAACCAGGAATCGGCGATGAAGCGTCCTGTCCCCGACGCGCACAGCACGTCTCCGCCCCACAACGTGTCGATGCCCAGGATGGCATTTCCGGCTGCGAGTTCAAAGCTGTCAGGCATCAGTTAGCGTCCTTTTCGCGCCGGTTCGCGCCCCACCACAAGTAGGCGCACAGGGCACCGAACAGAATCGTGGAGATGAGCTGCGAAGCCATCTCGTTGCCATAGAATGGCGTCCGGATCCAGTCTTCCGAGAAGCTGGGAATCAAGCGGCAGCCGGCTCCAAACACTCCCCCCAGCGCGCCTCCGGCCATCAGGCCCGAGGCGATGATCACACCGCGCTCTCGAATCGAAGCGCCGCGCGAGCCGCCCAGTTGCTCCGAGCGCCGCCCCACGAAATAGGAAATGATTCCGCCTACCAGCGCCGGTGTGTTGAGTTCGAGCGGCAGGTACATGCCGAGCGCGAATATCAGGGCCGGCACGCCCAGCATTTCCATAACGACTGCGATCGCGGCTCCGGCTCCGAACAGGATGTAGGCGACCGGCTGGCGGCTCATGAAGCCCTCGACCAAGGCCTTCATGATGGACGCCTGCGGCGAGGGCAGCACGACACGCGTGTCGCCTTGCGCAGCCTCGCCAAACTGAAACGCAGTCGCCAGCACCACGATGGTGAGACCCACCGCGATGGATGCCGCGACCACCCCCAGAAACTTGACCTTCTCCTGCGCGGCGGGTGTGGAACCCAGCCAGTAGCCGGTTTTGAAGTCGGTGATGGCCTGGCCCGAGACCGATAGCGCCGTGCACACCATACCCGCGATGGCCATTACGAAGAACATGCCCGTGGTGCCGGAAAGCCCGAAGCGCAGCAGCACAATGGACGAGATGATGATCGTGAGCATCGTCATCCCGGAGACCGGGTTACGCGCCGTCGTGGCGATGGCGTTCGCCGCGACTGATGTGAAGAAAAACGAGAACACCAGCGTCAAGACGACACCAACCAGAATCACTATGGGCGATGCGGTCAGACTGCCCAGCAACGCCGCCACGCCAATCGAGCTGACGATGACCCCGATCAGGATGGACAGAATTGGGATATCGCGGTCCGTCCGCTCGCCCGACGAGACTTCCCCACGCCGGAACGCGCGCAGTGCGACGCCGAACGAACCCACCACCACCCGCATCGACTTCAGGATTCCGAAGATCCCCGCGGTAGCAATCGCCCCGACTCCGATATAGCGCACGTAGCCGCGAAAGATCTGTGCCGCCGTCATCTTCGCAATCGGGATCATCGCTGGATAGACCGCATTGTCGGGCAGATGGCTGCCGATCATCCAGATCAGCGGGACCAGCACGAGGTTCGAGAGTACGCCGCCCGCGCAAAGGATCATCGAACTGCGGATGCCCATCACGTAGCCGAGTCCGAGGATGAAGCTGATTGCGTCGAAGCTGAGCGCCACTTTTGCGCGCTCCGAGAGCGTCTGCATGGCGGGCAGGAACTGGAAATCCACGTACTCCTTCCAGACGTGGAACGTCGTCACCAGGAAGTCGTAGACACCCGAAATTGCCGTGGCCTGCAGCAGCAGTTTCGCCTGCGATCCGCCCTTCTCCCCGGTCACCAGTACCTCGGTAATGGCCGTGGCTTCGGGGTACGGCAGCTTGCCGTGCATGTCCCGCACGAAGTAGCGCCGCAGCGGGATCAGAAACAGCACGCCCAGGCAGCCGCCCGCCAGGCAGATGAAGATGGTCTGCACGGGTTGCGGGTCGAGTTTCAGGATGTAGAGCGCGGGTAGCGTGAAGATGGCGCCGGCGACGACCGAGCCCGCCAGCCCGCCGATGCCCGTGATGATGACGTTTTCAAGCAGGCTCGAACGGCGTCCGTAGACGCGCGCCAGGCCGATGGCCAGAATCGAGATCGGGATGGCTGCCTCCATCACCTGCCCGACCTTCAAACCTGAATAGGCCGAGGCCACCGTGAAGATCACGCACAACAGCAGTCCCCAGCCAACCGAGCGCGCCGTCAGTTCCGGGACCAGCGCCTCGGCGGGCACGGCAGGCTGGTAAGTCTCGCCCGGTTGCAGCGGCGTGTAGGCGTTGTCCGGCAGTTTCCGGGCGGGGGCGTCGGTGGACATCTCGCGGGACTCCTCGATCAGATTGAACCCGTATCCTACTACGTTTAGGCTGAATCGACTTGACTCCGAGGAAAACCTCGAAGAAAGCGTCCGCGGGGTTCCGCCGAGTCACGCGAGAAGCGGGGCAACGGACCCCCGGGTGCTACAATTCTCGAACGCAGCTGGCTGATTCTCAAGGCGGTTTGTATGGCGCTTGGTTTTCCGGACGCGTCCAACGGCTACGAAGAAAACGCGGAGATATTCATGGCCTCGCGGAACCCTCGTATCGGCGTTGCGACCGTGCTTGAGTGGAGTGAGTCTCTCCCGCACGGTGCGTCGATCCTGGACCTCGGCTGTGGCAGCGGTGTGCCGATCTCACAGGTGCTCGTCGAGGGCGGATTCGCAGTCCACGGCGTTGACGCATCACCCAGGATGATCGCCGCTTTCCGCCAGCGGTTTCCTACGGCTCCCGCTGAATGCGCCGAGGTGGCACACTCAACTTTTTTGAATCGCAACTTCGATGCGGTCATTGCATGGGGATTGCTATTCCTGTTGCCAGCCGATGCTCAGGCGAGCGTGATCGGCAAGGTAGCAAGAGCGCTGAATGGTGGCGGGAAGTTCCTGTTCACTGCGCCACGGGAAGCTCTCAGGTGGCGAGACGTTCTGACGGAACGCGAATCGATTTCATTGGGGTACGAGCAGTATCTGCAACTCCTCCACGACGCAGGGCTGGCGTTAACCGGCGAAGCCTCCGACGAGGGCGAGAATCACTACTACATGGCCTCGAAGCCTTGAGAGCCGTAAATTCAAACGATACCGGGAACTGGCGTCAAACGCAGCGGAAGTGTCCACATCCGGCCCGAGTAGCGTAGCATCATGGAAAGGGTTTCCCGCTTAGTCTCATGGCGACATCTGAATCACTCCCCCAAACAGCCGCACCTGCCGCCGGCCGCGTGCCGATCTCGCAGCGGCTTGTCTCGCTCGACGCGTTTCGCGGAGCCACGATGGCGCTCATGGTGCTCGTCAACAACTCGGGTGACGGGAGCCACACCTATGGTCCGCTCAACCATTCGGAGTGGAATGGATGGACCATCACGGATGTGGTTTTCCCGTCGTTTCTGTGGATCGTCGGGGTATCGATGACACTCTCGCTCGGCGGGCGGTTGGAGCGCGGCGTGGCTAAGTCCACGCTGATGCTGCAAGCGTTGCGGCGGGCCGCCATCATCTACGCGCTAGGCTTGCTGGTCTACCTGTTCCCGTTTTTCGACTTCGGCACCATGCGCATTCTGGGCGTGCTCCAGCGCATCGGCATCTGCTACTTCCTGGCTTCGGCGATCTATCTTTGGACACCTAGAGTGAGAGCTCAGATCGCCTGGATCGTCGCGCTGCTCGGTGTCTATTGGCTGCTGATGGCGTTCGTCCCCGTTCCCGGATACGGCGCCGGGCGGCTGGACGTGGACGGCAACCTCTCGCACTACCTCGATTGGAACGTGCTGGGCGCGCACAATTACTCAGGTACGAAGACGTGGGATCCAGAGGGCATCGTCAGCACGCTGCCAGCGATCGCGACGGCACTGTTCGGTATCCTCGCCGGCCATGTCCTGAGGCTCAAGCGCACGCTGCCGGAGCGCACCACTGTGCTGTTCCTGGCGGGCAACGCGCTGCTCGCGCTGGGCCTGATCTGCGACAGCTGGCTGCCGATCAACAAGAAGTTGTGGACGAGTTCGTTCGCGCTGTTCATGGCCGGGCTCGACTTCGTGCTGCTGGCGTTTTTCGTCCACTTCGTGGACGGCCGGGGCTACCAGCGCGTGGCGAAACCGGCGGTGATCATGGGCATGAACGCGATCTCCATTTACATGCTCTCGGAGTTGCTGGCCATCGCGCTGGGCGCCATCCGCTGGGGCCAGGGCGCGGATGCGATCAGCCTGCAAGGCTGGCTCTACAAGACTTGCTTCGCACCGCTGGCTTCGCCCTACAACGCCTCCCTCTTGTGGGCTGTAGCCTTCACTTTGGTGATGTATCTGGCCGCCTACGCCATGTACCGCAAACAGTGGTTCATTCGAATCTGAAAGCTGGCAGGCCGCGCATCGCGGCCTGCGCCGTATGATCATTCTTCTATGTCACTACTTCCCACTCGCCGATCGATTCTCCGCTCCGCCGTGCCGCTCGCTGCCGCGGCACTGAGCGGCACGGCGGCGGCCGCCGCCGTAACAAAGAAACCTTTCCGTCTCGGCATCCTCATCACCCCCGATGAGAGACCCGAACAGGAGATCAAGAAGGTCCGCGACCTCGGGCTTTCCACCTGCTTCGTCTCCACGAACCGCTACGACACGCAGTTCGGCGCTCAGATCAAGCAGTTGCTGGAGAAGTACCAAGTGGAGCCGACTGCCGTCGAGACGCTCGGACCGGGCGAGATGGTGTGGGACTTCCTGCGGGGCCCGGCCACCATCGGCCTGGTGCCGCGCAAGACCCGGCGGGCCCGCATCGACGCCATGAAGCGCGGCTCCGACCTCGGCAAGCAGCTAGGCGCGCCGTTCCTGCAGACGCATTGCGGCTTCATCCCCGAGGATCCCAACGACGCCCTGTACCCTGAGTTGGTCGCGGCCGTGAAAGAGGTCGCCAGCCACTGTAAGGGCAACGGGCAGATGTTCCTGTTCGAGACGGGTCAGGAGACACCGACGACGTTGATGCGGACCATCGAAGACATGGGCCTCGACAATGTGGGCGTGGGGCTCGACACCGCGAATCTGATTCTGTACGGCAAGGCCAACCCGGTGGACGCGGCCGAGATCTTCGGGAAGCACATCTATGCGGTCCACGCCAAAGACGGAATCTACCCGACGAACCCGCGCAAGCTCGGCGAAGAAGTCGCCATCGGGCACGGCAAGGTCGATTTTAAGCGGGTCTTCGAAGTGATGCACCGCAACGGCTATACCGGAGCGATCACCATCGAGCGGGAGATCTCGGGACCCAAACAGATCGACGACGTGAAGCGCGGGATCGAGCATCTGAACAAGGCGATCTCGACGCTCGGCATCTAGCTGTCAGTGTGGCGCGGCTCTCCCGAGCCGCCCCACATTCCTTCACTTAGCGGCAGCGCCCTTCCAACCGTCGATTGGGCGGCGCAGTCCCTTGGGCCGGTAGGGCAATGCCACCTTCGAGCCCAGGCCCGCTGAGGCGTAGCCCGCGCACAGCGCTTCCAGCACCACACGCCCGTCTTCGCCCGTGGCTTGCGGCGTCTCTTTGCCCCGCACGCAGCGGGCGAAGTGCCGCATCTCCTGCGGGAAGCCGTAGTTCCAAAGCTCCTCGAAAACCGGGTAGCTCCAGCCGGTCGTCGAGGGCGCTTTCTCCACCGCGTAGCCATACCCCGACTCGCTGTAAGTCGGCAGCGCGTTGCCCATGTGCAGGTTGCCGTAGGTGACGCCGCCATCGCCGAACACTTCGATCCGGTCGTCCATCCCGCCCCGCCGGGCCCAACTGTCCTCGACCATCCCGAGCGCGCCGCCGGCGAACTCGATGATGCCGATCACCTCGTCCTCGCCGATGGTCTTGTCGCCGTGCACGTAGGTCCCCATCTGGCAATACACCGACTCGATTTTCGGCCGTCCCAGGAACCAGTAGCAGAAGGCGATGCCATGGCAGCCCATGTCCATCCAGACGCCTCCGCCGGACTTTGAAACGTCCCAGAACCAGTCGCCGTGCGGTCCGAAGTGCTTCTCGCTTTGCTTGACCAGATGCACCTTCCCGAATGCACCCTGATCCGCCATCTCCTTGGCCTTGACGTATTTTGGAGTGAAGAAAAGTTCCTCTGCATACATCAGCAGGACGCCTTCCGCGCGACAGACATCGATCATCTCATCGCCCTCTTCGAGCGTCATGGCGAACGGCTTCTCGCACACCACGTGTTTTCCCGCACGCGCGGCATCGCAGGTCATCTGGCGGTGCAGGGCGTTGGGCGCGGCGATGGTCACCATCTCGATATCGGGCTCGCGCAGCATCTCGCGGTAGTCGAGAAAGACGCGCGGGATGCCATACCTGCCGGCAAGTTCGGCGGCATTGCCGGGCGTAGGCGAGGCCACCGCGACGACCTCGGCCTCTTCTGGCATCAACTGGAACGACGCCGCGTGAATGTCGGCTTCGAACTTCGATCCGATGATGCCGACTTTTACCTTTCCATTCCCCATGGCTGGTCTCCTACAGAGTCTCGCAAAACAAAATGACGCGCACACTGCCATGTGGGGCAGGTTGTCAACCTGCGGCGGGTTGGCAACCCGCCATTTGAGTCTGCAAATGGGCCGTCCAGCGCCGGTAGACAAGCGGCGCGAAGGATGACATCCTGCCCCACAACCGATACCGCGTGTCACCGTATTATGCGAGCCTCATTGACTGCTTGAGATAAGTGCTTGCCGCGCGGCGGCGTATTGCATCGAGGTCCGCCTCGGAGGCTTTTCAAGCGAGGGGGATCAACTGCGCACGATCCTGCCCGTGGCCGAATCGATGACGAAGATCTTGTTCTCGCGATAGGAGCGCACCGAAAGGTCGATCCCGGTCATCACCTTGTACCCCAGATCGGCATGGCAATTCGGCTGCTGCCGCGAGCGGACGCAATCGAAGAAATTGTCCACGTGCTTCTGGTCGCCGTCGTTCCCCACGTTCTCGACCACGATCTCGTCTTTGCCCCACTTCTGTTTGAACTCGTCGCGGAAAGGCGTCTCCGGCACGATGCGGGCGACGTTGGAGTTGCGCCCCTGCGGCCCTTCCCACTCGTCGCCCAGGTGCATGGTCGCGTGCGTGCCGCGAATGGTCATCAGCGGCCCGATCTCGTTCACCTGCGACGACTGAATCGTGATGGAGTACTTGCCTGGGTAGTCCGCCGCGGTGAGGAAGGTGTCCGGGGTCTCGCGCCCGTCGTTGTAGACCCACAGTCCGCCCATGCCAGCTACCCGCGACGGGTGTTCGTTCTCCAGGGCGATATGGAAGGGCGCCAGGATGTGATAGTGCAGGTCGGTCGCGATGCCGCCCGAGTAGTCCCAATACTTGCGGAAGCGGAAGAACCGGTCGGCGTCGTAGGGGCGCTGCGGGGCCGAGCCCAGCCACTGCTTCCAATCGATGTGCTGTTCCCCCTGCGCGTCCGGCCCCGCGGCCGGATCGATCGGCCAGTTCCAGTCCCCGTTTGGGTTGTTGCGGCTGTAAGTTCCCTGCCCCGCCACCACCTTGCCGAGCGTGCCCGCTTGTACGACTTCGCGGATCTTCTGCCAGCGATTCCAACTCGTGGCCTGGACACCGATCTGCATGACGCGGTTCTTCTCGCGCACCTTGGCGGCCACCACGGCGGCTTCTTCCACCGTGTGCGTCATCGGCTTCTCGCAATAGACGTCGCGGCCGCCGTCGAGGGCGGCCAGCGTGATGGGGCCGTGCCAGTGGTCCGGCGTCGCGATGAATACCGCGTCGAGGTCCTTGCGCTCCAGCAGTTCCTGGTGCAGCGTATAAGTCTTGGCGCCGGGGACTTTCTTCGACGCAGCCGAAAGCCGGGCCTGATAGACCTCGCACAGCGCCACGACTTGCGCGTCGCCTTTTTCCTTGATCCGCTGCTGGACCTTTTCGAGCAGCCACGTGCCGCGGCCACCGAGACCGACCATCGCCGTATTGACCCGGTCGTTGGCCCCGAGAATGCGTCCGCGGAGTGCCAGTGCCGCCGAAAGACCGGCGGCGCCGCGCACGAAGCCGCGGCGTGTGACGTTGTTCTGCATGGAATGCCTCCAGGTTGGTCGAGAGCCCAAGCGTTTGCCGCAAGGCTTGCCCACGCAGCATTGTACAGGAGCAGACGGCTCTGGCGCGAGGTCGCCGTAGGGTGCGGGCGCGGACTCGAAGGGATGCGCCTGGGGAGGCCTGGAGGAGTGGGACGAAAAAAATGGGCCTCTTTGTTGTAGCGCAAAGAGGCCCGAAGCTAATCACTGAATCGAACGTAAATACGGCCTAATTCGGCAACAAAGCGTTGGAGAGGACGCGGATCAGGCGGACAGTCGAGGGCCCTCTTGCCTGTCCGGACTCATTCTCCAATTCGCGAATGCACCGCTACCGGCCGCTTGCGGCGTACGTACTCCCTACAGCAAAACAGAAGCAGCATCCCCAAGCCCGCCAGCAGCATGCTGGATGGCTCAGGTATCGCAAGCGTTGCTGAAGCAAGTGAATAGACAAGGTACTGATCGCCAGGCACACTGCTCAGGTCGCCCACGAAATTGAACCCGAGGGTGAATGGACCGGTATACGTGACCACCCGCAGCGGACGACTAGTCACCGGACCGGGCAGCGTTCCAAGCAAAACCTCTCGCACGGTGATCGGCGCTCCGCTCGCTACCGTCTGATCGGGTACCGAGTAAAACACCGACAGTTCCGACAGCGGAACGCCGGCCTCGTAGGCGTATAGGAACGGGTTACCGAAGTCCAGAGTGGCGAAACCAGGGTCGGTTCCTAACGTGGGATCCGCTATTTCAACCCACCCGGTCAACCCGGGATCAAACACCGCGAAGTCAGCCACACCGCGAATGTCGTCCGTCTCGACACCGCCGGTGATGTACCGTATGAGCGTCAACGAGCTGGAGTTAATCTCCATGCCCGGAATGCACCCCGGAGAACTTGACGCGGACCCGCAGGTGAGAGCGCTCCCGGAGTTTGAGTTGCTTGGGATACTTGAGGCGAATGCGGATGCAGTCGCCAGCGAAAGACACACCCCTACTAACAGGCCCCTGAGACAGGGGCGAAAATTCAAACTGTTCATGTCTACTCCTCCAACCTGCGGTGAGTGTAACAGGAACACCGAATCTATACAAGACTAATTTCTAAAGAATTTCCACCAATTTACAGGATTCTATTCTTGACAATTTATGGTCGGTTTCTGCCCGCCGATTGCGCCTCAAATCGGCACGGGTGTTACCCACCAGAAACGCAACGAACGGCCTGCGGATTCTCCCGCACGGCGACATTATCAGACTTGCCAGTTGAACCAAAGGGGGGTGAATCTAGCTGTCCGGGAGGGAGGAAGTGAGGGAGGGAGGGGAGGCGTGTCAGGCCTCCCCCATTCGGACTACATCGGGCGCGGGACCAACTTGGTCAGAGCTAATTGATGGTCAGGGTCAGGGTCGTCGTATGGCTCTTGGTCCCGCTCTTGCCGGTGATCGTAATCGTCCGTGTCCCGGTGGTGGCGCGCCTGCTGGCCGTCACGGTCAGGGTGGAGGTTCCGGCGCCGGTGATCGACGAGGGGCTGAAGCTCGCGGACGCGCCGCTGCCAAAGCCAGTCGCCGAAAGGGCGATCGCGGAGTTGAAGCCGCCGGTGACGGTCGTCGTGATGGTGGCCTTCCCGGACGTGCTGCGGGTAACGGTCAGCGTCGTGGGTGCCACGCTGAGCGAGTACCCTGCGGTCGGCGAGGTCACGGTCAGTGTCACCGTGGTGGTCTTGACGAGGGCGCCCGAGGTGCCCGTGACGGTGATCGTGTAAGTGCCCACGGCGGTGGTCGAGGCCACCGAGAGCGACAGGGTCGAGGTACCGGCGCCCGTAATCGACGCCGGGCTGAGCACGGTCGTCACGCCGGTGGGTTGACCGGTAGCCACCAGGGAGATCGCCGAGTTGAACCCGCCGCTCACCGTGCTGGTGATGGTCGAGTTGCCCGCGCTGCCTTGCAGAACGGTCACCGACGCCGGGGAGGCGGAAAGGCTGAAACTGGGCGTCGATCCAGTCCCGACCAGCGCGGCGGCCAATGCGGGAGTCGGGCTGCCCCAGCCGGTGACCAGGTCGAAGCCGGTGACGGCCGGATAGCTGCCGCCCGCGCCGCTGGAGCTGCCACTGGTGATGTCGTGGAAGTTCGTGGCGTAGCTGGAAGTCACGTTCTGGGCATAGATCGTCGGGTTCAGGAAGCCGATTGTCGGCTTGCCATTGGTCACCAGCTGCTGGTTGACCAGCGCGATATAGCCGGCCCACATGGGAGCGGCGAAGCTGGTTCCACCGTAGGAGTTGGCCGTGCAAGTGGTCTGGTCGGCGCAGACGTAGAAGGTGAAGTTGGCGTTGGCGGATACGTCGGGGCCGTTGCGCAGGGTGGTTGAGCCCTTGTTGCTCGAGTTGATGACGCCGGAGAGCTGCTGCCATGCGGGGATCGCGAAGCCGTTCTTGGTGATGCCGCCGCCGGAGTCGATCCAGGCCGTTTCAGAAGACCACGCGCCGCCGGCGCCGGCGGTGACCAGGTCGGTGCCGCCAACGCTTACAACATAGGGATCGTCCGCCGGCCAGGCGTAGTTGGTACTGCTGGTGCCCCACGGACCGTTGTCGCCTGCGGCGGCGAAGAAGTTCTGCCCCTGGGCGGCCATCTTCTGGAAGTAAGGGTCGAGCGTGCTGGCATCGGTCGGGGTCCAGCCCCAGGAGCAGCCGATGGTGGCGGGCAGCGGGTTGTGAGTCGTCATGGCGCTGATGATGGCCGTGTCGCTGGAGCCGACGTAGACCACGAGGCTGGACAGGCCGGGGGCCATGCCGAGAGCCTGCGTGATGTCAAGAGTTTGCTCCGTATCGTCGCAGCTGGGATAGACGCAACTGGTGCTTGTGCCGTCGGTGGACACTAGAGTAATGGGCACAGTGTTGGTCTGGCCGACGTTTTTGTAGTAGGTCGTCACGTCGGCGAGATTGGTGCCGTAGTACTCGAGCAATCCTAGGCTCTGGCCGGCGCCGGTCAAGGTTCCGTTGCCGTAGTAGGCGCCGCGCATGTCGCTGCCGAGGAACGACGCCGATGGGCCGGAGCCAGTGGTGGCGTGGGAGACGACGGCAGCCTCCGACATCTTATGTGCGTTGGCGAAATCGGTCCGGTTGACGAGCCTTGGCTTTGGAATCGAGTAGTTGTCCAAACCCGAGATGTGCCACAGTTTGACACCTGCCAGGAGCGTCGGTTCCTGGTCCGGTGAATAGAAGGTGCGGTTCTCGGTGGGGTGCTGATAAGTTCGCATGTTCACATGGAAGGCGGACTCGACGGCGGTAACGGAGCCCTGGACCTGCACATCCATGCCGTCGCGGGAGCCGCCAGTGACCGTGAATCCCTGCTTCCTGGCAAAAGCGACCACGGCATCGTAGTCCTGCTGGGTAGGACCGAACCTGCTGGTGAACTCCTGCGGTGTCAGGTAGTGGCGGAAGTTCGGGCTGCCGGGGTTGTAGATGTCGTTGATGAAGCTCCGCAAACCGGCCGCATCGCTGAGTGGCAACACGAGATCGAGACGCATGATCTGGTTCGAGGGGAGCAGTCCCGTGGATGGCGCCAGACTGGAGCTAACCCCTTCCGGAACGTGGTGCGTGTCCACGGACTGGGCCAGGGAGACGTTTGTTGCCAGGGGCGCGATCAGGCAGATCGCGCTAAACAGCAGGTTTAATCTTGGATTCACTACACTCCTCTTTACTCTACGCAAACGTTATTCAACGAAGGTTTAGCTATTGTAGAGCCTGTCCGGCGCTCCGACAAGGAAGCTTGTAGAAAGATAGTAAGCGGAACTAGTACTACTTGGCAAGAGTACTACGCGAGGAGTGGAAAACCTCTGGAGGCCGGCACTCTCCGGCTGCGAATCGATCAGCTTCACCCCGCGCTAACCCATACTGCCATGGCGCGCTTTCGCCGTCTCCGGGAGATCGTGATCGAACGGGCCGGTTGCGAGGTTTGAGCACTTCTTCCCGAATGAAACGGGAGGCTGGGAGTGCTAGCGCAATGCAAGAAAGCGAGACCGGGAGCGCGGCAGTTGCCCAACGCCCCAAAGTCCAATCCCGTCAATGCTGACGGTTTACATCTTCAAGCTATTGATTCTAAATAGGCAAGTTTTCAAAACCGTCAAGTGCGACCGTTTTAGATTTCTAACTTGCCGCCACGGATTTCACAAACGCCGCACGCCGGCGCACCAGAAACCAGATGGGCAGGGCCGCTAGTGCGATCCCCGGCACCGCCAGAACCGCGCTCAACGTGGGCATTTGCGCCGGGGTTCCGGCGGGGAACACACTGGGCATCGCGCTTTGGAAGGCCTCCATCCTGGCTGTGAATCCGGGCGGTGCAAAGGCGAGCGCGCCGCTCACTGCCGTCAGGCAGAAATAGGCGATGGCCGCCCGCCGGGCAGATTCTATGCGGCGCAGCAGGCCTGCGCCCAGCAGCACTTGCGCGACGGCGAGCGCGCTATACGTCGCCAGCGCGGCCCAGCCCGTCAGCACGGCCCCGAAGGCAAAGGCCGGCATTCCGATCGCCCCCGGTACGGCGCTCAGCAACCCGCCCGCCAGCAGCCACCAGGCAATCACGGAGATGCTCAGTGGCCGCGCGGGCGGGGTCGCCGGCACGCCCGATGCGTCTTTCGCGAAGTACTCTTTCGTGGACGGCAGGTTGAACAGCACCAGCCACCAGAGGCCGATCACCGCCAGGACGGCATAAACACCGGCGATGCCCAATCGAATGGCGTGCATGGTTCGCGGGTCAACTCCCCGCTGCAGGGGGAACGGCACGACCAGAATGGCCGCTGCCGCGCTCGCGCCGATGAAGGTCAGCAGCGCCGCGAAGACCAGCATGGAGACGCGCGCCCAGCCGCGCCGGCGAAAGATGTCAACGGCGGTCCAGATCCCCAAGCCGCCGAGCATCCCGAACAAAGCCGCCATCACCGCGCCGATCACCGGCAGGGGAATCGGCGATGGAGCCGCCCCAGCGGACAGAGGTTTGACCACCGTGGTGAACAGCATCAGTCCGCCAAACGCGAGCGCAAGCAGGCTGCCGATGATGCTGAGCACGGCGCTCGTGCGAATCCCGATCCAGAGTCTGTGCATGATTGCCGATCAGTATATAACCCAGGCGCGGTGATATAACTCAGGCGCGGTGGGGAAAGTGGGGCGGCGCTCCACTCGTTGTCAGGCGGCGCTCCAGCGCCCGCACCGCACAAGTTAGTCTGCGGGGCCTGGAGGCCCCGCGCGGCTCTGGAGAGCCGCCCCACCACGGAGAGCTAGTCCACCAGCGCGGTGTACACGGCCGTCATGAACTTCTTAGAGAAGTCCGTGTCGTTGGGCATGAGTTGGATCATCAACTCAATCACCATGCCGCTCTTGGGATCGACCTGGTAATGGGTTCCGTAGGCTCCACCCCAACCGAACGCCCCCACCCCCGCCAGCCCGCTGGCGCCGTAGCGGTCCACGGTCTGGAAGCCGCAGCCGAAGCCTAGCCCGGTGGTCGAGTGCAGCGTACCGGACTGGTTGGTGACCATCAACTGAACCGAGCGCGGCGACAGCAGCCGGAGATCGCCCAGCTTGCCGCCGTTGCGGATCATCTCCAGGAAACGCGAGTAGTCGCGGGCCGTCGAGGTGATGCCCGCGCCGCCCGAGTAGTTCTTGCGCGGCCCTTCCAGATAGTGCCCCTGGCCCTTTGACCCTTCCGGTGCGCGCACGTACCGGCCCATGCTGCTGGCGTAGAGCGTGGCGAAGCGTGTGCGGTCGGCGGGCTTCAGAAAGAAGCGCGTGTCCTTCATGCCCAGCGGTCCGGCGATGCGCGTCTGCAGGAAATCGGCGAACGACATGCCGGACGCCTTCTCGATCACGCAGCCCAGGATGTCGGTGTTGTAGCCGTAGACGAAAGCCTCGCCGGGCTGCTGGACGAACGGGAGCGTGCCGAGGCGCTCCATCGTGTCGCAGATGTCCTCGTCCTTGTCGGCGGTGTACCAGCCGTTGCCCGCGGCCGGCCCTAGTCCCTTGGCCTCGTACAAAGCGGCGACGTGCGCGTCGGTGCCGTAGGAGATGCCCGCCGTGTGGGTCAAGAGGTCATGAATCGTGATGGCGCGCTTGGCAGGGACGATCTTAATGGCGTCCCCATCCTTCACCGCCACCGTCGTTTTGGTGAACGTCGGGATGAAGTGGCCGACGTTCTCGTCGAGGTTGATTTTGCCGTCCTCGACCAGCATCATGATCGCCGCGCTGGTGATCGCCTTGGACTGCGACGCGAGACGGAAGATGGTGTCCATGGTCATGCGCCGGCCGGATTCCTTGTCGCTCCAACCTACGGCGCGCTCGTACACGGGCTTGCCGTCGCGGAGCACCAGCGCCACGGCTCCGGCGACGCGCTCCTGGTCGATGTACTGGTTCAGCACGCGGTCGATGCGGGCGGTGCGGTCGGCGGAAAGCCCGCGTGCGGCGGATTTGGCGGGTGCAGTTTGCGGTGCTGGGGGATCGGCCGCCAGCGCCGGATTCAGCACCGACAAGGCGGCGAAGGTGAATGTAGCGACGGCTACGACCGTGCGGCGTGCGGTGCGCGGCCGCGCGAAAGAACTGCGGATGGAATCGAACCAGCTTTGAGCCAGGATCATGGAAGCAACACCTTTGGAGCAATATGTTCGGGACACGTCTCGGCCGATATTATCATTGCCAGCAGCGCTGGCGCTGCGCCGTTGTGGGGCAGTTTGGTTGTGGGGCAGCTTGGTAAGCTGCGGCCGATTGGCAATCGGCCAAATGTCACTATCCAGCAAACACTGCGGCGGTAGACAACCGCCGCGCAGGATGCCATCCCAATGTCACTTAGTTTTCTAAGCTTTCGGCGCAACCAAAACATTCCATTGGCGTTATGTTTTGACTATGGATGCATCGG
>CAIVVT010000063.1 GCA_903909435.1 uncultured Acidobacteriia bacterium | reverse complement strand
AGATGAGCAAATGGTGCTTCGGACACGCCTTCCGGTAGTCTCCAGCAGAGCATCGGAAGTTCTTCCACCGGCGGCGGAGGTCGAAACAAGTTGACCCTGGAGGCCGGTCGAATTCGAACCCTAGTGCAAGGTACCGCCTGTCCTGAAGGCGTGGGCCGCACAGCAGGCAGTGAACGAGTGCTCCGCCGACTGACATACCAGAACCACTTCTAGCAAAGCGAGTCCCCTGTTTGCATTTGCGCCAAGCAGTGCCCTGCGGGAACACGCGAGCAACGCGTAGGTGCGGCGCGTATTCCGTAACTGGTGCATCTCATTAGACTTAGCGTCCATTTCGCGGTGCCGAATACCAGGAATTCGTATAGCCGGCGACCAACTCCATCAGCGGTCCTGAACTCTGCGCGGGCATGCGCGCTGAGCGCCCGGCGCCTTAGGCGGAGCTTCCTCATTCGCGAGACAGCGCCCTGCTGCCGAGTCGTGGTGACAGCCTGCGTGGCCTCGCCGGCCGGCGTTATCCAGGCCCATTGCCAGCTTCGCCAACCCTCTGGGAGACCAATCGGGAGGCTGCTTAAGGCGGTAGTACAAAAGTACCCGTTGGTTCTAGAACCAAGCAATGGACAAAAGTCCGAATCACGCCGACGATCGGGGTCATCTACTGCTGAGCAAGCGTGTCGAAAGCCAGTGAACCAGCTATTCTCCGTGGTTCCGTGGCTCCTCCAAACTTCACGCAACAACTGCGAGGCTGGAGCTAAGTGCCCAATCGCCAAGCTCGGGAACGAAGCAGATAAAATAACTTGACTGTCGAGTTATGATAAGCCATAGTTATTCAATACGTCATTGCCCCACTTGCGAGGGGGGGGGCAACAACTGGGCTCATCAGAGAAAGTGGGATCACCTTTTCGGCAATTGTGGTTGGAGGTGAAGTCACCTTCCACATTTGGGTCAAGGTGTGCTGGGGTACCTTGGCTGTTGGCGAAGGCCGGCAGGGGATTCATTGGCGACAGTCGGACTGGGACCTTAACTGGAGAACGATAACTCGCCGAATGCAGGGCTGGGATACGAAGGGTTGGTTGAGTGCGTTGGAGCACCAATCGGACCTGCTATGGGAGAGTTATGATTCACGCGGGGCGGTAGAGTCCAATCGAGACTTGGAGGAGTGCGTGCGTCGGCTCATCGGAAGCAGGTCAGTCTAGACCCGATGTTTGCGTGTTGTGGGATGCAGGCGGGTATTTGTCAAACGACGTTACCTGCGAGGAGTGGCGTGATCGATTTATCCCGGAAACTGGGGATAGGCGTTTCCCGGGATGGTACAGGCAGTGTGTCCCTTGAGGGGGGGAACACATATGAACACCGTAATGGCTCGTGCGTGTCCAGAGCAATGCGCTAACCCGTGTTGTAGTTCTGCATTCAAGAACTTAACCGTGGCCGCATCCCGCAAGAATGCGGATAACCAACGTGGGACCTTGGTCGAAAACTGCCCATTGTTTAGCGGCGTTTTACCGTGCGAATACGCTGGAATCTGCGCCACAGCCCGTGTCAAGGAATTCGCGCGCGGCGAGATGCTTTACATGGAGGGCCAGACCGTTCGGCAGGTCATGCTGCTCACCTCGGGAATAGTAAAGATCACGCAACTTGGCCCGACCGGCACAGAAGCCATCTTGAGGCTAGGCGTGCCCGGCGACGTGCTGGATTCCGCCAGCCTGTTTGCCACGGGTAGCCACTGTGCGACGGCGCAAGCATTCCGTTTGTGCCATGCGCTGGTGTGGGATGCCCCCGACTTCAAAGTTGTCGTGGAGCGATTCCCCGTCTTGTATCGGAACATGGTGCGGATTCTCGGAGATCACCTGCTGCAGCTCGAAGAACGGTTCCGGGAAGTAGCGACCGAGCGAGTCGGCCCGCGGGTCGCCCGCCAACTCGTTCGACTGCAGGCTCAAATCGGACGGCAAGTAAACGGCGTCATCGAAATCGGTCTTTCGCGCCACGAACTCGCTCAAATGACCGGCACGACACTATTCACCGTGAGCCGTCTGCTGTCAGCGTGGGAAGCCCGCGGGATGGTAAGCAATCGTCGTGAGTCGGTTACCATCTGCGACATTGAATCGCTCATGGCGATCTCCGAGTAGTTACAAACTCTGTTCGGCGCGCCAGGTCTTCGGCCATGGGCATAGCCCCGGCAATGACCCCATTCTCAATAGCGCATGGCACTCCGTCCGCAACTGTTTGCGGTACGTCAAAGTCAGTCTGTGGCATGCGATGCCAAGTTAGAATGTGGGCCCTTGCCTATGTTGCATGGGCAAGCTAAGACAAGCGCGTCGGTCCGGGCCAATTGGATTGAGGGGCCAAATGCGAAACACAATACTTGCAATAGCGGTCATGGCGGCGATAGCGGCGTCGTACGGACTTGGCCGGTACAACTCGCGAACACAGAAGAGCGGCAAGACCGGGCGGCGTGTGATTTACTACTCCGACCCAATGCACCCGGCCTACAGATCGGACAAGCCAGGTATCGCACCGGATTGCGGCATGCAACTCGAACCGGTGTTCTCCGAGGAGGCCGGCAACGCGCAGCCAACCACGCTGATGGCCCACTTGCCAGCGGGAGCTGTTGGCATCGATGGCGCTACCCAGCAGTTACTGGGCATCCATGTCGCCCCAGTCGAAAAATCCGGCGCTACTCACACACTCCGCGTAGTGGGCCGCGTGGTTCCGCAAGACACTCGAGTGTACAAAGTCAATCCCGGAGTGGACGGGTTTGTGCGTGAGACCTATAACGACTCGGTGGGGCTGCTAGTCAAGAAGGACCAGAAGCTGGCGACCTATTACTCCCCGGACTTTCTGTCCGTCGCATCGGGGTTCCTGGCCGCTTCGCAAGGCGTGCCCGGTTCGGTCGGTAAGGATGGCTCACGCACTGTTCCGTTCCCCGGCGCCGTGTCCAAGCAAGGGGTGAGCAGTCTTCAGGGTTATACCGACCGTCTGCGCAATCTCGGCATGAGCGACTTGCAGATCAAGCACATGGCCGACAGCCACATGCTGCCCGACAGCATCGAAGTGCTCGCGCCTGCGGACGGCTTGATCCTCGCACGGAACATCTCGCCAGGACTGCATTTCGAACGTCAAATGGAGTTCTACCGAGTGGCCGACTTGAGCAAAGTCTGGGTGATTGCCGAAGTCTACGAACAGGAAGCGGCGGCACTGCGTCCAGGCGGCACTGCGGCAATCACGCTGAAGGACTCTGGACGTCAACTCCCCGCGCGCATTGCCGATAGCCTGCCGCAATCGGAGGCCGGTGGCGGAACCGTCAAACTGCGCCTCGAAGTCGACAACCAGACCTTCCTGCTGCGGCCAGACAAGTTGGTGGACGTCGAACTTCCGGTGCATATGGCGCCCGCAATCACGGTCCCACTCGACGCGCTGGTCGATTCGGGAGCGCACGCTCGTGTCTATGTCGAGCGCAGCGAAGGCACTTTTGAGCCGCGTGAAGTTGAAACGGGTTGGCGCTTTGGCGATCGGGTCGAGATCCGGCGCGGAGTTCAACCTGGGGAGCGCGTCGTAGTGGCGGCCACTTTCCTCGTCGATTCGGAGAGCCGACTGAAGGCCCCTTCGTCCTCGCCCTCGCCTACCCGCGTGAATGACAAGCCCGCCGGCATGCCCGAGCAACTGGCGGCGGCAAAAACGGTCAAGGATCCAAATTGCGGGATGCCTGTCGATCCGGCCAAAGCGAAAGCTTCGGGCAATACGCTGGCGGATCGCGGGGCCACCTTATACTTCTGCTCGAAGCAGTGTAAACAGGCTTTCCAGAATGATGCCGCGGCCACAGCCAGCGCGCGCCGTGGTGGAGCCGATGATTAACCGCATCATCGACTTCTCCGTCGAACACAAGTTGGCGGTGTTGGCTACCATCGCTATGGCCTGTGTCGTCGGCTGGTGGGCTATGCTCACGCTGCCGCTCGATGCCACACCGGACCTCAGCGACACACAAGTCATCATCTTTTCACATTGGGATCGTAGCCCCGATATCGTCGAGGATCAGGTGACTTATCCCATCGTCACGGCCATGCTCGGAGCGCCGAAAGTGAAGACGGTCCGGGGCTTCTCCGATTTCGGCTACTCCTACGTGTACGTGATCTTCGAGGAAGGCACCGATCTCTATTGGGCCCGCTCGCGCACCACGGAGTATCTCTCCAGTGTTCTCCCGCGCCTGCCTGAAGGGGTTAAGACTGAGCTCGGCCCAGACGCGACCGCGCTCGGCTGGGTGTTTCAGTATGCCCTGGTGGACAAATCCGGCAAGCACGATCTGGCCGACCTGCGCTCGTACCAGGACTGGTATTTGCGCTATTACCTGCGCTCAGTACCAGGGGTGGCCGAGGTTGCACCCGTCGGCGGCTACACACGCCAGTATCAAGTGAACCTGGACCCGAATAGATTGCGCGCGTACGGCATCCCGGTGAGTCGGGTAGTCGAGGCCGTCCGCAGCGGCAACAGCGAATCGAGCGGCAGGTTACTCGAGTTTGGTGGAACGGAATACATGGTTCGCGGCCGTGGCTATGCGCGCTCGCTTGAAGACTTTGAGAACATCCCGCTGAGTGTCAGCGACACCGGCTCTCAGATTCGAATTAGGGACGTCGGCCAGGTCGCAATCGGGCCCGACATGAGGCGTGGCCTGACGGACCTCGACGGTAGCGGCGAAGTCGTTTCCGGCATCGTAGTCATGCGCAACGGCGAGAATGCACTGGATGTCATAGGGCAGGTGAAAGCCAAGATCAAAGAGATAGAGCCTGGCTTCCCTCCAGGCGTCAAGCTTGTTCCCATTTACGACCGGTCGGAGTTAATCAACAACTCGATCGGCACCGCCAGGCAAACCATCATCGAAGTACTGGTTACGGTGGTTCTCATCATCCTCGTCTTCCTTTGGCATTTCCCCAGCGCCGCCATTCCGATCGCCACTATGCCGATTGCCGTGCTGCTCGCGTTCATTCCATTCCGCTTGATGGGAATCAGCGCGAACATCATGTCACTGGCCGGTGTGGCCATTGCATTCAGCGAACTGGTGGACGCTTCGATCGTGGTGGTCGAGCAAACCCACAAGAAGCTCGAATTGTGGCAAAAAGCCGGACGTCCGGGAGAGTGCCGCGCAGTCGTGCTGAGTGCGATCAAAGAGGTCGCGGGACCTACCTTCTTCTCCTTGCTCGTGATTGCCGTGTCTTTTCTGCCGGTGCTGACCCTGCAAGCGCAGGAAGGCCGCATGTTCAGGCCGCTGGCATACACCAAGACACTCACTATGCTCGTGGCTGCGCTGCTGGCAATCACACTCGATCCTGCTTTGCGTTTGCTTCTGACACGTGTGGACCGCTTCGATTTCAGACCTCGCTGGCTGTGCCGCATTGTGAACGCGCTCTTGGTCGGCGAGGTGCGCTCCGAAGAACATAACCCTCTCAGCCGCGGATTGATGCGAGTGTACGAGCCCGTGGTGCGATGGACACTGCGCTGGAAATGGCTCGTGATTGGCTCAGCGCTGGTGCTGGTCCTGGTCACGATT